>CAMBZX010000093.1 GCA_945872185.1 Synechococcus sp. UW140 | reverse complement strand
GAGGGCGATCCCGTCGAGCTGCTGCCGCAGCTGGCAGCGGCCCTTGGGGCCGGCGTGGTGGCCTGGAACCGGGAAGGGGAACCGCTTGGCCGCGAACGGGATCGACGGGTGGCCGCCGCCCTGCAGGCCGCTGGCCGCAAGGTGCTGGTGGACTGGGACCAATTGCTGATTGCCCCTGAGCAGCTGCGCACCGGCAGCGGCGATCCCTACCGCGTGTATGGCCCCTTCCTGCGCAACTGGCGCGGCCAGGTGGAGCGCAAGGCGCTGCTGGGCTCCGCCGCCAGCGGCGGCCTGGAGCCGGTGGCGGCCCCCGCGGGCCTGCTGGATCTGGCCCCCGAAGAGCTGCCCGCCGAGCAACGGACCCTCTGGGATCGTCTGCCCCTGCGCCAGGTAGGCACCGCCGCTTTACTGGGGGATGGCTTCAGTGGCGCCGAACTCTGCCCATGCCGGCCCGGTGAAGCAGCAGCCCGGGCCCAGCTGCAGGCCTTCTGCGATGGCGGCCATGGGGGCGACGGCCCGATCAGCGCCTACGAACCGGCCCGCAACATCCCCAGCGAAGCCGGCACCTCGGCCCTGTCGGCCGCCCTGGCCCTGGGCACGCTCAGCCCGCGCCAGGCCTGGGCCGCCGCCCAGCAGGCCCGGGAGCTGGTCCGCAGCGAGGAGGCCCTGGCCGCGATCACGATGTGGGAGCAGGAGCTGGCCTGGCGCGAGTTCTACCAGCAGGCCCTGTTCCATTTCCCCGAACTCGCCGACGGCCCCTACCGGCCCCAATGGCGCCAGTTCCCCTGGCAGAACGACCCCGAGCGGCTGGAGGCCTGGCAGGACGGCCTCACCGGCATGCCGATCATCGATGCCGCCATGCGCCAGCTCAGCGCCAGCGGCTGGATGCACAACCGCTGCCGCATGATCGTCGCCTCCTACCTGGTGAAGGATCTGATCTGCGACTGGCGCCTGGGCGAACGCCACTTCATGGCCCACCTGGTGGATGGCGATCTGGCGGCCAACAACGGCGGCTGGCAATGGAGTGCCAGCAGCGGCATGGATCCCAAGCCGTTGCGCATCTTCAACCCGGCCACCCAGGCCAGCAAGTTCGATCCCGAGGCGAACTACATCCGCCACTGGCTACCGGAATTGCGCCATGTGGCCACACGAGATCTGATCAGCGGCGACATCGCCCCGCTGGAGCGCCGCGGCTACCCCGAGACGATCGTGGTGCACAAGGAGCAGCAGGCGCGTTTCAAGGCGCTATACGCAACACTGCCTCGCAGCTGAAGTGCGCCACTCCCGAGCACACCACTCCCAAGCACGCCCCGGCAGCCAGCCGGCGCCCAGAGGCAAGACACCGCCGTGGCACCTGGCCCTTGAATGGAAAATCCAAACCAGAATCAATAGCATCGCCACAATCGCTCGGGCCCAGCTGGATAACAGCAGTCAAGGCAGCAGCGGTTCAGGCAGCAGCGGTTCACACAGGAGTCAACAACACAATCCGACAGCCAATGAGCCTCAATATGCCAAACCTGAAATTACTAAGGAGACACAGGGGCTATTTACCGGGCATCGGTCCAGACAGTCTGCTGTTCAGGCTGGATACCAATGGACAACACAAAACCGAGCCGCCAAGCCTGCCAAAGGAGATCAGCGACTGGCTGAACGAGCTCGAGATTTCAGAAACAGAAATATTAAACAGCCTTAAATTAACAAACCGGGATTCATGGGAAACCATCTCCCTGCTGGCCCTGAAGATCGTCACCGAGGTCCAGGCAGGCCTACGCCTGCCCCTGCACCATCCGCCGCAATGCCAACGCCGAGAAGGCGACACCTACCTCCTGCTCCTGCCATCATCAATTTATACATGGCAGCCAGCCGCCAGGATGCTGAACGCCTGCCTTGGCCTGCTCCACACGATCACGCAACCTGAAGAAACGAGCAAGGGGAAGGAAAAAGAGAAGGAGATCAATCAGCTCGTTCAATGTCGAAATGAGATGCAGGCATGCATCCCACAAAACGCCAACACTCTGCCTTTTCTCTCAGCAGCACGCGCTCTCGACATACCCACGCGCTATGTCGCTGGCACTCTGCATCACTATGGCTGGGGCCATTTATCAGCACTCATGGACAGCAGCATCACGCACGCCACATCGGCAATCGGCTGCAACGCAGCCAGAGACAAACTGGTTGCCAAAAAGTTGCTTTATGATGCAGGCCTACCCGTTGCAGCGGGCCTGACAGCAAACTCGGCAAGCCAGGCCTGGTCATTGGCACAAAAACTGGGGCTACCAACTGTAGTCAAACCCCAGTCGGCAGACGGAGGGCTGGAAGTCCATGTCAAGCTATTCAACCAGGATGAAGTTGTAGCTGCTGCCGATGCAATCATCAAAAGCGACCATCCTATTCTGGTTGAACGCTATCACTCCGGCACCGACTATCGACTGACGGTTTATCACGGCAAAGTCTTCCGCTGCATCGAGCGCCGACCCGGAGGTCTCACGGGAGACGGCAAAAGCACCATCAGCCAACTCCTGGAGGAGTTGAATCGCCAACCTGATCGAGGCCCCAAAGGCAGTGGTAAAAGCAAAAGGTCTATCGCCTTCGACCTGGAAGCCCAACGACTCCTGATGCAACAAGGCTTGTCAATGAATAGCGTACCCGAGAAAGACCAATTCGTTGCCCTACGAAGTGCCGCCAATACGTCCAGGGGCGGCGAAAGGAAAGATGTCATCAACATTGCCCACCCAGATAATTTCGCCTTGGCGGCACGGGCCGCCGAAGCCTTACGTCTCGACCTGGCCGGCATTGATGTCTTGATGAGTGATATCAGCAGATCCTGGCTGGAGGTGGGAGCGATCATTTGCGAAGTCAACGCCCAGCCGCAGCTAGCAGCGAACCATGACACTCTTCTCCAAGAACTGATTGGAGGGAATGGCAGGATTCCAGTTGATGTAGTGCTTGGACTTGATCGCATTGACCTACTTCAGAAAGCCATAGCAAAACACCAGCGCTTATCGACAGCTTCCGGCCTCGGCCTGGTAGGACGCGATGGTGTCTTCGTTGGCAATCAGCGCTTCTCTGGCCCGCCATCCGACCAGTTCCAAGCAGTATCGATGCTGCTGAGTTGCACACGTGTCGATCGACTGGTTCTCGCACTGTGGGATACCTCCACCCTGAGCGATGGACTGCCGATCGACAGGATCAACCGCCTGACCATTGTCTCCACAACGTCTAGAAGCAGAAATGCTGCACAAGACCAGCATCTGCATCAAATCAATAAGCTTACCGCTATCCTAGCCCCAATGAGCAAATCACGCTCCATTGTGGCCAAGGTAGAAGATCTTCTTGAGTTACTGGACAATGACGGCGAAGACAACGAGCGAAGAAAAATTCAGCTTTAACTCCAGCGATCTTGCACCCTATCAGTCCGAATATTTACACGGGGGACGCCTGGCAGAACGCTGGCACACCCAGAGAGGCCATATCCTTGGCAATGCACTGGACGCCACCGTCGGCATCATCAATCCATACATCTCCCAAGCAGACAAGGGCGGCTTTCATCTCTCCATATTCAGTGCACAGGAATTCTGCACAGAACTGATCCTCTTCTGGATGTTCAAGAAACTTGAGCTACCAAGCAAAGCACAGGAAGCCTGGATGAGCAAATGCAGCTGCAACATACACAGGCCGATTCGCTCCCATCAAGACATTAACGTAGCCATGGTCTGCAATAGTTTTCGTATGATCAATGGCATGGCCTACGCCCGCGCCTCGTTCAGGATCAGCGACGAAAGGGAAGGCCTATTCATCGTGGAACAACACGGTGGATTTCGATACTGAGATACAGATGGCATTAGACCTCGACCAGCTGACAAGCCATCTTCGCGATCAACTCGTCTCCGATCCTTACCCAATCTATGCCGAGATGAGGCGACTGAACCAGCCTCTATTTGTACCTCACCATCCAGCAGACACCAACAAAGCGCCGGGGAAGTGGCTGCTTAGTACCTATGCGCAAGCGCAATTCATCCTGAACGACACGGTTCATTTTACCAAGAACAATGCCGCCTCTCGTACGCGAGGCCCAGAGCCAGGCTTTGATGCAAGCATGCTTTTTCAGGATGAGCCAGAACATCGCAGACTACGATCACTTGTAGAAGATCTTTTCCGAAGAACCGCCATCAACCGGTATGCAGAGGTCGTCAGCGGCAACGCAAAGTTACTACTCGCAGAACACGAGTGCGGCGACACGCTAGATCTTGTCCAAGCCTTCGCCGAGCCCCTCCCTTTGCTGACGATTACAGAACTCCTGGGAATCCCAAAAACCAAGATGCCGATCCTGCGGCGCTTATCACGGGCCATTACGTCCGCAACCGATGATTTAACTGTGACCGAGAGCACCTATGCGACCAAGGCCGCCGCCTACAAAGACCTGGGAGTCTTAATGCAGGCAGGCCTCAACGGTGAATGGGAGCCGCCACAAGATTCATTGCTGCTACGACTACGGAATCTAACCAATGATTCAACCCTACGCCAGGATCAAGCCATAGCGATGCTGACTCTGCTTCTATTTGCAGGGCACGAAACAACCATAGCCCTGATTGGCAGCTGTCTTTACTTGCTTTTTGCTCACCCAGAACAACGCCGCCTCTTGCAAGCAAATCCAGATTTACTCACTGGCGCCATTGAAGAGAGTCTTCGATTTGAGTCTCCCCTGCAACGTTCAACATTCAGAATGACATTGAGCGATATAGCTATTGAGGGGCACTACTTCGGCCCCGGCGAGCAAGTTTCCGCGATCCTGGGATCCGCAAATCGAGATGAGAAGATATTCAGCAATGCCCATAGCTTCAGAATTGACCGCTTCCCTAATCCCCATCTGGCATTTGGGCGTGGCAACTACCACTGCATCGGCCGACACTTGTCTGCGCTTGAGGCCAGAATAGCAATTCAGGAATTCTTAAACCACTTTGGCAAGAGTTCGCTGGCAGGCCAGGCCCAATGGCAACCAAATAGCTTCGTTCGCTCACTTCAGAACTTGCCATTTCACCTGGGGGCTTAGATATGCATCAGGAACAAATCCGAGTCGGCGAAATCTCGATCCCCCTACTCATCAAGAGCCTGCGCGAGAAGGGATGGGTCATGCTCCCGCCCCATCCCAATGGCATTGGCAGGATGCGAACAATAACAGAACTTCTTTGTAGATCAATCCTCCCAAGTACTGGTCGAGAGTCTTACGGGGAAAAGTTTCCTGAGGGCGATTTCTACCATGCTCCTTTCGGCCGCAAAGCGGTACTGGGTCATAGCGAGCGCGCGCATGCCCCGTCAGGACCGGTTCCTGATCTCTGTTTTTTCCTGTCGATTAGCTCAACCCCTCTTGAGAATGGAGGGCATCTGACAGTGGCAGATGGTGAACGCATTCTCGACATTCTGCCCACTGAGTTGGTGAACAGACTGAGACAAGAAGGGGTGAGCTATCAAATGAAATGGGAACCCAAGAGATGGGAGGAAGAATTTCAGCACAGAAGCATACAAGAATTGACGGCATGGATGGCAAACCATCCGGACATTACTCATCAGTGGGATGGAAACAATCTGCTGCTGAGCTGGCGCACCTGCGCGCTCAGGCGCTCGTGGACATCGGGTCGAGAGGCATTTGCAAATGGAATTCTTGCACATCTTCCAGAAATTCCGCACGAAATCAATGATGCAAATAATATATTTTGCAGATCCAGCAATGGAGTGAGTTGGCGTGACGGCAGTTCACTGACGAAACCCGAGATCATGGCTATGATTCACGCGCATGAACACAGCCTGCAGATCGTGCCCATGCAACCAGGGCAGATGATCATCATCGACAATACGCGTACACTCCATGGCCGTACAGCAGCAGCTCAAGATGTTGGCCGTGAGCTGGTTTGCCGATTCGGATTGCGAGCAGCTCACCTTTGAGCCTGCATACGTTTCAAACCTATGACGATGAATCAATCCCATCCATGGCCGTCCATCTCTCGATCGCTGTGCCGATGAGCCACGTGCTTTTCATCGAGAATCTAAAATGGCAAGCCGTATTCAATGTAACGCTTCCACCTGAATGCCCAACCTCAGCACAGATGAATTAACCAGCAAAATCCATGCAGATCAGTGAATTTCGCTTCCTGCGCTGCGGCAACCTCTGCGCACCTGTCAGCGGGGCTGTGATCAGCTTCGCCAACGTCCGTATGTCTGAGCGGCTCAATGACGTTCAGCTGAACGCCTGGCTCAGGTGCTTTCCCACCAGTCTTCGGCTTTCCCAGGCTGATCTGCAGCAGCCTCTGGCGCTACTGATTCCCAGGCTGCTGCTGGCCTTCACCGACCAGGCCCGGCTGCAGCCGGCTTCGGCTCGCCTGCTGCATCAGAGCGACACCAGCCTGCAGATCTGGCTGCCTGTGGACGATCACCTCGCAGCCCAGGCTGCTGCTGGCCTGATCACGCACATGGTGGAGGCGTGGCAGGTCGGCAAGCCTCCCGATGCCACCACAGCCCGGCTCTGGGCCTCCCTGAGCTCCCGCTTCTGGAACCAGACCCACGCCCACCTGGCGCGGGCTGCCCAGCAACTCGGCATTCCCTTCCACCTGGTGGATCAGGGCCAGCAGCCACTGCTTCAGCTGGGCCAGGGCTGCCAGCTGCGGTTATTTCGTGAAACTCTCACCGATCGCACCCCCCTCTTCGCCCAGGCCACAGCGAACAAGGAAGCCCTGCATCGGCTGCTGCTGCATCGCGGGGTTCCCCTGCCGGCGCAGGAGGTGGTGACATCACTCGAACAGGCGCTGGCGGCCGCCGAACGGATCGGTTGGCCCGTGGTGCTCAAGCCGGCTGCCGGTGGCAAAGGACGAGGGGTGTGGGTGGGGCTCTCCAGCCCCGAGGCACTGCAGCAGGCCTGGCAGAGCCAGGATCAAGACAGCAGCCCGCGGCAGCTGGTGCAACAGACCCTGCCGGGAGCCGACCATCGCCTGCTGGTGATGGAGGGTCAGCTGCTGGCGACAGCACAACGCCAGCCGGCATCGCTCTGCAGCGATGGGCTCCGGCCCCTGCGCCAGCAGATCGCCGCGCTCAACGCCGATCCCCAACGGGGTGTGGCCTACGAACGCCTCATGAATCAAGTGCCGGTGGATGGACGGCTCAATCTGCTGCTGGCCGAGCAGGGATTGTCCCTGGACGCCACACCCACCGCCGGCACACCGGTGCAGCTCTCCCGCACCGCCAACATCTCCCAGGGGGGCACAGCGATCGACTGCAGCGATCAGGTGCATCCCGACAACCACCGCCTCGCTCTGGACATCGCCAGGCTGATCGGCTCGGACGTGCTGGGCCTCGACCTCATCAGCCAGGACATCGGCGTGAGCTGGCGTCAGGGCGGCACCTGGCTGCTGGAGGCCAACCTTTGCCCCGGCCTGCGGCCCCATCTGGTGGCCAACCCCCAAAGCGACCTCTGCCAACGGATCGTGCGCCGGTGGCTGGGTGCTTCGCCCCAGGGCCGCATCCCCACCGCCCTGATCACCGGCAGTGTCGGCAAAACCACCGCCAGTCGGATGCTGGCCCACGTGCTGGGCAGCACAGGTCTGCGCGTGGGGCTGAGCTCCTCCACCGGCATGGAACTGGACGGCGAAGAGATCGCATCGGGAGATGTGGCCGGTGGCGGAGCGGCCCTGCACCTGCTCATGGATCGGCGCGTGGAGGCGCTGGTGGCCGAGATTGCCCGTGGTGGCTTGCTCAAGTCGGGGCTCGGTCTTGAGCGTGCCGATGTGGGCGCCGTACTCAATGTGCTCGACAACCATGTCGGCATGGAGGGCATCCGCTCCCGCGAGGATCTGGCCCGCATCAAGGCCGTGGTGGCCCAGGCCGCCGACCGGCTGCTGGTTCTCAATGCCGACGATCCGCTGGTGCTGGCGATGGCCCAGAACCGTGACCGGGCGTCGATTGCCCTGGTGAGCCAGGCTCCCGGCAATGCCGCCTGGCAGGCCCATCGCAGGGCAGGCCACCTGGCGGTGAGTTACGGCAGCGATCCTGACGGCACGATCAGCCTGCACCGGCAGAACAGGGAGCAGCTGCAGATCCGCCTGCGCGACATTCCAGCCTCCGACCATGGAGCCATCGACACGATCGCCCCTGCCGCCGCCTTCACGGCTGCTCTGGCTGTTGGGCTGAATCTGCAACCCAGCCAGATCCTGGATGGTCTGCGCGGTTTCGGGCTGCAAGCGAGCCACAGCCGTGGTCGGTTCGAAACCCTGTTCAAGACACCCTGGGAGCTCACGCTCTGCTCAGCCGACGGGCCGGAGGCGATGGCTTCGGTCTCCCGCTACGCCCTCACCAAAACCGCAGCCCAACCGCGGCGACGCTTGCTACTCGTTTCATCGCCCGACAGCAGGCCTGATGATTTCGTCAGACAAGTCGGCCAGGAGACCGGGGCCTTTGACCTGGTGATCTGTGCCGCCTGGTACAAGAGAGGCAATCGAACGGAACAGGAAGTCCCCTCCCTGTTGGCCGAAGGCGTGCGCCGTCTCGCCCCAGGCGGACCGGAGGTTCTGATCGCCGGGGTCGAGGCCGAAGCCGTCAACGTCCTGGCCCATCAGATTCAGCCGGGAGACTTCTGCGTGGTGTGCAGCTTTGACAGTGACACCATGCGCGAGCGTTTGCTCCGGTTGCTGGGGCCTGGCCAGGGAGTTAGCCCTGCGGGCACTGACCCCACGGCATGAAGATGGGTCAACCCGGGGACTGCTAGGAGCCGGGTCAAGGGTCCAGAAAGGGAAAAGCCTGCTCGCCCCGATCCGCCCCTCAGGCCGCCACAGCGGCCGGAGAGCTCACCAGCTGCCGCAGCACCCGGATCACCTGCCCCTGCTGCTCAACGGTGAGTTCCGGGAAGATCGGCAGGCTGAGCACTTCGCTGCAGAGCCGCTCGGTGACCGGCAGGCTGCCGGGGCCGTAGCCGAGCTCGGCGTAGGCCGGCTGGCGATGGATCGGAATCGGGTAGTAGATGATCGTGCTGACACCCTGGTCCTGCAGCTGCTGCTTGAGCCAGTCGCGGCAGCAGGCCTCCGGCAGGCCGAACGTGGCGCTGTCGGCGGAGGGCGTGCAGCCGCCGCCGCAGGCGGCCGAGCGAGCCGGACACTGGGGCACCCGCACCACGAACTGGTTCCAGCTATGGCCCTCGCCGCCGCTGGCGGGCAGCTGCACACCCGGTAAATCAGCGAGTTCGCGCTGATAGCGCGCGGCGATCGCCCGGCGCCGCTCCACCCAACCGGGTAAATGGGGCAACTTGACATTCAGCACCGCCGCCTGGAGGGCGTCGAGGCGGCTGTTGTAGCCGAGGGCGGTGTGCAGGTAACGGCGCGGCATGCCGTGCACTGCCAGCTCCCGCAGCCGCTGGGCCAGCAGCGGATCCCGACAGGTGACGGCGCCACCATCACCGGCGGCACCAAGGTTCTTGGTGGGAAAGAAACTGAAACAACCGGCATCACCCCAGCTGCCCACCGGCCGGCCGGCCCAGTGGGCGCCGGTGGCCTGGGCACAGTCCTCAATCACATGCAGCTCGTGGGCGGCGGCAATGGCACAAAGGCGTTGCATGTCCACCGCTTGGCCGAACAAGTGCACCGGCAGCAGTGCCCTGGTGGCAGGGGTGATCGCCGCCTCGATCCGATCCAGGGCGATCAGGTAGGTGTCTTCGTCCACATCCACAAACACCGGCGTGGCCCCCACGGCGCTGATCGCCTCGGCGGTGGCGAAGAAGCTGAAGGAGCAGGTGATCACCTCATCGCCGGGGCCGATGCCCAGACCACGCAGGGCCAGGATCAGGGCGTCGGTGCCGCTGTTGCAGCCGATCGCGTGGGGGGCAGCGCAGCTGGCGGCGAAGTCGTGCTCGAAACGACCGATCGTGGCGCCACCGATGTACTGACCACTCCTCAACACCTCGAGGACGGCACTATCGAGGGCATCACCGAGCTGCCGCAGCTGCTCACCGAGGCTGAAGGGGGGCACTTGCATGGCGGCCACCTTAATCCGAGGTCAGGATTCAAGGACGCGCAGGCTGAACGTTGCAGCCCATCCAGGGCGGCTCCTGCCCCGGATGCCACTTGATGTTGCAGCCGATCGCAGGCCGTTGCTCCGTCGGCACCGGCGTCCCGGCCAGCACGGCCGCCAGCGCAGTGCGCAGATCGCGGCCGTCGAGCGGCAGGGCATTGCCGGGGCGACTGCCATCGAACTGGCCCCGGTAAACGAGCCGCTGGGCGGCATCGAACAGGAAGGGATCGGGGGTGCAGGCGGCCCGGAAGGCCCGGGCGATGGCCTGGTCCGGATCGAGCAGGTAGGGGAAGGTCCAGCCCCGGGCTTCGGCCTGGACCCGCATGCCCTCCAGCCCGTCCTGGGGATGGGTGCGGGGGCTGTTGCTGCAGACGCCGAGCAGGGCCACCTGGCCGGCAAAATCAGCTTGCAGCCGGCTCAGCTCCGGTTCGATGTGCTTCACGAACGGGCAGTGCGGGCAGAGAAACAGCACCAGCACAGGCCTGCCGACCAGCGCAGCGGGATCGAAGGGGGAGCCCACCCCCTCGCCGCGCCGGCGATCGATCGTCGCCAACGGCAGTTCCGTGCCGAGGGGAAGCATGGTCGAAGCGGTGAGCACCATCGAAGGCAGGAGCCCCTGGGGACGTCAGCGAGGGTCGAAGACCGATCATGACGGCTGCAACCCGCCCCCGAGCGACTTGGTCCGCCGCTTGCTCCACCACCGGACTCGCCTGAGCCTCACCCCGGCAGCCCCAGCCCGACGGATCCAGCGGCTGACCCTGGCCACGGCCCTCGCCGCCGCCCTGACCGGCCTGACCGGCTGTGTGCCCGCAGGCCAGAGGGCCAGCGGCTGGGTGTTTCCGCTACCGCGCCACCAGCCCAACGACGGCCTGGCGCTGGGCACCAGAGCCGGCGGGGAAGGCCTGCACCTCTGGCTCGACACCGACACCAGCGACGCCGGTCGCTGCAGCCC
>CAMBZX010000092.1 GCA_945872185.1 Synechococcus sp. UW140 | reverse complement strand
GCGGCTTCGCTGGCGCGGGAGCGACCCGAACCCACCCCGATGCCCAGCAGGGCGGTGCCGGCATCCGCCATCACCGAGCGCACATCGGCGAAGTCAACGTTGACCAGGCCCGCCTTGGTGATGATGTCGCTGATGCCCTTCACGCCCATGCGCAACACGTCGTCGGCGGCGCGGAACGCATCCTGCAGGGCGGCGCCGGCGATCGCATCGCGCAGGCGGTCGTTGGGGATGACGATCAGGGTGTCCACATGCTCCGCGAGGCGGGCGATGCCCTCCTCAGCCTGACGCAAGCGCTTGCGGCCTTCGAAGCCAAAAGGTTTGGTGACGATGCCCACGGTGAGGGCGCCACATTCCTTGGCCACCTCGGCCAGGATCGGAGCAGCACCAGTACCGGTGCCACCGCCCATGCCGGCGGCGATGAAAACCAGATCCGCCCCCTGAAGGGACTGCTGCAGATCGGCGCGGGATTCCTCGGCGGCCTTCTGGCCGATCACCGGATTGCCGCCGGCACCGAGGCCGCGGGTGAGCTTCTGACCCAGCTGGATGCGCTGTTGGGCCGCCGATTGGAGCAGGGCCTGGGCATCGGTGTTGAGCACCCGATAGCCCACGCCCTGCAGATCGGAGGCAATCATGCGATTGACGGCATTGCTGCCGCCGCCGCCAACGCCGATGACCTCGATCCGCGCCGACTGGCTCGGCACGATCCCATTGGATTGGGGTGAGGTCTCGCTCATGTCGTGATGCTCCTGAAGGGAAGCCGGCTGGTCCGACTGGTCAACGGATAAAAAGTTGTCCTGATCGCGGGTGATCGCGGGGTGCGAAGGAGGGAATCCGTTGATCGACGGCTGCATTATGTCCGGGGCAGGGGCGGGAGCCTGTTGGTGTTGTACAGAATCCCTGCAAAAGCTTAGGAACGCAATCCCCTGTGAGGAATGGCTGGCTTGCCGGTGGGAGAGATCACTGAGCACCCAGGGGCTTGCGGGCGTGGGCTGGGCCGCCGTCATTGCTGTCAAGCACCGGGCCCGGCAGGCTCAGTTCGGGCTGTTCCGGATCGCTGAGATCGATCAACTGGAATCGTCGGCCCTTCAACTGCTTGGGCAGCGTGTGAATGAGATGGGCCGCCACCTCCAGCCGCCGCCGCAGCTTGCCATCGGCCGGGCCGAGCCGCAGATCACCGAGTTCAGTGGTGGTGAGCCAGATGCTGCCGTCGGGCTCGAAACGGATCTGCCGCAGGCCGGGGCCCAGGGCGGATCGATTGGCCAGCAGCAGCACCACCGCCGAACGATGGCGTTCATTCCAGCCACTCACCAGCAGATCCTGGCTGCGGGGATTGAGAACCACGGCGGCCTGATTGGCCGTGATCCAATTGCCCCGCTGATCGATGGATCCCAACTCCAGGCCGGCAGCCGTACGGCGCTGGGCCCGGGCAACGGCTTCCCGGTCCATCAGGTCGATGCGCAGGCGGGGAGGCAGCATCAGCCGGGTCACACGCACCTGCTCCACCGGCAGCGCCTCGGCCAGCTCCGCCTTCAGTTGCCTGGGGCTGAGGGCGAGCAGGGGCTGGGGGAAGTGCAGATGGGCAGCGGCGATCACCTGGTCACGGCTGACGAGCCGGCTGCCCACCACCTGCACCTGGGACTGATCACGCAGGCTCCAACCCTGGCGCAGCAATCCGTAGCCCAGGCCCGCCGAGATCAGGCTGAACACCACCAGCCGCCAGAGATTGCGCCAGCGCTCCGCTCGCCGCTGCTGACGCAGCTCCCTGCGGCGCTCTGAGCCAGGGGGCAAGGGGGAGCCAGCTGGCCGGGGGGCTTCCTGGGGTTCGCTCTCGCTCATAGCTCGCAGCGCGAGCGCGCCATCAACTCTTCGATCCAGCGCCGCGCCCGCTGGGCATCGGCGAAGGGCAGATCCTGCTGCTGGCCTTCGCCCACCAAGCGCAGGCGGCAGGCCCCGTGGCTTTCTTCGGTGAGCGGCGCTTCGCCGGAACCGAGGGAGAGCAGCTCCACCAGCTCCAGCTGCTTGATCACAAACTCCCCTTCGGGCTGGAAGCTGCCCGCCTCAAAGCGACTCCAGCGGAGGAGGCCGTCGCGTAGACAGGCAGCACCACAACTGTCCAGCTTGGCCAGTTCCGCCCCCTCGGCCCACTGGCGAAAGAGGGTCTGGCGGCGCCGCTCCAGCCAGCCCAGGGCGGCCAGCAGCACGAACACCAGCAACAAGGGCAACCAGAGCAGGCCGTGAATCATGGCGTCGCACCTCCGAAGTGATGGCGTTGCGCAAAGGATTCTCTCGCCCCCAGCACCAGTTCGTGCACCAGATCTTCGAGTGGCAACCCCGTGGCCTGCCACAGCATCGGATACATGCTCTGGCTGGTGAAACCGGGCAGGGTGTTGATTTCGTTGAGCCAGAGATCACCGCTGCTCTCGTCGTAGAAAAAATCCACCCGCGACAGGCCGGCGGCGGCCACCGCGCGGCAGGCCGCGATCGCCAGCTCCTGGGCCCGCAGCGCCAGCGCCTGGGGCACTGCCGCCGGAATGACCGTATGGCTGCGCCCGTCGCTGTACTTGGTGTCGTAGTCGTACCAATCCGCCTCGAAGCAGATCTCGCCGAGCACCGAGGCTCGCAGCTGCCGGACTCCGAGCACGGCGCACTCCAGCTCCCGGGCGGTGACGCCCTGCTCCACCACCAGACGCGGATCCAGTGTGGCGGCCAACTGCAGGCCGGCCAGCAGGCCGGGGCGATCGCTGGCCTTGCTGATTCCCACCGAAGAGCCCATGTTGGCGGGCTTGACGAAGCAGGGGTAGCCCAGGTGAGTCTCCAGGCGCTCCAGCAAGGCGTCGGGATCGGCCTGGAGTTCGGCCACATCAAGGCAGACGTAGGGGACCTGGGGCAGCTCGGCGGCCGCAAAGGCTGCCTTCATCGCCTGCTTGTCCATGCCCACCGCTGAACCCAACACGCCGGAACCGACAAAGGGCACCTGCATCAGCGTGAACAGCCCCTGGATCGTGCCGTCCTCCCCATTGGGGCCATGCAGCACCGGGAACCACAGCTCCACCTCCAGGGCCCCGGCGGGAAACCCCCGAAAACCAGCGGCACCGTCAGGGTCTGGCAGGTCAGCGGCCAGGGCCGGTGTGCCCCGCTCCAGCACCTGCTGGGCGACCGCCGGCGGCCACCAGCGCCCCCGCTGATCGATATAGAAGCAACTCACCCGGTAGCGCTCGGCGTTCGCCCCCCGGCCCAGTCCAGCCAGCACGGTGGCGGCGGAGCGGATCGAGACCGCATGTTCGCCGGAGGCTCCCCCGAACACCAGGCCGAGGTGGGTGGGGAACTGGGTCATCATCGGCCGATCGCGGCGCCAAACGTATCAGCCATCGGGCCGCTGACCAGGGTGCGGCTGTGGCCTATCAGCCTGGGGCGGCCGCGCTGACCTCAGGCGAGACTGCCGCTGAGCGAAAAAGGACGCACCGCTTCGATGCGCACCGCCACGGAATCGCCTGCAGCGATGGGGGTGCCATCGGCCTGCTGGGCCGGGAAGAACGTGAGGCGGTTGCTGCGGGTGCGGCCCATCAACTGCTGGTCGTTCTTCGGATTCACCCCCTCCACCAGCACCGCCTCGACCCGACCGAGATAGCGGCCGCTGCGCTGGCGGGCGACCTGTTCCACCAGGGCATTGAGCTCCTGCAGGCGCGCCACCTTGACGGCTTCCTCCAACTGGTCCGGCCAGGTGGCTGCGGGGGTGTTCGGCCGTGGCGAGTAGGCGGCGGTGTTGACCAGATCGAAACCGATCTCCTCGATCAACGTGAGGGTGCGGCGGTACTGGGCATCGGTTTCACCCGGGAAGCCGACGATCACATCGGCGCTGATCGAGGCATCGGGCATGCGCCGGCGGATGCGCTCGATGATGCGTCGGTAGCGCTCCACCGTGTAGCCACGGGCCATGGCCCGCAGTACGTCGTCGTCGCCGCTCTGGAACGGGATGTGGAAGTGTTCACACACCTTGGGCAGATCGGCGCAGGCGTCGATCAGCCGATCGGTGAAGTAGCGGGGATGGCTGGTGGCAAAGCGGATCCGCTCCAGCCCCTTGACATCGTGGACGTGCTGCAGCAGGTCGGTGAGGGTGTGGGCGCGGCGGCCCTCCGGCGTGATGCCGGGCAGGTCGCGGCCATAGGCATCGATGTTCTGGCCCAGCAGGGTGATCTCGCGGAAGCCCTGCGCCGCCAGGCCTTCCATCTCCAGACGGATCGCCTCCGGCAGCCGCGATTGCTCCCGGCCCCGCACAGCCGGCACCACGCAGTAGGTGCAGCGCTCGTTGCAGCCGTAGATCACGTTCACCCAGGCACAGACGGCGCTGTCACGGCGGGCCGTGGTGATGTCCTCAAGGATGTGGTGTTCACCGGTGGCCACCACCTGCTGGCCGCTCTCCACCTGGATCAGCAGGGTTTCGAGCCGATTGGCGTGCTGGGGGCCCATCACCAGATCCAGCTCAGGCACCCGCCGCAGCAGCGCCTCCCCCTCCTGCTGGGCAACGCAGCCGGCCACCACCAGGGTGAGATGGGGGTTGTCGCGTTTGCGCTGGGCCTGGCGCCCCAGGTAGCTGTAGACCTTCTGCTCGGCGTTGTCGCGGATCGTGCAGGTGTTGTACAGCACCAGATCGGCGCTGTGCTCGTCGCTGCCGGCGCTGTAGCCCATGGCCTCGAGGATTCCGGCCATGCGCTCGGAATCGGCCTTGTTCATCTGGCAGCCAAAGGTGGTGATCCAGTAGCTGCCGCGGCCGGTGGCAGCGCCGGCCGCGGGGATCGCCATGGAATGGAGGCTGGTCTCGGTGGCAGTCATGCCGACATTTTCAGCCATGGACCGCCAGCGCAGAACCAGTTCCAGTCGTTGCCGCTGGCCCTGGCGCTGCGCTGCCATGTTGACGGCGCCCGGCCTGTGCCAGCGTGAGGCAAAAGCCGGCCAGCTCCACGTTCACCATGCATTGCAGCCTGCGCCGCTTCCCCCTCACCAAAGCCGTCCCCCTGGCCATCAGTCGCGGCACCACGGCGGCGGTGGAACATCTGCTGGTGAGTGTTGAGCATGGGGGCATCACCGGCCTGGGCGAAACCGGCGGATTCGAGACCGGCCATCGCCACTACGACAGCGAGGCCATCGCCCGCGAACTGGAGGCCCTGTTTCCCCGGCTGATCGGTCTGGCGCCCCAGCCGCTCCAGGCCCTGGAACCGCTGCTGGCCAATCTCTCGCCGCCCGCGCGCTGCGGCCTCGATCTGGCCCTGCACGACTGGTGGGGCAAGCGGCTGGGTCTGCCCGTGCATCAGCTCTGGGGACTCGATAGTGCGCTGGCGGTTCCCACCAGCGTCACCCTGGGACTGGGTTCGGTGGAATCGGTGTTGCAGCGACTGGAGCGCTGGTGGGCCCAGCTGCCGGCCAGTCGCATCAAGCTCAAACTCGGCAGCCCGGAAGGTCTGGAGCACGACCGCAGCCTGGTGGAGGCCGTGGCGGCGGCCCTGGAGCGGCGGCGCCAGGAGCGGGGCGAGGCCCTGGAACTGCAGGTGGATGCCAATGGCGGCTGGGATACCGCCGCGGCCCGCTCGATGCTGGGCTGGCTGGCCGAGCGGGGCGTGGTGCTGGTGGAGCAACCGCTGCCGCCCCTGGAGGATCCCGATGCCGACTGCGCCGCCTTCGCCGCCCTGGAGCTCGATTGCCCCATCCCGTTGGTGGCCGATGAGAGCTGTTGGAACCTGGCCGATGTGGTGCGTCTGGCGCCCTATGTGGATGGGGTCAACATCAAGCTGCTCAAGAGTGGCGGCCTGAGCGAAGCCTTGCTGATGGCCGAGGCGGCGCGGCGCCTGGGACTGGGGGTGATGGTGGGTTGCTACTCCGACAGCGCCCTGCTCAACGGCGCCGCCGCCCAGCTGTTGCCCCTGATCCAGTGGCCCGATCTCGACAGCCATCTGAATCTGCTCGATGACCCCTTCGAGGGACCGCGGCTGGAGGCCGATCGACTGCTGGCCGGCCTGACCCCGGGCCTGGGGGTGACAGCCAAAGCAGTTGGGGAGGTGGCGGCAGGGCTGGAGCTGGGCCCGTGCTGAGCGCCGCAGCGCCTGTGGTGCTGCTGCTGCACCACGGCCTCGACAATCTCGGTGGCAAGACCGGCCTGACCTTGCTGCGCTATCGATCGGGACCGATCCTGGCCGTGATCGATCCCGACCATGCGGGGGGCTGCCTGCGGGAGATCACCGGCATCGATCGCGCCGTCCCCGTGGTGGCCTCGATGGCCCAGGCCCTGCCGCTGCTGACTTCGGCGCCATCCAGCCGGGCCGACGGCGGCGAGCCGGGCACAGCGGCGGTGGCCGTGGTGGGCCTGGCCCCGGCCGGAGGGCGCCTGGATGAAGGGGTGCGGGCCGATCTGGAGATCGCCCTGCAGGCGGGCCTCTGCCTGGCCAGCGGCCTGCACACCCGGCTGGGGGACGATCCCCACTTGGCGGCCCTGGTGCAACCAGGCCGCTGGATCTGGGATCTGCGTCAGGAACCCGCCGAGCTGCCGGTGGCCTCCGCCCTCGCCGCCAGCCTGCCGGGGCGACGCTGGCTGGCCGTGGGCTCCGACATGTCGGTGGGAAAGATGAGCGCCTGCCTGGAGCTGCAGGCGGCGGCCACAAGCCGGGGCCTGGACGCCCGCTTCGTTGGTACGGGACAGGCCGGCATCCTGATCAGTGGCCGGGGCGTGGCCCTCGATGCGGTGCGGGTGGACTACGCCGCCGGCGCCGTGGAGCGGGCCGTGCTCGATGCCGCCGAGGCAGCCGGGCCGGAAACCCTGGTTCTGGTGGAGGGGCAGGGCTCCTTCTGCCATCCAGGTTCCAGCGCCACCCTGCCCCTGCTGCGGGGCAGCCAGCCCACGGCCCTGCTGCTGGTGCATCGCGCCGGTCAGGTGACGATCCGCAATCACCCCCAGATTCCCCTGCCACCGCTAAATGAACTGATCACGACCCTGGAGGCGATGGCGGCCCTCGCCCGTCCCCAGGGTGCCGCCGCCCCACCACCGCGGGTGCGGGCGATCGCGCTGAACACCGGCCATCTCGGGGCCGATGCCGCCGCCGAAGCACTCGCCGCCACGGCCGCGCTCACGGGCCTGCCCTGCCACGACCCGGTGAGAGCCGGTGGCGGCAGCTTGCTGGAGGCCCTGCTGGCGCAGGCTGGCTAAAAAACAGGCCCAGTGCCAGAGACACCGGGCCAAAAGGGCGAGCGAGGGGACTCGAACCCCCGAATAGTGGCGCCACAAGCCACTGCCTTAACCTCTTGGCGACGCCCGCCGCGCAAATGGGAACCTACAACATCGGCAGGCTTGAGTGAAGCGCTGATCAAGCCGCCCCGTGCCGGGGCCCGGTCGGCACCATGGGGAACGGAGGCGTGCTGGTGTGGACAGGGCTCAAGCGGGCGGCCAGGCGGCTGGCCGGGGAGGGCCGAATCGGCCGCCGGCCCGCTCCGGATGGCAACAGGGTCGTCATTTGCAATTCTGGGAGAGATCACCGCCAGCTGGCGCTTGCCTCCCTCCAGCTTCACCACCACCTCCACCCTGCTTGGCGTGCTGGCGACAGCCGGCGGAGCGATGGGCCTGGCCGCCACCAACCCGGGGCCGGTTGAGTTTCAGGAGTTCGCCGCCGACCAACTCACGCGCCTGATCACTGAGGAGATCTGCCACGAGGACGGCCTGCCCCTGATGCTGCGCCTGGTGATCCGGGACTGCCCTGCGGTGGTGGCGTCCCAGCGTCAGGTGCTGGGGAATCTGGCACTGGAGCATTCCCGCCGCCGCAATCTGGGCCTGTTCAGCCTGTACAGCACCGAACTGGGCGGCGAGCGGATCCTGCCGAATTGGAGCCTGCCCCGCTACCACGCTCTCACCCTGGCAGCAGCCGGGAGGTTCGTGCTGTTGCGCACCGGTCAGGACAATGGGTCCAACCGAGCCGAAAGGCCCTGAATGGGACCAACCCCATGAGCCGGCCTGAACAGCTGCCGCCGCTGCTGATGCCGAGGGCCCTGCTTGATCCCCGGCTCGAGGGTCTGGGACCCGCCGATGACGACGGCCTGGTGGCGGTTCGGCTTGAGCACCTCGAGGGGCGGATCAGCGCCATTCAGCCCTGGCCCGATCCGAGGCACTCAGCTCCGCAGCAGCGGGCTGTCGCCGCTCTGCCGCTGGCGATCACACCGCCGGTGGAGCCCCATGCCCATCTCGACAAGACCTTCACCGCCGCGGCCTTTGCCAACCGGGAAGGCACCGTGGCCGGGGCCTTCGCCGCCAACATCCACGAGTCGCAGAGCCGGGATCTCGAGGCCGTGCTGGCCCGCGCCGAACAGGGGCTTGAGCTGGCCTGGAGCCATGGGTTGCGCAGCATCCGCAGTCATGTCGACAGTCTGGGCGCCGCCGCCGACCCGAGCTGGGAGGCCCTGACCACCCTTCGTCAGCGCTGGGCCGGACGCTTGGAGCTGCAGCTGGTGGCGCTGGTGCCGGTGCAGCACTGGCTAACTCCCGCAGGAGAGGCCCTGGCGGCCCGGGTGGCCGCCGCCGCCGGGATCCTGGGCGGGGTGATCGGGCCCCCCTTCGCCTCCCGCCGCCGCGATCGGGACGGCGTGGTGGCCCTGCTACGGCTGGCGGAACAGCTGGGCTGCGCAGTGGATCTGCACATCGATGAGGGCAGCAGCGATCCGGGGCGGGGCGTGGCGATGGTGAGCCGCGAGCGGCTGGCCCAGCGCAGCGAAGTGCCCCTGGTGTGCAGCCATGCCAGCAGCATGGCGCTGCTGGCAGCTGAACCCTGCCAGCGTCTCTGCGACACGATCGCCGCCGCCAGCATCGGCGTGATCGCCTTGCCCACCACCAATCTCTGGCTGCTGGGCCGGCGGGCGGGCCGTACGCCCCTGCAGCGCATCCAGGCGCCGATCCGCCAGCTGCAGCTGGCCGGCGTCGAGGTGGCCCTCGGCGGCGACAACGTTCAGGACCCCTGGTATCCGGGCGGCGCTTTCGATCCGATCGAGCTGCTGCGGCTGGCGACCCTGATCAGCCATGTGGTGCCCTGGCAGCGGCAGGGCCTGGCCCCCTTCACCACCGCCCCCTCGCGGTTGCTGGGCCTGGCATGGGATGGGGTGCTGCGCCTGGGGGCGCCAGCCGATCTGCTGGTGCTGGGGGCCAGCTCCTGGGGGCAGCTGCTGGCCCAGGCTCCCCAGCGACGGGTGCTGCGGGGCGGCGAATGGCTGCCGCCACCGCCAGCAGAGAGACTTTCCCCCTTGCTGGCTTGCCTGCCGCACCAACCATGACCCTCTCCCAGCTGCCCGATCTGCTGCCCCCACCCTCGCCCAAGCGGATCGCGGCGCTGGCGACCGAGCTGGCGGAACTCGCCCCGATTCAGGACGGGACGGAGTTGGAACGGTTGTCGAAGGATTTTTACGCCTATTCGCCGGTGCTCAGCCCCCTGCTGGCGCCGTGCCGCGCCCAGCTGGCGGTGAAGGTGGAACGGCTGGAGCAGGTGCGGCGGGTGGCCTCGGCCTGCGCCCGGCTCAAGGTGCCGCTCACCCTGCGCGGCGCCGGCACCGGCAACTACGGCCAGTGCGTGCCGTTGCAAGGGGGGCTGGTGCTCGATCTCACCGGTCTGAAGCAGCTGCGCAGCCTTGATCCCGAGAGCGGCGAGATCGTCGCCGAGCCCGGCTGCCTGCTGGCAGACCTCGATCGCCAGCTGGCGCCCCAGGGCCGGGCCCTGCGCCTGGCCCCGAGCACCTATCGCACGGCCAGCCTGGGGGGCTTCATCGCCGGGGGGGCCGGCGGGATCGGTTCGTTGCGCTGGGGTTTCCTGCGGGATCCGGGCAACCTGCTGGGCCTGGAGGTGATGACGGTGGAACCCGAGCCAAGGCTGGTGCACCTGGACGCCAGCGCCAGCGGCGCGCTCAACCATGCCTATGGCACCAATGGCATTCTCACGGCCCTGCGGCTGCCCACCTGCGCGGCGGTGGCCTGGCAGCAGCTGGTGCTCGGCTTCGACGACTGGAACCAGGCACTGGCGGCCCTCCAGGGATTGGCGGCCAGCGCCCTGCTGCTCAACAACGTGGCGTTGCTGGAGGCGCCGGTGGCCGCTTGCATGCCGTGGCCCCTGGGGTGCCCCAGCAGCGCCGGCGGCGAGCATCGCCTGCTGCTGCTGGCCGCCCCCGAAAGCCTGGCGAGCCACCCGGACCTGCTGGCGGCATGGGGGGGGCGGCTGCTCTGGCAGGAGCCCCAGGCGGCGCATCGGGGTCTGCCGCTGCGGGAACTCTGCTGGAACCACACCACCCTGCACTGGCGCGGCCAGCAGCCCGACTGGACCTACTTGCAGCTGCTGCTGCCCCCCGATCCCCGACCCCTGCTAACGGCATTGCGCCAGCGCTGGGGCGATGGCCTGCTGTGGCATCTGGAGGCGGTGCGCCAGCACGGCGAGGTGCGGCTGTCGGGGCTGCCGTTGCTGCACTACGCGGGCCCGGCGGCCCTGGCGGCGCTGATCGACCAGTGCCGCGACCTCGGTGCCCTGGTGTTTGACCCGCACCAGATCACGGTGGAGGAAGGCGGCCTGGGCGGCATTGATCCCGCCCAGGTGGCCGCCAAGGCCCTCTATGACCCCAGCGGCCTGCTCAATCCCGGCAAATTGCGGGGCTGGCTGCAGCGGCCCGCCAGCGATCGCCCCAGCTGAGTGCAGGTCCAGCGGATCGAACCGTCCGCCACACCAAGGGCGCTTCCGCCCAGGCATGGCTGCCGCTCTGGGACGGCGCCTCAACCGCAATCCAGGCTCAGCCGGGTATCGACACCGGTGATTGGATTGGTGCCACTGGCGTCGCGGCAGAGAGCCCGCTGATCACTGCGATCGAGCAGGGCCTCACTGAAGTCCGCATTGGTGACGATCGCCCCACCGAAACTGCTGCCGGCGGCGATCACACCGCGCAACACGGCGCCGCTGAAGTCGGCGCCACTGAAATCCACCTTGTCCATCAACACATCGCTGAGATCAGCGCCGCTGAAGTCCGCATCCGGGAAGGCGGCCTGGGTGAAAATCGCCCCGTGCAGATCGGCACCGGCGAAGCGGGCCCGCCGTCCCTGCACGCCGGCGAAGGAGGTGTGGGCCAGGTCCTGACCGC
>CAMBZX010000091.1 GCA_945872185.1 Synechococcus sp. UW140 | reverse complement strand
GTTAGTTTTAATGTTATGGAAGTCTTTTGTTTGTGACTGTCATTACTTTGCCCCTTTGCGTATGCTTTCTGTCGCTATCCTTTTTTGAGCCTTTCTGATTTTTGCCGTCCTTCGAGACGGATTTTGTGTTGCAACATCTGGACATAGTCGCAAGTCTTGTTCTGCGCTATGCTGCCTACTTGTTTTGCCGTCAACCCAGGCGACGCTGTGTCTGCATCCTGTTTCATCAATTCTTGTTATCCTCAGATTATTCATCGAGGATGACGTATCTAACGGAATTGTGCCCGAAAATCATTTTTGTGGAGTAGTCAAGTGCGGGGTTGACTCATGCGCTATCGGTTTCGCAAATTGATTCTGCCCTGTTCATCCAAGATTCATCATTAATTCTCTTGTGATAGTGGCTTGTCTTTCCTTCCTTTCGCTCGCACCATCTCCCTTCATTCTTTAATCTGAGTGCCAGTACATGACAATCTTTTCTTCAGGTCTATCTGCTAGATTTCGCTTGAGAGCACTGTTGGGGACTCGTCGGTTTTTTTTATTGGTTCTCGCTTTCGGGTTGCTAGTTGCGGCAGCTATTGCTTCACCCGCTTATGCACAGTTCTTTGAGGTTTTTGGCTTTTCTCGAACGCCTTTGATTAATAAAGGTGTTACCGAGCGGATTGTCTATGATTTTCCGGGCAGCAAAACACATGTTCTGATGCCGAAATTTCTTGCTAAGCCACGCATTTTCCAAACCGGGGGTGGCGATCAGCTTGTTATGTTGCGGACCCCTGAAGACACTTGTGGTCTTTATCAGTTGAGCGAGACTATCGCTCCTTATGATGCTGGCCCCCCACCTCATTTCCACTTCGCTTCCTCTGAATGGTTTTTTGTTACTGAGGACTCTGAGTTTCGGATTTATGGAACTAAAGAGTACAATCCGCTTCAGCCTGGACAGCTGCCCGGCATTAATGCACCTGTTCCAGTAATGGGTTCTATAACTCTCAATAAAGGTGATATCGCTTATTCTCCAAAAGGAACTCTGCATTTTTGGCACAACGAATCACAGTCAAAACAGCCAATCCGTGGTTTTTATAACGTTTGGACTCCTGCTAATGGTGTCACAAATTGGTTTGATGGCGTCAACAATGTTGATGGCTCGACGAAATCCTTGAATCTACCTGGACCACAGGCTACAACTTTGCAGACTGCTCTCTGGGGTGTGCCTCATGACCCAACTGGGCGTTTTGTTGGTCGGGCTGATTATCGAAACATTCGAGGTCCGATTGCTGCTTCCGGGGATCACTTGTCTGAATTACAGGATTTGTTTGATCGCGGCGAGGCTTGCTATCCCAAGTCTTAGCAGTTTTAATTCATCGCTTTAGGTTTGGCTTCTTGGCCGATTTTCGCCGAGTCATTGCCAGTAGTGCTGTTTTGTCATTCATCACGGCACTGCATCCCTGTTTAGATCGATTAAAATCTCGTCGTCTTCAGAAAATTTTAGGTGGTTGTACACAACGTCTTTGTAGCTACCGGTGGCGCTCACTTCGTTGCTCCAGCTGCTTGCTAACTAGGTTCCTTTGATGTGAGTCGTTCATACTATACTCCTGTGCTTCCTGCTGATTTAACGATGGTTGCTGTTCCCTGATTCGTTGCTGTGAGTGGGATGTGCCATTTCCCCTGGAAGTGGCTGCGACCTTGGCGGTGCAAGATTTTTGTTCGGTTTTCGCTGTCAGGATGTTGTTGGCTTTCTGCTCCATGAGTAGTTGCATATTGGTTGCTGTTTCTGCAGTTGATCCTCGGCTTGGTTCAGCAAACCCGTCACATTGAGTTTACCTATCAACCGCTTGATTGCTGCTCGCCCGTGGTTCTTCTCTGATTCTCAAGCGTAGGTCTCGGTGATTGTCCAGTCGTGGATGTAGCTGCACGGTGCTATCTTTTCACTTGCAGATTGAATTGGCGGCTACCTTGCCTAGGCCAGCGTGGCGGAGCCATTGGACGGGAATCTGATGTTGACCGCTTCAGTTCATCCCCAGCTCCTTGCGGAGCACCGTATTTTGGCACCGAGTGAAACGCTCCAGATTTTGCTGGTGTTCGCAGCCTCCCAGGATCTCGAGCACAGCCATTAGTAGAAAACACTAAGTTTGACCAAGATCGCTTCGCCACATTCTGATCTCCTGGATCGCTTTATGCACGTTAATTCGATCGAGATCGGTTTCGCTAAAGCATGGTTTGGGCGCAGAGAAGGCGCATACTCGCACTGTGAACCGCCCGATTATTGCTCAAATTACAGTGCCCTTGATGACCCTTTGGCAAGCATTTAGTCACCTGCTAATTTTGGTCAGTCTTGTTTATCTTCATGACTAAAAGTGTAAGGTCATCGAACTGGTCGGCATCTTGGCGATGGTGGTTTGCTTCGCTTGATATGCGGCTCATGAGTTCTTTCGCAGTTGTTTCTTTGGGCTCAATACTTTCCAGCACATTGTAGAGTTCATCTACTCCCCAAGAGGCGTTTGAAGGCGACCGAGCATCCACTAGTCCGTCGGTGTACATGAATAGTATTTCGTTGGCAGTTATTTCGACCGTGCTTACGCTGTACTCGGTATTCATGAATATTCCAACTGCTGGGCCGGTTGGTTTTAGTTTTTCGACTACTCCTTTGGATCGAATTATGGCTGGTATTTCGTGCCCAGCGCAAACATAGCTCAGTTCTTCGGTTTCATTGTTATAAGCGCCAAGGAAGAGTGTTGCAAACATCGCCGATTCTCCATGGTTCGCCGCCATGTAATTATTGACTTGTGCCACAACTGTTTTCAGGGTTAGCTGAATCCCTTCTGCTTCGACTTCTTTGTTTTTGTCTAATAGTGAATAGCGGATTAGGCTACGAAAAACTGACATAAACAGTGCTGACGCGATGCCTTTGTCGCAGACATCGGCTATGATCATATAGGTAACTTCTCCAAGATCAAGGGCATCGTACCAGTCGGCACCAATTTCATACGCTGGGTCAAAGCTTCCAACTAGTTCGATTTTTTTCGTTGTCGGCAGTGCATCAATAATAAAACTTTTTTGTATATTTTTTGCGGTTTTAATCTGTTGATCAGTGGCAGCATGTTTAATTTTGCTGATTAGTAACTCTCGAAGGTTGCTCCCCGTCTGATTGATGTCCTTGAACAGCTGTCCAATCTCATCTGTCCTAACAGTGCTAATCCGTGCTTCAAAATTTCCTCTGCTAAACTCCCTGACAACCGACGCCGCACGTAGAACTGGTTGTGCCGCTTTTCTGCTCACAATAATTGCTACGAAAGTCAGGCCAACTAGGGTTATCAGCTGATAAATTATTTGTTCAGAAACTTGGTCGTAAACATAGTGATAGCTTGAGTCTTTGTCGCTTATGGCGACGAGATTCCAGTCAGGGTCAATGATCCTTGTGTATACAAAAAAGTCTTTTCCGTCGATTTTTATCTCGTTAAAATCTCCTTCCTCGGTTGCATTTAATCCCGCCCTTACTAGCGGGCCCCACGGCCCTTTGGCGATCTCTTTTGGTGATTGTAGTGAAATGTAATCATTTATCCCTGACGTTGGGAATATGACGTAACCTTCTTTGCTTACTATCAATATTTCCATACCATCGTAATCTTTGTTCTGTAGTGAAACTGGTGTTTTCCAGGGTGAATGAGCGGACTTTCTTGTCTCTCCGCCGCTAAGTATTCTGGCTACCATGTCATAGGCTCCAGTCAACTCAGAGTCCTTGCCGGTGTCCGCAAGATCGATAGAAATGCTCATGACGCCAATCGGTGCGCTAGGCTTCATCGGGCTTTTTTCTGTTTTTTCTGCGTATACGGGGACACTCTCAACGTAGCATGGATTGCCTGACAAGCACTTTTCATATATATCGTAGCTTGGCCTTCCTTCTCTTGATCGGATGTAGTTGTAGTGAAGCAGCGCCCAGCCCTTGTTGATCTTCTTGTCTATGTGAGTCCCAGTAACTAAGTCTCCATTACCATCCCAGAGCCTCAGTGATCTGTATGGGAATAGTGCATTTGTCTTTTCAAACAGCTCCTTCGTTTCCTTTTCGTTCATGTTTCTGACGGGGCCGCTGAGGGCCAATGCTTCGAGTAGTGTTCTTATTTCTTTTCTCCATTTCTTGACCCTTGCATATACGAAGCTTCCCGAGAATGACATGGACGCTTCGGTACGTTGAGCCGATACATTTACATCATGAATGCCGTCAATAATGTTTAGTGGTACGAATATTCCTGCCAATCCTATCCATATGCTGAGGACTAATTGGCCTCGCAGCGTTCTTCTCTCTGTTTGTATTTTTTGAGCTACTCTTTTTATGCTTGGCCAGGCGCCGTATTCCGTCCTGCTGGGGGTGGTCGGGTCCTGGTTTCCGTCTGTGTTCATTGTTAGTCTTTTTGGGTTCGTCGTGTTGGTGATCTTGTCGCGATGACATGTCCTCCTGTGTGCATTTCTTCCTGTCTTGTCACCTTAGCCTTATTTTGAAAGAAATTAATCTTTGGATTATTTCTTTGTTTTCTTGTTTGCTTCTCGGGTTTAGGCGTTGGTTGACGCGTCATCATTTCTTGGTATTCATTTAAACCTTATTGTTATGGTTCTCGGCGCTTTGTCGCTGCATCCATGTCCAAAAGGTCCACTTGGTTCCCCAGGTTTCCTGCAGTCTGTCCATGAAGAGGGCGTGCGTCTCCATGTCCTTCCAGTCGTTGATGCGTGTGGCGAGTCGCTCACAGTTGCTCAGCTGCTCAGCGGCATGGCGATAGCGCTTGGCGCGCCCCGTTGCCAGCGTGAACACCACCATAGCCCGCAGTAGCAGCGAGGCCGCTATCGGGTGTTGGGCGCTGAGGCGTTCTGCTGCTGGGTCGTAGACTTCCACCGCTTCGCCGCTCCAGCTTTCGCGGTTTTCGATCACGTAGCGTGCGGCGCGGGAGAGGGCGGGCCAACTCACGAGGAACTCCAGCACCAGCAGCGGTCTCGGATCCTCCTGGGCCAGCATCAGGGCACGATCTTCGGCCTCCACATCCTCGAAGGCCTCCAGGCGTTGCAAGTAGGCACGCAGATGGGGTATCGACAACTTGCTACTGAAGCAGTTCCAGCGCTGCTGCTGAGCTTCCTCGCCTCGGCCGAGGACCTCCAGTACGGCTATGTGCGCTTCGTCCCATGCGGGAGCCTGCTGTCCCGTGGCGGTTTGGGCGGCTCGAGTCAGCATCGCCAGCGCCTGTTCCGGTCTGCCAGCCGCCAGTAGCTGCTTGGCCACCTCGGCGGCCGTGTCTGGCCAGCTGAACTGATGATCGTCGAATTGAGCCAGATAGGCCTCCATATCGCCCAGGGCTTCGGCTATCTGCCGTTGGCTATGGCGTTCGTTGCCACTATTGATCCGTTGGTTGTTCTGCAACAGTCGCAGTCCTGTTTCGCCCAGAGAGGCCTTCATGGTTGGAATGAGTTGATCGAATTGGCCGTAGCTGTTTGCTGACAGCAGCTCGGCCACCTGCTCCGCCAGTACTTCGGGCTTCACCCCGGTGGCGTCTGCCAGTGACCCCAACTCCGCTCCCGCCCGCTCGAACACTCCCACCACGGTGCCGGTGCTGTCGGAGCAGCGCTCCATCACCCCATCAGCGAGCTCCAGGAAGCGCAGCAGCAGCTCGAAGGCCAGATTGGGGTCGGCTGCGGCGATCGTTCCGGTGATGGCCCGCTGTTGCGATTCCAAATCAAGCACCAGGGCTTTGCGTTTGCGTGAATCCACGAAGGTGGTCGAACGGGCGATGGCCGTCAGGCGCTTGCGCACCTCTTGCCCGGCGCCCTCCGTTCCCTCAGCCGCGGCCAGGGCCAGCCGCAGGCGTCGCTGGATCACGGCATTGCCGCCGCTCACCTCGATCAGCAACTCGGCAAGGGCGGCTGCTCCGAGGGTTTCAAGGTTGGCGGTCGTGAGGCTGCGTTTGCCGGCCATGACGTCTCAGCAGGGTGTGTGCGAGAGGTGGGGCGCCGGGTGAGTGTTCTGGCGCCCTGGGCCATCCGCCCACAAACCCGGTGAATTACACCAGGAGCCTCTGGGTGGTCGCCTACATCCCCTGGCGTGGTTGTAGTGGCCTCGCCGTCTGAAGGTTGTGTTGTTGCTGTTGCCGGCTTGCAACTGAGGCGGTCTGCGGCTGGGCTACAGGACGGCGTTTGCGGATGTCTGCCCCGGACTCATGATGCTCATGGTTTGACCCATCCGTGGCGGCACCTACCTCCATTCTTGTGGTGATCTCCAGGATCACGGTTTCCACTTGATGCACTCGTTTCGGGGTTGGCCAGCGGATCACTCCAGCCCCAGCAGCTGCCGGTACAGGGCCACCAGGCGTGGTTCCAGATCCACACCGGTAGCAGGCAGTTCCAGTGGTCCGAGCCGTTGCAGCGCCCGCTCCGGTGGGTCGGGAGGTAGGGGATCGGGTGGCTGGGAATGAAGGTCAGGCCTGGCCTGCAATCCCGGTGGCCACCACGGCGGCAGCTCCTCGGGGCTTGCGCTGGTTCCGGGGTTGGTGGAGCGCTGGCGCAACGCCTCCAGCAGCGTGTCCCGGTTGCGCCCGTGCCAGGCCAGCAGTACCAAGTCAGGGATCTGCATCGAGTTGCTGGGCGAACACGTAGAGAACGGCGGCGATGTGTTTGCAGGGCACGGCATCATCTGGGCAATCGCAGCGCACTTCCAGTTCACTCCAGCGGTGCGGAAACAGGGCTACACCTGCTTCGGCGATGGCCTCCTCCAGGTCGGTGGGCAGCACGATCGAGCGATCGCTCTTAGGCGCCGCAGCAGGAAGGGGGCGGTGAGATCGCGCAGCTGTTCGGCCACCGTGGCGTCGTGATTCCGTTCGATCGGCAGGGCAAAGCGCTGGCGGAACTGCCCCAGGCTGCCCAGTAGGCCAGGGTTGAGCAGGTGCCGCAGGTACCAGAGTTCATTGAGGCTGTTCTCCACCGGCGTGCCGCTGAGGGCAATGCGGCGTTCACCGCTGAGGGCGGCGGCGGCTTTGCTCATGGCGGTGTACGGGTTCTTGAGCTGCTGGGCCTCGTCGAACACCAGTCGGCCCCAGCGCTGGGCCCCGAGCTAGGCGATGTCGCGGCTGAGCACCCCGTAGCTGCCGAGCAGCACGCCTCCGGGGCCGAGCGCCTTCAGCATCCTCTTTATAGCAAGGGGCGGTGCGCGGCCGCTCCGGGCCATGGTGCAGAGCCACCACCAGTATCGGCGCTGCCAGGGGATCGGCCAGCAGGCATGCGATCAGCTGGGCGGTCTTGCCCAGGCCCATGTCGTCGGCGAGGCAGTCTCCCAGCTCCAGTTGACCCAGGAACACCAGCCAGCCCAGTCCGCGCTGCTGTTAAGGCCGCAGCTCGCCGACGAACGCCTCCGGGGTGGGCAGGGATGCGGCCCGCTGCTGCAGATCACCCGCCAGCAGGGTTCCCAGCGTGCCGCCGTCCTCCACCCCGGCCAGTTCCAGCTCCGGTGGTAGTCCCAGCCGCTAGAGGCCGAGGCCGCCGCGCAGCAGCTCGGCGCCGCTGGCCTCGTCCTGCTCGCCCGTCAGGCGCAGCAGGACGGCGACGGTGGCGGCATCGAGCAGGGTCCATTGGCCCCGCAGGCGCACCAGGGGCCGCTTCAGGCTGGCGGCCCGCTGCAGGCTGGCCAGCTCGGCAGCGCTGAGGGGCCGATCGCCGAGCACCGCCTGCCATTCGAACCGAAACAGGGCCGTGAGATCCAGGCCGGCGCCACCACCAGCTGGAGCCGCCTTGCTGTGCCGCTGGCCGCTGCCGGAATCCAGGGTGCGGGCCCGCAGGCCCAGCCGTCGCCCGTGGCGCAGGCCGCTCGGCAGCAACAGGGCGATGCCGGCATCGCTGAGCAGGGCTGCGCGCTGGGTCACCAGGTTCACCAGGGCCGACTCCTCCAGTTGCAGCGACGCCGGTGCCTCCTGCTCCAACAGCTGATCCAGTTCGGGAGCCAGACGCACCAGCAGGCCCAGCTGCCCCAGAACCGCCTCGAAGGCATGGGCGGGGAATGGACTCTCGCCGGCCCAGAAGGCGGCCAGGGGCATCAGCAGGCTGGGATCGGCGACTGGTCGCAGCAACAGCTCCAAGGTCCAGCGGCGGCGGCGACCATCGGCAGGTTCATGGCAACGCAGGCACAGCTGCAGCTCACCGCTGGCCGCCATCCCCTGGCGCACCCAGGTGCAGAGCCTGCGAGCAGGGCGGCTTGCGTGCTGGCATCGGCGCTGGTGGCGATGGCGGCATCGACGGTGGCAGGGCTCTCAGCCAGGCCTCCGGCAGCGTCTGGCGTCTTCTGGATGGGGCTGGCTTCGGCTCCTTCGCGGTTGGGCGTTGCAGGCGCTCACGGACGCAGCGATCCACCGCCTCTGCCAGGGCCTCGCTCAGGCGCAGCTGGTTGAGCAGGTCGTCGGCAGCGAGCAGGGCCTCCAGCCAGGGACGATCTTCGGCGGCGGGCAGCGGCCACCACTGTGCCTGCAGGCGGCCAGTCGCTCGCAGCGGGATTTCCAGGCCGCTTCCGTGCCAGCCGCCTGGCCAACCGATTCGGAGCGGGAGAGGCCCATCGGCCAGCGCGGTGCGGGGGTCTGGAGCCAAGGGGTCTGGCCTCAGGCCTGACCTTCAGCCAGCATCGTGGCGGCTGAGGGGCGTCTGGTTCAGACCGGGGAATGGGCGGCGCTGAACGAGGTGCAGGCCGCGTCCCGTTCGCGAGCAGGGGAGAACGTCCGCAGCGAGGCCGTCATGCTGCCAACGCTGCGATGATCCCCACGCCGCCGACCGGCTCGCTGCAGCGTTCGCGGCGGCATCCGACTGTCAGTCCGACCCACGGGGAGTCCGAGCCTCTGTCAGTCCGGCAGGCTGATCGTGCCGGCCAGGGGCGCCGCCACCATCAGGATCAGGCTGCGGCTCTCCAGGGGCACGCCCGAGGGCAGCCAGGGCTCAGGCGTCTGTGGCAGATCTTGCCCGGCCGGCAGGGCCGTGTCGATCAGTCGCGACCAGCCGGTGGCGGTGGGTGGCAGATCAAAATGCATCGCCTTGTAGAAGGCGTTCATGCCGCACCAGAGCAGCGGGCCGTGCTGGGCATCGTGCAGGCTCCAAGCCAGGCAGTGGGACCAGCTGGCCCAGTCCGGCTTCTGCCGTTCCACGCCGTGCCATTCCCGCCAGAGCTGGCCCTGTTCATGGTTGCGGCGCTGGGGGGTGTCGGGCAGGGGCTGCTCCGGATTGATCAGGCTGGCCAGCTGCTGGCGCAGGGCGATCAGGCGGCGGACGAAGTGGCGCAAGGCCAGGTCTGCGGCATCGGGTTGCCAGTGCATCCAACCCAGGGGGTTGTTCTGGCACCAGGTGTTGTTGTTGCCCCCCTGACTGCGTTTCACCTCATCCCCCATCAGCAGCATCGGCACCCCGGGGGCCAGCAGCAGCGAACTCAGCAGATTGCGGATCTGGCGCTCGCGCAGGGCCTTCACCGCTGGATCCGTGGTGGGCCCTTCGACGCCGTGGTTCCAGCTGTTGTTGTGGTTGTCGCCATCGCGGTCGTTCTCGCCATTGGCCAGGTTGTGCTTGCGGTCGTAGCTGACCAGATCGGCGAGGGTGAAGCCGTCATGGGCGGTGAGGAAGGTGATCGTGCGGCCCATCGGGGCCGCCTGGCCTCCGAACAGATCGGGATTGCCCGAAAGCCGTTGGCCGAGGGGCCAGACACTGCGGTCGTCGCCCTTCCAGAAGCGGCGCAGGTCATCGCGGAAGCGCCCATTCCAGCTGGCGACCCGCCGGGCCGGGAAGTCCGCCATCCGGTAGAGGCCGCCGCAGTCCCAGGGTTCGCTCACCATCTTGAGGTCGCTCAGCTCCGGGTCGGCCTCCATCGCTTCGAACAGCGGTGGCGTCTCCAGGGGCGCCAGCTCTTCGCCGCGGCTCAACGCGATGCCCAGATCGAAGCGGAAACCGTCGATACCCAGCTCCACGGCCCAGCAGCGCAGCGATTCCAGAATCAGGTGCCGCACCAGGGGGCGGTTGGCCGCGATGCTGTTGCCGCAGCCACTCACATCCAGATAATCGCCGCGGCTGTTCTGGTGGTAGTAGAGGGAGTCGCCGAAGCCACGCCAGCTGAGGGTGGGGCCAGCCTGGCTGCCTTCGGTGGTGTGGTTGTAGACCACGTCGAGCAACACCTCGAGCCCGGCGCGGTGGCAGGCCGCCACCAGCTGGCGCACTTCCTGGCGGCCCTGCAGGGGATCCGCGCTGACCAGATAGCCCGGATGGGGCGCCATCCAGCTCAGGGGGCTGTAGCCCCAGTGGTTCAAGCGACCGGCGGGGGCATCCTGGGGATCGAAGGCCATCACCGGCAGCAGTTCGATCGCCGTGATCCCCAGCTCCTGCAGGGCCGGCAGCATCTCGATCAGGCCCAGCAGGGTGCCTTGGCGCTCTGGGCTGACGCCGCAGCCCGGGCCATGGGTGAAGCCGCCGACATGTAGTTCGTAGATAACGCTCTTCTGCCAGCGATGGCGAGGCCTGGGGGCGCTGGCGAAATCGAAGCGATCCCGCTCGGTCACCACCCCCTTGAGGCAGCTGGCGGTGTTGGGCACGGCCCCGATCGCCGCGCCGCGCTGGTAGACCTCCCAGCCGGCGATGGCCCTGGTGCAGGGATCGAGCAGCACTTTGGAGGGATTGAAGCCATGGCTGCCGCTCTGCAGCGGACCGAAGGCCCGATAGCCGTAGCAACAGCCGATGCCGACCCCTTCCACCTCCACATGCCAGTGGTCGCCGGAGCGGTGCTGCAGATCCAGCTCAATCACCTGCTCCGGTTCGCTGGCCTGGCCATTGGCGAACAGCAGCAGGTCCAGCCGGGTGGCCAGGGGGGCGACGACAGAGAAATTGACGCCGGTGGCGGTGGGCGAGGCCCCCAGTGGCCAGGGGTGTCCGATCCGGATCGGCGACACGAGGCACGGGAGAGATTGCGCCCAGGCTAATCCCGCGGCCCGACCCCGAGCTCGCGGGCACGGCCGCCGCCGCCGGCTGGGTTCAATGGGGGGATCTCGAGGGAATCGCCGTGACCGGCTCGGCCATTGAGGAGGGACGCCCCCCCCAGCGCCTGCAGGCGGGGCTGTGGCTGTTTGCGCCCAACCGGGATACCCAGGGGGGAAGTGCCTGGTTGTGTGCGGCGGAAGCTGGCGATCTGCTGATAGACGTGCCGGCGTTCACCCGGGCCAATCTGGCGCTGGTGCAGGAGCGCTGCCATCACCGCTCCGGCTGGATCGTGCTCACCGGTCGCGACGGTCATGGGCGCTGCCGGCGCTGGCAGGAGGCGCTGGGTTGGCCGGTGCTGGTTCAGGAACAGGAGGCCTATCTGCTGCCCGGTGTGGCTTTGCTCACCA
>CAMBZX010000090.1 GCA_945872185.1 Synechococcus sp. UW140 | reverse complement strand
GCCTGCAGACCGCTGCGTTGCAGATCGTCGCGGTTCATCAGGATCGTCTGGCGATGGGGCATGCCGCGGTAGCTGTCGGCCTGCTTGTAGACGACGGTGTTGTGCTGGCCGTAGCTGCGGGCGGTGATCAGGCTCAGCACCAGGCCCGGGGGCTCCTGGTCGGCGTTCGGCTCCGCTGCGGCGGCGTGCTGGACTGCGGCAGTGGCGACAACGGCGGCAGCGCGGCCGCCCGCTTCGAAATGGCTGCGATCCGGCAGGCTGAGCTCGGGCAGGGGCGTGACCGCCAATTGCGCCCGACCGCTGGGGGTGCGGAAACAGGGTTCCTCAAAGAGTCGGCCCCGCACGCTGAACTCCTCGCCCGTGGCATCGATGGCGGCCAGGGGGCCGTAGCCGGGCACGGTGCGGGCGATCAGCTGGCGCACGTAGGCCGCGTCCTGCAGGCGGCGCCAGTCGATGGCGGCCTCGCCATGCAGCCGATGGGCCAGCTCACCCAGGAACACCACCTCGCTGACCAGGTCGGCGCCGGCCAGATGGGTGCAGCCGGGTTCATTGAGGCGCACCCAGTTGTTGCCCGATTCCACCGTGGTGCGATGGGGCGTTTCGAAGCGGTTGAACACCGGCAACAGCAACGTCTGCCGGGCTCCCAGACCATGAAAATGGCCGGTGTTGGGCTTGGTGGCCAGGTAGACGATCGTGTCGATCCGGCCCAGGGCCTGGCCCGCTTGGGTGGCATCGGGATTGGCGCCATACAGATTGCCCCCCAGACACAGCAGCGTGTCCACGCGCCCCGCCTCGGCCGCCTCGATCAGGTGGCGGGTGTCGTAGCCGGGCACCGGGCTGAGCGGCCGGCCCAGCAACTCTTCGAGCGCCCGCTGCATCGGTTCGCGCAGGCTGGTGCTGACGCCCATCGAGCCGAAGCCCTGCACGTTGGAATGGCCCCGGATCGGCATCGTGCCGGCGCCGGCACGGCCGACATTGCCGGTGAGTACGGCCGTGTTGGCGATCGCCTGGACATTGTCGCAGCCATTGCTGTGGTGGGTGATGCCCATCGCCCAGGCGAACACCACCGCCGGGGCGGCGGCGATGCGCTCGGCCGTCAGCTCCAGTTCCTCACGGCTGAGGCCGCAGCAAGCGCAGATGGCCTCCCAGGACAGGTCTCGCAGTTGTGCAAGCAACGGCTCCCAGCCCTCGGCATGGGCGCGCACAAAGTCCAGCGGCAGCCTATCCGCCTCCAGCAGCGCCTTCTGGATGCCCAGGAACACGGCGGTGTCGGAGCCGGGCCGGGGCTGCAGGAACAGCGAGGCGATCTCCGACCCGCGAAGCATCGAGCGGATTGGGAAGGCCGGCGAACCGAAGCGCTGCAGGCCCACCTCCAGCACCGGGTTGATCACGATCACGGTGCCGCCCCGCTGGCGCAGCCGGATCAGCTCATTCATCAGCCGCGGGTGATTGGCCGGCGCATTCGAGCCCACCAGCACCACACAGTCGGCCTGCTGCAGGCTCTCGAGACTGACATTGGAGGTGCCCGAACCGAACACCTGGTTGAGCACGACGCTGGAGGCGGCGTGGCAGAGATCGGAGCAGTCGGCGAGGTTGTTGGAGCCGAGCGCCCGCAGCAGTAGCTGCAGCAGCCAGGCGGCCTCATTGGAGGAGCGGCCGGAGCTGTAGGAGGCGAGGCGCTGCGGTGGCACGCGGAAGGCCTGCTCCGTCAGCGCGTACACCGCGTCCCAGCCGATTGGCTCGTAGTGGTCGCTCCCCTGGCGCCGGATCAGCGGCCGCGACAGGCGACCCAGGGCATCACATGCGGAGGAGCTCAGCTGCTGCAGCTCCGCCAGGCTGCGCGAGGCAAACACCTGTGGCGGCACGGCGGGCTGCAGTTCGGCCGCCACCGCCTCCACACTCTTGAGACAACGCTGCAGCGGTTCGCCCAGTTCGTCGCGGAAGCCGCCCTTCTGGCCGCCGGTGCCCCAGGCACAGGAGAGGCAGGCGCTCTGATGGCTGAGGGTCTGCCAGAGCCTGGGGCCGATGCCGGAGAGGGTGGCCCGCGCCCAGCCATCAATCAGGGGCCAGCCGCCCCCCGCTTTGGGGGTGACTCCGGCGCCGGGGCTGGGGATCGGCTCGGCTGCTGCTGGGTCGGGAACGATCGGGTCGGGAACGATCGGGTCGGGAACGGCGGCGGCGGGATCGGCCATCGGCGTCCGGAAGGAGAGGGTTCAGGCTAAGGGGAGCGGCCGCTGGCGGGCTTGCCGGCGCCAGGCCGAGGGCGATCAGGCCAGCAGGGGATCGAGCTGGCCTTGCCGCTCCAGCCGGTGCAGATCGTCGCAGCCCCCGATGTGCTGATCGTCGATGAAGATCTGGGGCACGGAACGGGAGCCACCGGTGCCGCGCTGCACCATCGCCTGCCGGGCCCGCTCATCGCCATCGATCACGTATTCGGTGTAAGCGACGGCCTTGCGATCAAGGAGCTGCTTGGCGCGGATGCAGAAGGGACAGGCTGTCCAGATGTAGATCTCGACCTTGGCCATGGCGGTCCAGTGGGTGGATGGGGGGGAAAGGCCCGCAGCGGGGGCCTGGACTGGCCCTTCGCCAGCAGCGCCCCCAGGGAGCGCCCCAGGGAAGAGCCAGCAGTGAGCGCAAGTATGGCGAGTCGTACCTGGTGACCGGCAACCGTTTCGCGGCGGCGCTGCTCCGCCGCCCGCTGCCGCGGCTCAGGGCGCCTCGCTGAGCCGCGGCAGCAGCTGCACCAGGTTGCAGGGCCGGGTGGTGGCATCGAGCTGGGCCTGGATCAGTCGATCCCAGGCGGTGCAGACCGCATCGAGCGAGCCGGGCAGTACGAAAATCACGGTGCCGTTGGCCACGCCGGCCAGGCAGCGGCTCTGCAGGCTGCTGGTGCCGATCGTTTCGAACGACAGCACCCGGAACAGCTCGCCGAAGCCCTCGATCGTCTTGTCCAGCAGCGGCGCCACCGCCTCGGGGCTGCCATCGCGGCCGGTGAGGCCGGTGCCACCGGAGCTGATCACCACCTGCACCGCCGGATCGGCGATCCAGCGGCTGATTTCGGCCCGGATGCGATAGCGGTCATCGGGCACGAGGCGCCGTTCCACCAGCCCATGGCCGGCGCCTTCCAGGCGCTGCTGCAGGGCATCGCCCGAGGCATCGTCCGCCAGGGTGCGGCTGTCCGAGATCGTCAGCAGGGCAATGGCGAGAGCCAAGCAGTAGCGGTGCGAAGCGTCCCATTGTCATGCTCTCCGGGCGGCGTGGCGATCGCTGCAGGGCGAAGCCCCTTAGCTCAGCGGCCTTGGTTCCAGGGGTCCTCGATCCAGCGGTCCTGGACGTATAGGTCCTGAACACAGCGGCTCGCGGCGCCTGGCCGGCTGGCTGGTCAACGAGGCGCTCAGCCACGGAACCTGCCGCCACGAAGGCGTCAGCCGCTGATCAGTTGAAATCCGAGTGTTCGCGATCCATGTCCTGGCAATCCATCTCTTGGCAATCCATGCGCTGGCAATCAGCGCCTCGGCAAGACCATCATGGGCAAGCCGCTCGATGGACCAGCAGGCCATCGCCTTGCCACTGCACCGCATCCAGCGTTCAGAGCCAGCGCGTTGCCACAACGCTCCAGCTGCCACAACCATCCGGCTGGCATGACCAATCAGCCGCCAACCAGCCGGCCCAACCCCATTGCAACCCCAACCAGCCAGTCGCAGTTCCTGCCGCCATTGATCATGTCGTCGCTGCCCATCTCCAACTCGCCCATGGCCACCCTGGCCATCGCCACCCCGCCGCTTTCGACGCCGCCCCCTGCATCGCCCAGCGCGCCGCCGGCGAAACTGAGGGTGCGCCTGTTCGCCGGGCTGCGTGAAGCTGCCGGCTGGGCTGAACAATCGCTGGGTTGGGAGGACGCCCGCGCCGCCGCCGGTCAGGGCGCCGGCAGCGGTGTGGGCGAGGTCACCCCCCACTCCCTCTGGCGCCAGCTGCAGCTTGGCTCGCTGACACTGCCGGCTGGCCTGCCGTCTGGTCTGCGGGTGGCTGTCAACCATGCCTTCGCCGATCCGGAGCAATCGCTGCAGCCCGGCGACGAGGTGGCCTTCCTGCCCCCGATCAGCGGTGGTTGAGCTGTTGTCGCCCCAGAAGCCAGCCCAGGATTCAGCCCAGGAGTCAGCAGCAGTGCCGGCGCCGTTGCTGGCGGTGCAGCTGCACCCGCAGGCCTTTGAACCGCTGGAAGCGCTGGCCGGCTGGCAGGCCCAGCTGGCGAATCTGCCGGGCGGAGCACCGGCCGCCGAGAGCCAGTTCATCGGCCGGGTGCGGGGCGTCAACGCCACTGGCGAGTCTTTGCAGGCCCTGGAGCTGGAGCACTACCCCGGCATGACCGAAGCCTGTCTCTGGGCCCTGGCGGAAGCTGCCGCGCGGCGACATCGGGTGGCGGCGGTGCTGGTGCGGCATCGCATCGGCCGGGTGCTGCCGGGGGAGGCGATCGTGCTGGTGGCGGTGGCGGCCGATCGTCGCGGGCCGGCCCAGCGCTGTGGCCAGGAGTTGCTGGAGGTGCTCAAACACGAAGCTCCCTTCTGGAAACGGGAGTGGAGCGGCGGTGTGGGGCGGTGGGTGGAGGGGAATACGGCGCTGGATGGATAGCCAGATCTTTGGCTATGTCGGTTTGTTGACACCCGATGCGTCCATCCATCACCGACTCAGACTTGAGTCATGCATAGAAGTCACAAAGCTGATGAGTGACCAAGGGGAAGACACCAGGAAGGCGCTAGGAGTCGGGATATTTTATGTTCTGGGCGGCCTGTTAGCGATCGTGGGCTGGCCGCCCATCATCCCATCTGTGCTGCTTGGCAGTGGTATTGCATTGATGGTCTACCACTTTCTGGGTGGGGTCGATTCCAGTGATCGCATCAACTGGAGCCTGGGTCAGAAGCTTGCTGTCCAGGTGGGCGGTGCGTCTGTCATTCTGCTGGCCTCCAGTTACGGCATCTACTACGGACTGATTCAATCTCAGAAAGATCGAATCAGCTCCGAGCCGGAACTCGAGGACGTCCTCATTCTGGATCGGCAGGGACTGCCCGTCCATCTGATGATCAAGCGCGGCGCTGAGTTCTTGCCCAGTCTCGAATGGCCTCGAGCAACCAGCCCGAAGAATCTTTCCCAGCTGAAGCTGGAGGCAGAGCTGAAAAACGACCGTGTGCTGATTCGTCCAGCCTCTCCGCCAACCAAGGATTACTCCCTCGGCTATCTCGACCTGAACTACAGCTCCGACACGCCGCCTCCAGTCGTGGCCCTGGCGCAACAAATGATCGAACGGGATTTCTTTAACCCGACGCTCGTGCTGCTGCGGACGACGATCTGCGCCGGAACACCCTGTCCGATTTCCCAGGCCGGCTTCCCGATCACCATCCTGACCAGCCAGAAAATTCCCAGAGGCAAGATCGCCATCTGTTATGCCAAACAGGATTTTGCTGTGGGAGAAGCATTCGCTCCTGCTGGATCAGGCAAGGACCCCTCTCTGTACATCCAGTCCCTGGCCATTGCTCCATCGGCAGAGGCATCCAGAGAGGCCTTCATCACGTTTCCAATCATCAGGGTTGCCTCGAAGGAATCGACACCGGGCTGCAGAACGAATGCACACAAGCCGGTGATCGGGCTGGTCCATCCCGACGACATCAAAATCCTGATCAAGGGAGCAAACAGCAAGCAGGTGACTCTGTTTGCCACGAGTTCCGCCGAAACCTGACCGCACCCACCCGACCAGCCATGCAACTCACACCCTCAGCACGGAAAGGGAGGCTCCAGCCGCTGGGTCGGGCCCTGGTCGCCGCTGCGGTCAGCCTCGCCCTCCAGCTCGGCGGAGGCTCCGCTTGCGCTCAGACCACAGGGTTCGCCTGGGGTGTCGTCGTTGGCGCTGATCGCTCGCTTCAGGCCGCTCGTGACGAAGCCCGTCAAGCTGCGGCTCAGATCGGCCGCACGCCCACCCTCTACAGCTGCAACGACTGGATCCGCACGATCTTCGTGCTCACCGACCGCCGCGAAGCCTTTCAGGTTCTGGCTGCGGCGCAGCAAAAGATCCGCCCCAGCGCCTATCTGGTGGACCTGCGTGTCTGGTGCCCTGGCAAGCGGATGGTCAACTGACCGGAAAACGGCTAGGAGCAGCTGAGCAAGCCCTCAGAAAATCGGCAATCGCAACAGCTGCGCCCATAGCTCCGTGCCCGCCTCCAGGTTGCCCAGCTCCGCCGGGATCTCCAGCAGCAGATCAGCCCCCTGCAGCGAGCCGATGCGCGATGACGCCTGGGATCCTTCGATTCGGGCCAGCAGGACGCCTTCGGCACTCACCTCCAGGCGCGCCCGGGCCAGTTCCGGTCGCCCAGGACCGCGGCGCAGCGCCTGGGCCAGCCGCACCCGCAGCCTCGGCAGTGCCTGCACCTGGGCCCCCTCCAGCCGCTGCAGGGCCGGCCAGAGCAGCTGCAACGCCGTGATCGCCGCCGCCACCGGGTTGCCCGGCAGACCGAAGAACGGCACTCCCGCCACCTGGCCCCAGGCGAAGGGGCGGCCGGGCTTGAGGAACAGCTTCCAGAAGCTCACCTCCCCCAGTTCGGCCACCAGGGACCGCAGCCAGTCGCTGTCGCCGGCGGACACGCCCCCGGTGCTCACCACCACATCACTGGCGGCGGCCAGCTCCAGCAGGGCCGCACGCAACGCTTCGGGCTGATCGGCCACCACCTGCTGGATCGCCACCCCGTAGCCCAGCCGCGCCAGCAGCGCCGTGAGCAGGGCCGAGTTGCTCTCCCAGATCTGGCCGGGCCCCCGTGGCGCGCCGGGTGGTAGCAGTTCATCACCGCTGATCAGCAGGGCGATCCGCGGCCGCTGCGTCACCGCCAGCTGTGCGATGCCGCAACTGGCCAGACGGGCCAGATCGGCTGCCCCCAGGCGCTGGCCGGCGGCCACCAGTTCCTGGCCCGGGCTGGTCTCCTCCTCCGGCGCCCGGATCCAGGCATTGGCGCCGCTGGCGGCCGCCAGCTCGATGGTGGGCTCCCGCTCGCCACCGCCACTGCCATCGCCACTGCATCCATCGCCATCACCGCCATCGACCAGGCGCACCAGCTCCTGGGGCAGCACCCGGCCACTGCCTGCGGGCACCACCGCGCCCGTGAGAATGCGCACCGCCTCACCGGCGGTGAGTGCCCGGGCGAAGGGACTGCCGGCGGCCGAGCGGCCCAGCAGGCGCCAGCACTGGCCCACCACCGGCGTTTCGCTGCCGGCAATGGCGTAGCCATCCATGATCGAGGCGCGGAACCCGGGCACCGCCGCCGCTGCCCGTATCGGCTCGGCGGTGGTGCGGCCCAGGCCAGCCGCCAGCGGCAGCCGCTCCTGGCGGCCCAGAGGCTGCAGGGCCTCCAGGATGCGTTGGCGGGCCTCCTCAAGGGGCAAGCCCTCGGCTGGAAACGGCTCAGCCATCGCCACGTCCATCATTACTGCCATCGCCACTCCCACCGCCGCTGGCCGGCTGTAGGTCAGGGGCTGGCTCCAGCCCATCGCGTTGCCAGGGCCCATGGCGACCGCCGTCCTTCTGCAGCAACCGCACCGGCCCGATCGTCATCGCCGGATCCGCCGATTTGACCATGTCATAGAGGGTGAGCAGGCCCACCGACACGGCGGTGAGGGCCTCCATCTCGACGCCGGTGCTGCCGGTGGTGCGGGCACTCACTTGCAGGCGCAGGCCGGAGCCATCGGCGGCCGGCTCGATCCCCACCTCCAGGCCCGTGAGGCCGATCGGATGGCACAGCGGGATCAGCTCCCAGGTGCGCTTGGCCGCCTGAATCGCCGCCACCCGTGCCACCGCCAGCACATCTCCCTTGCTGGCGCGGCCCTCCAGCACCAGGGCCAGCACCTCGGGAGCCATCGTGATGAAGCCCTCGGCCAGGGCGCGGCGATCGCTGGCGGGGCGATCGCCCACCGCCACCATGTGCACCTCACCGCGGGCGCTGAGATGGCTCAGTTGGGGCGCCGGGCCTACGGGGAGGGGAGGCTCGCATAACTCATCCATGGTGCAGCCGGGAGACAACGGTGGGCGGTGAAGGCGAGCAGCGAAAGCCCCTGACGAGACGAGGCTGAGCCGAAGAGCCTCAAGCTAACGAGAGCCGTCAGAGTGGTGGCCATGACGCCGCCGACACGCCCACCGATAACGCCTGCTGGCGGCCCCCCATGAACCTGGCGATCGAAATCCTGCAGCGCAGCGGCGAGCATCTGCTGCTGGTGGCGATCGCCATCGGCCTGGCGCTGCTGATCGCCCTGCCGCTCAGCCTGGCGATCCATCGCCGGCCCCGCTGGGCTGCACCGGTGCTGGCCCTGGCCAATGCGGTGCAGACCATTCCCAGCCTGGCGATTTTCGGTCTGCTGTTGACGGTGCCCCTGCTCGGCGGCATCGGCACGACACCGGCGGTGGTGGCGCTCACCTTGTATGCCCTGCTGCCCTTGCTGCGGGGCTTTCTTGCCGGGCTGGCCCAGGTGCCTGCGGGGCTGAAGCAGGCGGGCCAGGCGCTGGGATTGAACGGGGCCCAGGTGTTGCGCTACATCGAGGCACCGCTGGCCCTGCCGGTGGCCATGGCGGGCCTGCGGGTGGCCACCGTGATCAGCGTCGGCGTCGCCACCATTGCCGCCGCCATCGGCGCCGGCGGCCTGGGGGTATTCATCTTCCGCGGCATCGCCACGGTGGATAACGGCCAGATTCTGGCTGGTGCCCTGCCGGCGGCGGCCATCGCCCTGGCGGCCGATGCCGGCCTGGGGGCTCTCGAGCGTCGCCTCTCCCGGCCATTCCGTCGTCCTGGTGGCGATGATCAGCGCTCCGGTCGCTGGCTCAAAGCCGGTCTGGCCGGCCTGAGCCTGGTCGTTGTGCTTGCCCTGGTGCTGGTGAGCCTGCAGCCCGGCGAGACGGTGCGGATCGGCTCGAAGGCCTTCACCGAGCAGCTGATCCTCGGCGAGCTGCTGGCCCAGCAGATTGAAAGCGACACCACCTTGAAGGTGCAGCGCCGCTTTGGTCTTGGTGGCACGGGCCTGCTGCACGACAGCCTGCGCCAGGGTCGACTGGATGGCTACGTGGAGTACACCGGTACGGCCTGGACGGCGATCCTCAACCAGCCAGCGCCGCCGCCGGGGCCTGCGGCGGCCCAGCAGGTGTGGCAAAACACGCGTCTGGCCTATGGCCGCCGTTTTGGCCTGGAGGTGTTCCCCTCCCTGGGCTTTGCGAACAGCTTCGCGATCCTGGTGCGCCAGGCCGATGCCCAGCGCCTCGGCCTGCAGACGATCACTGATGCCGCCGTCCACACTCCCGCTTGGCGTGCCGGCTTCGGTTACGAGTTCCTCAACCGGGCCGATGGCTACGCCGGCCTGGTGCGGCGCTACGGGCTGCGCTTCGCCGCGCCGCCTCAGAGCATGGATCTCGGCCTCACCTACCGGGCTCTGGCGGCTGGCCAGGTGGATCTGATCGCCGGCGACTCCACCAACGGCCTGATCCCCACCCTCCAGTTGCGGATGCTGCGCGATGACCGCGGCTACTTCCCGCCCTACGACGCCGTGCCGATCTTCCGCCGTGCGGTCCTGCGGCGCCATCCATCGCTGCTGGCGGCGATCGATCGGTTGAGCGGTCGGCTGACTGTGGCCACGATGCAGCGGCTCAATGCCCAGGTGGATCTCGAGAAGCGGCCGGTGGAGATGGTGGTGCGCCAGTGGCGCCGTGAGGCGGGGCTGGCGCCGGAACGGCCCCGCCGCTGAATGGGTTCAGCCAAGGCCCAGCCTCGGCAAAGCCACGCCCATCAGCACCATCGTCAGGTTCTCCAGCACGCTCACCGCCGCCGCGGCCACCAGCCGCCACGCTGCTCAAGCCCAGCTTCAGCGCCAGGCTTCGCGCCGCATCCAGCTGATCCAGTCGGCGGAGATCTGCTTGGGGCACACCGCCTCACACTCGAGCTGGTTGCTGCAGCTGCCGAAGCCTTCGGCCGCCATCTGCTGCTGTAGTGCCTTGTTGCGCCGGGCCCGCTCCGGCTGGCCCTGGGGCAACTGGCCGAGATGGGCCAGCTTGGCCGCCACGAACAGGCTGGCCGAAGCATTGCGACAGCTGGCCACACAAGCGCCGCACCCGATGCAGCTGGCGGTGTCGAAGGCGCTGGTGGCCTGGTCGCGGCCGATCAGGATCGCATTGGCCGCCGGGGCGCTGCCGGTGTTCACCGAGCAGTAACCGCCCGCCATCAGGATGCGATCCAGGGCTGAGCGATCCACACTCAGATCCTGCAGCAAGGGAAAGGCGCGCGCCCGGAAGGGCTCCAGCACCAGGGTGGTGCCGTCTGGGAACTGGCGCAGATAGAGCTGGCAGACGGTGGTGGCCGCCTGGGGCCCATGGGCCTGGCCGTTCACCAGAAAGCCGCAGGAGCCGCAGATGCCCTCGCGGCAATCGTGCTCGAATCCCACCGGCCGCTCGCCGGCGGCGATCAACTGGCCATTGAGGCGATCGAGGGCCTCCAGTAAGGACAGATCCGTGGACACCTGCTCCAGCCGGTAGGCGGCGAAGGCCCCGGCCGCGTCCGGCGTGGCCTGGCGCCAGATGCGCAGGTTCAGGGTGATGGTGGCGGCTGGAACACTCATCGGTAGTTGCGCTGGCTGAACGGGATGGCGGTGTAGGTGAGCGGTTCGCTGTGGCGCACCGGTTCCGTGCCGGGCCGGTGTTCCCAGGCGGCGATATGGGCGAAGTGCTCGTCGTCGCGGCGGGCCTCCCCATCGGCACTCTGGTGCTCCTCGCGGAAATGGGCGCCGCAGGATTCCTCCCGGGCCAGGGCATCGCGCAGCATCAGTTCGGCCAGGCCGAGGAAATCCTGCAGGCGCAGGGCCTTCTCCAGTTCGGGATTGTTGGCTGTGCCGTGATCGACCACCCGCAGTTCCTCGCCGCAGCGCCCCCGCAGGGCGTCCAGCTCCAGCAGCGCCCGCTGGAGCCGCTCGCCCTGGCGGCTGATGCCGCAGGCCTCGATCATCAATTGCCCCAGCTCGCGGTGATAGGCCTCCACCGGCCGGCGGCCAGCCCCACCAGCCACCGTCCCTGGGCCAGCCGTCCCGGTGCCAGCCGGCACCAGCAGGGCGGCGATGCGTGCAGCCGCTGCCGCCCGGGCCTCGCGGCAGGCGGGATGGTCGGCGTTCACCGCAGGCAGGGGCTGGCCGGCCAGCCAGGCGGTGATCGTGGCCGGTGCAATGAAGTAGCCATCGGCCAGCCCCTGCATCAGGGCACTGGCGCCGAGCCGGTTGGCACCGTGTTCGGAGAAGTTGGCCTCGCCGAGCACGAACAGGCCGGGAATCGTGCTCATCAGGTGGTAGTCCACCCACAGGCCGCCCATCGTGTAGTGGGG
>CAMBZX010000089.1 GCA_945872185.1 Synechococcus sp. UW140 | reverse complement strand
TCGAACGCCGGATCGTGGCCGTCGGCTTCAGCCCGGCAGCCCTGCCGGTGCTGCACCAACTGGAGCAAGCCGGGCTCCTGGCCGCCGTGCGCTGGCCCGGCAGCAGCGCCATCGCCGCGGTCTCTGGCGAGCAGAGCAGCGCTGACAACAAGGATGGGAGCGCTGCTGCGAGCGGCGCTCCCGCCGCCGAGAACGGCAGGGAGGACAGCCGCGACGGCTCAGGAACCGCCGCCTGGCTCGCACAGCATTGGCACAGCGCCTCAGCGGTGGTGGCGGTGGGGGCCTGTGGCTTGGTCACCCGGCTGATCGCGCCGCTACTGGGCGCTAAAGAGCAGGATCCGGCCGTGGTGGTGGTGGATCCCCAAGGGCACTTCGCGGTGCCCCTGTTGGGGGGGCACCTGGCCGGGGCTGAGCAGCTGAGCCGAGAGATCGCCGCCCTGCTCGGTGGACAGGCCGTGCTCAGCGGCAGCAGCAGCGCCCTGGGCCGCCTCGCCCTGGATGCCTTCGGCCAGCAGTGGGGCTGGCAGCGCGGCGAAGGCGACTGGAAGGCGCTGATGGTGGCCGCCGCCGCTGGCCTGGAGCCGGAGCTGCAGCAACTGGGCGGCCTGAGGCTCTGGCAAGGGCTGGACGCCTTCACGGCACGGGACAACAACCCAGACAACTGCAGCCAGGCCCAGCCCGGTGCCAGCGGCGACAGCCGCCCTCCGCAGGACGGGGACCAGAACGCCCACCAAGCCAGCACCAGCAGCCCGAAAGCCGAGGGTTCCACAGATGCCGAGCCGAGCAGCTGCACCCGAGACACTCCCAGTCCGGCAGGCCCACCCTCGTCAGCGGCCCTGGTGATCGGCCCCTGGCTGGGGGACGGCTGCCGCTGGCATCCGCCCTGCCTGTGGCTGGGGATGGGCTGTGAACGCAACACCAGCCTGGCCGTCCTGGAGAGGCTGGTGCAGCGGGTTCTCAGCCAATCAGGCCTGGCCGAGGCGGCGGTGGCGGGTCTCGCCAGCATCGATCGCAAGGGCGATGAGCCAGCGCTGCTGGCCCTGGCCGCGGCGCGGGGCTGGCCGCTGAAGCTGTTCACGGCCGCACAGTTGGCCGCGGTCGCGGTGGCCAACCCCTCTGAGGCCGTGGCCAGGGAGATGGGCACGGCCAGCGTGGCCGAGGCCGCGGCATGGCTGGCGGCCGCCGCCTCGGCCCCAGCCGCTGACCCCCAACCTGAAAGGCTCGTCCCCAAGACCATTGAGCAGGCCGAAGCCGGCGAACAGGGGGCAGCCACCCTGGCGGTGGTCCTGGCCCCTCAGCAATGGGCGCCGCAGCGGGGCGAACTGCATCTGGTGGGCAGCGGTCCGGGCCGGCTCGATCTGCTCAGCGGCGATGCCCGTCGCACCCTCGCTGCCGCCACGGTGTGGGTGGGCTACGGCCCCTATCTGGACCTGCTCGAACCCCTGCGCCGTCCGGACCAGCTGCGCCGTGACGGCCAGCTCACGGCGGAGCGGGCCCGCTGCAGTGAGGCCCTCGATCTCGCCAGCCAGGGCCTGAAGGTGGCCCTGATCTCCTCAGGGGACAGCGGCATCTACGGCATGGCCGGGCTGGCCCTGGAGCTCTGGTTGCAACGCCCCTCCCTGGAGCGGCCTGGCTTTGAGGTCCATCCAGGCCTCTCGGCCCTGCAGCTGGCGGCCGCCCGCGCCGGCGCCCCGCTGATGCACGACTTCTGCACGATCAGCCTCAGCGATCGCCTCACCCCCTGGGAGGTGATCGAACGGCGCCTGCGCTCAGCCGCAGATGGTGACTTCGTCGTCGCCCTCTACAACCCCCGCTCCCTCGGACGGGACTGGCAGCTGGGACGAGCCCAGGAGCTGCTGCTGGCGGGAAGGCCAGCCAGCACCCCGGTGGTGCTGGCGCGCCAACTCGGCCGCCGCGATGAACAGGTGAGCCTGCACACCCTGGCGGAACTACCCATCGAGCAGGTGGACATGCTCACCCTGGTGCTGATCGGCAACAGCAGCAGCCGGGTTGAGGCTGGCCGGATGGTGACCCCACGGGGCTACCCGGGAGCGGCCCTGGCCTGAGACTGAGACAGGAGATGGCCCAGAGCGGCCATCAAAAAAATCGGGATGACAGGATTCGAACCTGCGGCCCCTTCGTCCCGAACGAAGTGCGCTACCAAGCTGCGCCACATCCCGATGGTTGGACTTTAAGGGATGGCCCCGCTCGCCCAGGCCCACACCCCACGACCGCCTCGCCGGCCGCAATGGCTCCACCTCCGGAGGCGGCTCCATCTCCGGCAGCGGCCTGAGGGCCGGGAGGCGCCCGCTGCTCCTGCCTAGAGTCCAGGCCCACGACCAGCCGCGGCGGCCCATGACCCATCCAGGGACGATCAGCGATGTCCAGCCGTTGATCGCTGCAGGCGAAAGCCCTGGGGCCCTCAAGCCACCCTGGCTGCGGGTGAAAGCCCCCCAGCGCGAGCGCATCGGCGCCGTGGCCGACCTGCTGGTCGATCTGAAGCTGAACACCGTCTGCCAGGAGGCCAGTTGCCCCAACATCGGCGAGTGCTTTGCCGGCGGCACCGCCACCTTCCTGATCATGGGGCCGGGCTGCACCCGGGCCTGCCCCTACTGCGACATTGACTTCGACAAGAGCGTGCGGGCCCTCGATCCCAGCGAGCCGGAGCGCTTGGGGGAAGCGGTGGCCCGGCTGGGGCTCAGCCATGTGGTGATCACCTCCGTCAATCGCGACGACCTCGCCGATGGCGGCGCCAGCCAGTTCGTCGCCTGCATCGAGCAGGTGCGCCGGCGCTCAGCGCTCACCACGATCGAGCTGTTGATTCCCGATTTCTGTGGCAACTGGGACGCCTTAGCGGCGGTGATGGCAGGGGCTCCGGAGGTGCTCAACCACAACATCGAAACCGTGCCACGCCTCTACAAAAAGGCCAGACCGCAAGGGATCTACATCCGTTCCCTGGAGCTGTTGCAGCGGGTGCGGCAGGGCTGGCCCCGCACTTACACCAAATCAGGCCTGATGACCGGCCTGGGTGAAAGCGACACGGAAGTGCTGGAAGTACTGAGTGATCTGCGGGCCCAGTCCGTCGACATCGTCACCATCGGCCAATACCTCTCGCCGGGCCCCAAGCACCTGCCGGTGGATCGCTTCGTGACGCCGGAGCAATTTGCAACCTTCCGCCAGCATGGCGAACAGGAGCTCGGCTTCCTGCAGGTGGTGAGTAGCCCACTCACTCGCAGCAGCTACCACGCCGGCGAGGTGCAACGCCTGATGCACGCACACCCCCGCTGATCGAAATATGCTTCTGAGCCTTTATTTGTCCTGACAACACAATCAAATAACATGCGGCAAGGCTTTTCTTCCATCCTCGCCGCTGCTGCCTTCGCACCATTCTGGAATCAGCCAGTCCGGGCAATTCCGCACGTGTATGCCGGCCTGGTGCTTGGCATCAACAGCATGGACGGCTGCCTCAGCCAAGCCGAAAAGATCGCCAGGAACCATGGCTTCACCGAGAGCATTGAAGTTGTAGGCAGCGAAAAAATGCGGGATTTCCATGCCGATCACAAGGACAACCCACCGTCCATCACCGTGAGCTGCAGCACCAAGCTCGGTGGGGCCGCGATTGCCGTCGCCGGCATGAACTACGACGACACCTTCGCAATGATGGAGAAAGTTTACGACGATTTTTAAAACAAATCTGAGCGGCCCCAAGAGTTAAATCGGACCGGATCAAATGGCCCACTCTTATCCAGAGACCGGTGATCCATTGGTGCAACGCCATTGATCAGGATTGATCTTCTTCAGGAGGCCTCGAAAATCCCGAATCTCAAGTGTCACGCCACAGAAGATTCATCGCAACACCACGACTACCCAGGCCAAGAGTGAGCGCAATCGGCATTTTCCGAGGTGACCTTCAATCCATGGGCTTTATTTTGATTGCCCAGATCACTCCACGGGCCAATTGCATGCACGCCCATGCCTTGCCCTGATCGCCGGCTGTGCTGAACAAGCTCCACGGCGCGCCAGTCGAGGTCGCGGAGCTTGATGGGTGATCACGTGGACTGTTGCCCCTCCTCTCCACTCGGGGTGGCGGGGCTGAAGCCATCGTTCAAGCGACGACAGCCTGCCGCTCCACCAGCCCCACCAGGGCCTTCTCACTCGGGGGTACCACCACCTTGAAGCGCCCCTTCCAGCTGGACCAGTCCGCCAGGATCTGGGCAGCTCTGTCACTGCCGGTGTGCTCCAGATGGGCTTCCAGCAGGGGCCGCAGCAGGGATTCCTGCTCGACCGTCTGGAGTTCGACCAGGGCCACGGTTTCGCCGTTGAGCCGCTTGGCGATAGCGCCCTCCTCCTCAAGGTCGAGCAGGAAGGCCACACCGCCGGTCATGCCGGCCGCCACGTTGCGGCCGGTGCTGCCAAGCACCACCACCACGCCACCGGTCATGTATTCACAGCAGTGGTCACCGGCGCCCTCCACCACGGTGCGGGCGCCGCTGTTGCGCACGGCGAAGCGCTCACCTGCCCGGCCGAGGGCGAACAGTTCGCCGCCAGTGGCGCCGTAGAGACAGGTGTTACCGAGGATCACCTGGCTGCCGGGATCCTGGCTACCGGCCGCCGGCACCACGCTGAGGCGGCCGCCGTTGAGGCCCTTGCCGACGTAGTCGTTGGCCTCCCCCACCAGGCGCACATTCAGGCCCTGCAACCCGAAGGCGCCGAAGCTCTGCCCGGCTGCCCCCTCGAAACACAGATTGAGCTGGCCGCGGAAGCCCAGATTGCCGTGCCGGGCAGCAATCTCGCCGGCCAGACGGGTGCCGACACTGCGATCGGTGTTAGCGATCGTGAGCGTGCGGGCCAGCTGACCATGGCCCTCAATCGCCGCCATCACGGCGGCATCAGCCAGCAACTCATCCTCGAGGATCGGACCATTGCCGTGCGCCTCGGCGTCATGGCGCAACCAGCGGCGATCGGCGCCCTCGGCAGGGGTGGCCAACAGGCAAGAGAGATCGACGGAACGGGTCTTGGCGAGGGTGACCTGGCGAGGGGCGAGCAGTTCACTGCGGCCGATCAGATCCTCGAGGCGCGCCACCCCCAGCACACTCAGCAGCTGGCGCACCTCTTCGGCCACGAACAGGAAGAAGTTCACCACGTGCTCCGGCAGGCCGGTGAAGCGCTGGCGCAGGGCCTCCTTCTGGGTGGCCACGCCCACCGGGCAATTATTGGTGTGGCAGACGCGGGCCATGATGCAGCCCTCGGCGATCATCGCCACCGAGCCGAAGCCGTATTCCTCGGCGCCGAGCAGGGCGGCGATCACCACGTCCCAGCCGGTCTTGAGTCCGCCATCGGCGCGCAGCAGCACCCGATCGCGCAGGCCGTTCTCCAGCAGGCTGCGATGCACCTCGGTGAGGCCCAGCTCCCAGGGGCTACCGGCGTGCTTGATCGAACTCAGGGGGGAGGCGCCGGTGCCACCGTCGTGGCCGGAGATCTGGATCACATCGGCATTGGCCTTGGCCACCCCGGCGGCGATGGTGCCGATGCCGATTTCAGCCACCAGCTTCACCGACACCTTGGCGGCGGGATTGACCTGATGGAGATCGTGGATCAGCTGGGCCAGGTCCTCGATGGAATAGATGTCGTGATGCGGCGGCGGTGAGATCAGCGCCACTCCGGGCTTGCTGTTGCGCAACCCGGCGATGTAGGGATCCACCTTGGGGCCGGGCAGCTGGCCGCCCTCACCGGGCTTGGCCCCCTGGGCCACCTTGATCTCCAGCTGGCGACCACTGCGCAGGTATTCCGGCGTGACCCCGAAGCGCCCCGAGGCGATCTGCTTGATCGCCGAGCAGGCGGTGTCGCCGTTACGCAGGCCACGGATCGTGGGCAAGGTGGGGGAATGGCCCTCGCCATCCACATCCTGCAACACGTGGAAGCGGGCCGGATCCTCGCCGCCCTCACCGCTGTTGCTCTTGCCGCCGATGCGGTTCATGGCCACCGCCAGCACCTCATGGGCCTCGCGGGAGAGGGCCCCCAAGCTCATCCCACCGGTGCAGAAGCGCGCGCAGATGCTTTCGATGCTCTCCACCTGATCGAGCGGCAGCGGGGTCGGCGCCGGCCGCAGCTGCAGCAGGTCACGCAGGGCCGTCACCGGACGGTTTTCGAGCAGGGTCTGGTAGGTGCGGAAGTGGTCGTAGCCGGGACCCGCCTTGACGGCGGCATGCAGGGCCTTGGCCATCTCCGGGCTGTTCATGTGGTACTCGCCACCGGTGCGGTACTGCACGAAGCCCATGAATTCCAGCTTGGTGCGATCTAATTCAGGGAAGGCCTTGCTGTGGAAACTGAGGGTCTCGCTGGCCAGTTCCGCCAGGCTCAGGCCCGCCACCCGGCTGGTGGTGCCGCTGAAGGCCAACGCGATCAGATCGGCGCCGATGCCGATGGCTTCGAAGATCTGGGCCCCGTGATAGCTGGCCAGCAGGGAGATGCCGATCTTCGAGAGGATCTTACGCAGGCCATCTTCGAGAGCTTTGCGCACGTTGGCCTGGGCTTGATCGAGGCTGATCGCCGGCAGCTTGCCGCGCTCGATCAGGGAGAGGGTCCGGGGATGGGCCAGCCAGTGGCGGGTGGTTTCCCAGGTGAGCCAGGGGCAGACCGCACTGGCGCCGTAGCCGATCAGGCAGGCGAGGTGGTGGGTGCTCCAGCACTGGGCCGTATCGACCACGATCGAACATTGCAGCCTCAGACCCAGCCGCAGCAGACGGTGATGCACCGAACCCACCGCCAGCAGCGGCGGGATGTAGGTGCTGCCGGCGCTGAGGCCCGTGCGCTGGCTGTCAACACCGATGCGATCGGAGAGCACCAGGATCTGGCAACCGCTGCGCACGGCAGCCTCCGCTTCGAAGCTGAGACGTTGAACGGCCTGCTCCAGGCCCGAAGGGCCGGCGGCCACCGGCAGCAGGGTGGACAGGCTGACGAGGGGCAGGCCATGGCCCCCCAGGGATTCCAACTCGGCTTCGTTGAGCACCGGCGTGTCCAGATGCAGCACCGCAGCCCCGGCTGGATCGGGCCGCAGCGCAGAGCCACGGCGGCCCAGATGCATCTCCAGGCTCATCACCAGTTTTTCGCGCAGCGGATCAATCGGCGGATTGGTGACCTGGGCGAAGCGCTGCTTGAAGTAGTCGTACAGAAGGTGGGGCTTGCTGGACAGCACCGCCAGTGGGATGTCGTCCCCCATGCAATAGGTGGGTTCCTTGGCGGCGCCCGCCATATCCTCGATCACCAGATCCAGATCTTCGGCGGTGAACCCGAAGGCGGTCTGCTGCTGCAGCAGATCGAGATCGCTGAGGTGCTGTTCCTGGCTCCAGGCTCCAGGCGCCAGGCTGCGGCGATGGTCGGCGAGCCAGTCGCCATAGGGGAAGCGGGCGGCGGTCTCCGCCTTCACCTCCCAGTTGCGCAGCAGTCGCCCCTGCTCGAGATCCACCGCCAGCATCTGGCCCGGACCGAGCCGCCCCTTCTCGATGATGCGGCTCTCTTCCAGCTCCACCACGCCCGTTTCCGAACCCATCACCACGTAGCCATCGCTGGTGAGGCAGTAGCGGGCCGGCCGCAGCCCGTTGCGATCGAGCGTGGCACCCACCATGCGACCGTCGCCGAAGACCAGCAGGGCGGGGCCATCCCACGGCTCCTGCAGGCAGGCGTTGTATTCGTAAAAAGCCTGAATCGCCGGGCGTTGCTCCAGCTCAGGCTGGTCGCGGAAGGCCTCAGGCACCAGGGTGAGCAGGCTGTCGGTGATCGGCCTGCCGCTGCGCACCATCAGCTCGAGGGTGGCGTCCAGGTTGGCGGAATCGCTGAAGGCGGCATTGACAAGGGGCCGCAGATCGGCCGCAGCCTCCCCCCAGACCGCTTCGAGATTGGTTTCGGCCGCACTGGCCCAGTTGATGTTGCCCAGCAGTGTATTGATCTCGCCGTTATGACCAAGCAGCCGCATCGGCTGGGCCAGGGGCCAACGGGGCAGGGTGTTGGTGCTGAAGCGGCGGTGGTAAACGGCGAAGTTGACCGCGAAGCGCTCATCGCGCAGGTCGGCGTAATAGCGATCCAGCACCTCGGAGCGCACCATGCCCTTGTAGACAACGGTGCGGGCACTGATTGAAGCGAAATAGAGATCGGTGGTGCCGTCCCCCCAGATCTCCCGCACCCGATCCACGGCGCGACGGCGCAGGCGGAACAGCGTGGCCTCGATCGCATCGACCTCCGCCGGCACCGTGGCCGAAGCGTCGGGCGCCCGCAACAACCACTGCTCGATCACCGGGGCGGTCTGCCGGGCCAGGGGACCGAGCACGGCCGCATCCACCGGCACCGTGCGCCAGCCGAGGCTGTGCAGCCCCAGCCGGGACGCCTCCTGTTCGCAGATGGCGCGGGCCTGCTGGCGGCGCTCCGCATCCACCGGCATGAACAGCATGCCGAGGCCGCGCACCTGGCCGCTGCTGGCCGCCGCCTCGGGCCAGACCGCCTCGAGAAAGCCCCAGGGAATGGCGCTGAGAATGCCGGCACCATCGCCGGAGTCGCCGTCGCCGCCGCAGCCGCCGCGATGCTCCATGCAGCGCAGACCGCGCAGGGCCTGGGCCAGCACCCAATGGTTCGCCTCGCCGCCGAGATGGGCCAGGAAACCCACTCCACAGGCATCCTTCTCACCGACCACCGGTGCCGGCGCCGGGCTGTCGCGGTGGGGCCAGACGGGAGGGATGGGGTTGGGCATGGACCGGGACACAGGAGCAGCGAAGGAAGGGGGGCCGTTGGGAGCGGCCTGAAACAGCAGCCAGTGGGAGCGGGAGCCTGGACGTCACCCCCGGACAGCCCGGGCTGAAGTGCCGACCTTGAACCAACCCATGGGACCGGCACGGCGAGGTTGGCGCGCGGCCATCCTGCTGACGGACGGCCGATCCTAGGCAGCCGCATTCCTGACAAGGTTCACAGGGGCTACCTTTCGGAACCCGGCTGCATCCACCATGGCCCTGGCCACCTGGAAGGTTCTGGCCGCGACCCTTGTCGCCGCAGCGCCAGTGCTGGCGCCAGCACTGCTTGCACAAGCACTGGTGGCGCCAGCAGCACGGGCAACCCCACTGCAGGCACCGCCACCCGTGCTGGCGGGCCCGGGCCGCGGCGCCCAGATCCGGCCTGCAGCGTTCCAGCCGGCCCTGCCCAGCGGCCGTGGCGTCCAGCAGGGCAGCCGACTGCGCATCAATGGCCGCGACCAGCGAGCCGCCTGGCTGCTCCAAGCCCCGAGGCCGGACCGCCCCGAGCAGCTCTGGCTGCCCCTGGAGGTGTTGCAGGCCCAGCTGGGCTTCAACAGCAGCAACCGGGCCGATGGCAGCCTGAACCTGGGTTGGTATGGCCAGGAGTTGATCGTGCCGCCGACCGGCCAACGCAGCCTGGGCGATGAGGTGGCGGTGGAGGTGGCGGCCCTGCTGGACGCGGTGGGGGTGAGCCGCAGCAGCGGCGGCGACATGCTGGAACTGCAGCTCCCGCCGGCGCGCCTGCTGCAGGTGCGGACCGCCCGTCAGCCCGGGCAGCGGCGGATCGTGCTGGACCTCGACGCTCCCGCCGTGGTGCGCACCAATGAGGAAGGGCTGGACCTGGGCCTCTCAAGCAGCGCAGCCCAACAGGCCGAACTGAGCCGGCAAGGCCTGGGGGTGCGTCAAGGGCCCATGGGGCTGATGCTGACCACCGCCTCCGGATCCCGGGCCAGCCAGATCCTCACCCTGGCCAACCCCAACCGGGTGGTGATTGACCTGCCCGGTGAAGGCCCCGCGACCAGCAGCAGCAGCCCGACCCCGCCCCGCTTCGATCCGAGGCTGCTGGCACTGCTCGGCAAAGACCTGCGCTGGGACCGCCAGGTGTTGCGCCTCGGCCCTGTCAGCTTCAAATTGAATCGGGTGAGCTTCGATCCGCGCTCCGGGCCCCTGGAACTCCAGCCCCTGAGCCGCGGCGGCAGCATGGAGGGGCTGAGCGCTCTCGCCGACCTGGCCCAGCGCGCCGATGCCCTGGTGGCCATCAACGGTGGCTTCTTCAACCGGGTGCGACGCCTGCCTCTGGGAGCCCTGAGGCAACAGGGACGCTGGCTCTCCGGGCCGATCCTGAACCGGGGGGCTGTGGGCTGGGAGAGTCGCACTGTGCCCCAATTCGGCCGGTTGCAGCTGCAGGAATGGCTGCTGGACCGCAACGGCCAGCGCTGGCCGGTTCTGGTCGTCAACAGTGGCTACGTGCAGCGGGGCATCAGCCGCTACACCAGCGACTGGGGGCCCTGGTATCGGTCCCTGAGCAACGGTGAAAGCGGCCTGCTGCTGCGCAACGGGGTGGTGATCCAGCGCTTCGAGGCGGCCCGCCTGACGGCAGGCATTCCCCTGCCCCCAGGAGACATGGTGCTGGTGGGGCGGGCGGGCACGGAGCTGCCCTGGAGGGAAGGCGAACCCCTGACCCTGGAGTCGCGCCCCAGCGATCCCCTCGGCCTGGCTGCCAACGTGGTGGGGGGCGGACCCTTGCTGTTGCGCCAGGGGCGGGTGGTGCTGAACGGAACCGCGGAGGGATTCGGTGACGCCTTCCTGAGCCAGGGCGCTCCTCGCACCGTGATCGCCAGTGATGGCACCCGAATCGAACTGATCACCCTCGAAGGCGTTGAGCAAGCGGGTCCGACCCTGGCCGAAACGGCAGCCCTGCTGCAGGGCCTGGGCCTGCGCGACGCCCTCAACCTTGATGGCGGCAGTTCCACCGGCCTGGTGATGGGCGGCACCCACACCGTCAAGGGCCGCGGCGTGGCCGGCGCCGTCCACAACGGCCTCGGCCTCGTGCCGAGCAGCGGCCTGGCCGATGGAGGAGGAGGTAGCGCCACCAGAGCCAGCAGCCTGGCCGGCAACTGACAGACTGGAGCCTTGCCGGAGCATCGACCGTGCCCAGGGGCCACAGCCTGCGCATCACCGCCGCCGCCGCCGCCGAACTGTGCCGCCAGGCCGCGGTGGCTGGCACCCCAGGCCTGATGCACATCGACCTGCTGGACGGCAGCTGTGAACGCTGGGCCATCCGCCTGCGCCCGGGCCATCTGGCCGGCAGCCCCGTGGCCCGCGCCGATGGCATCACCCTCTATGCCCCGCCACCCCAGCTGCCGCTGCTCACCGGCCTGCAACTCGATTACAAGGGCGATCTCAGCGGCGGCGGTTTCCTGGTGCGACCGGGCGACGACGTGCGCAGCTGCGCCTGTGGCGCCGCCTTCAGCCGGGAGCCAGGACGGGGGACGACGGGGCAGTAAGGTGACGGATTGTCGAAATCGGTCGGTTACTCGACCTGTTCGCACCGACCAGCCCTGACGGCCCTCGATGCCCACCATCCAGCAGCTGATCCGCACCGAGCGGCAGCGCCTCACCCGCAAGACGAAATCGCCGGCCCTGCGCTCCTGCCCTGAGCGTCGTGGTGTCTGCACTCGTGTTTACACCTCAACCCCGAAGAAACCCAACTCGGCCCTGCGCAAGGTTGCCCGGGTTCGGCTCACCTCGGGATTCGAGGTCACCGCCTACATCCCCGGCATCGGCCACAACCTCCAGGAGCACTCCGTGGTGCTGATCCGGGGCGGCCGGGTCAAGGATCTGCCCGGGGTTCGTTACCACATCATTCGGGGCACTCTTGACACCGCCGGGGTCAAGGACCGTCGCCAGTCCCGCTCCAAATACGGCGCCAAAACACCCAAAGCCTGATCCGGCCATGCCCACTTTGTGGGCTGCCTGATCCACTTCAAAAGTCCCCCCTTCCTTCCCGCCCCGGTCGAACATGTCTCGCCGCAATGCCGCCGAGAAGCGCCCAGTGCGTCCCGACCCCCAGTTCAACAGCCGTCTCGCCTCGATGATCGTGGCCCGGCTGATGAAGCATGGCAAAAAGTCCACGGCCCAGCGCATCCTCTC
>CAMBZX010000088.1 GCA_945872185.1 Synechococcus sp. UW140 | reverse complement strand
CGGCACGCTCAGCAGCGACTCCTGCAGCGATTGGCGGCGACTGAACCGCAGCAGTTCGGGGCTGTCATCAGCCAGCTGCGGCGGACGGGGTTGGAGCGTCCGCTCGGCGCGCAGCTGGCGGTAGGAGAGCGCCAGCAGATGCAGCAGCACCGCAGCCAGCAAGGCGAACAGCAGTGGCGTGGCAGCAGCCAGCCGCTGCGGCAGCGGCCCAGGCCATGTCGCCGCCAGGTGCCGGAAGCGTTTCATGGCAGTTGCAGCTCCAGGGGCAACGGACCGTTTTCCAGCCGTGCCACCAGCTGCTGCACCGTCCCCCAGGGCACCTGGGGATCGCTCACCAGCCGCAGCCGCAGATCGCTGCGCTGCTGGGCCAGCCGCTTCAACACCGCGCCCAGCTCCTGCGGCGCTACGGCATGGTTCCAGAGCCGCAGCTGGCCGCGGGAATCCAGCCGCAACAGAATCACCCCGGCACTGGCGGGGCGCTGCATCAGGCGCTGGGGAACCACGGTGAGCGCCAGGGTCATCAGGGCCAGACCGGTGGCCATCAACCCCAGAGCGAAGCCCTCAATGGCATCGGACAGGCCCGCAGCCGCGTCGGCATCGCTGGCTTGGATGGGGAGGCGCTGGGGAGTCATGGCTCTGCTGGCGGCGGCAGTTCCAGCAGCACCGGGCCCGATCCGAGCGAGCGCAACCAGCGCAGCGAACTGGAGATCTCGCCGATCGGCAGGGCCGCCGAAGGCAGATAGTGCACGGCCGCCTTGCCACCCTGGTGGCGCAGCAGGGCTGCAAGGCGGCCGGTTGCGATCGGCTGGCCGGCCAGATACCAGCGCTGGGCCGGGGCCTCAACCAGCCACAGCGCGGTGCCCCCGTGGCTGCTGTGCAGGGATCGCGACCGAGGGATCCGGTCGCGGGCAAGCTCCGGCAGGGCAGCCACGGCCCCGCAGACCAGCAAGGTGAGTCCCACCAGGCATTGCAGGGCCAGGCTCATGGCTGGACCGACTGCCCTGGGCGCCGCAGTTGGCGCTCCAACTCGCCGATCTGCCACTGGCGCAGCCCCTGGTTCAGGGACAGGGTGGTGGTGGCCACCAGGCTGACGATCAATCCCAGGGCTGTGCTCAACAGCACCTGGCCGTAGCCCTGGAGACTGGCTCCGGCGGGCAGGACCAGCTGGGGTCCGAGGCTGGAGAGCACCTGCATCAGACCGATCACAGTGCCGATCAAACCCAGCAGCGGGGCGATGAGGCTGGCGGCCTGCAGCAGCGGCTCACCAAAGCGGATCTCCCGATCCCAGTCCTCCAGCTGATGAAGGGCCTGCGGGGGGCCAGCCTCCAGCTGGCGCCGCCACTGCTGCCGGCGACTCTGGCGCCGGCGCCACCACTGCATCCACCAGCGGCAGCGGTCGAAAGCCACAGTGAGCACGGCGATCGACACCAGCACCAGCAGCACGCCGATCGGCTCGCTCAGCGCGGAGATCAGTCCTGGGGAGGCGCTGTTCAAGGGCGATCTCGTCTGGCCGAACTGCCAAGGATGGTATGGGTTCGGAACGGCCAGAACCTGTGTTCTGAGCGCTTGACAGCCTGGAGTGCCTGGCATTTCTGCTGTCGCTGACTAGGGTGCCGGCAGGATTGCTCCCACCTGCATCCCCCCGTGCCCCGATGAGCTCGATCTATCCCGACAACAGCCTCAGCATCGGCCGCACGCCGTTGGTGCAACTCAACCGGGTGACCGAAGGCTGTGGGGCGCGGGTGCTGGCCAAGATCGAAGGGCGCAATCCGGCGTACTCCGTGAAGTGCCGCATCGGTGCGGCGATGATCTGGCAGGCCGAGAAAGACGGGCTGCTCGGCCCCGGCAAGGAACTGATCGAACCCACCAGCGGCAACACCGGCATTGCCCTGGCCTTCGTGGCGGCGGCCCGCGGCATTCCGGTCACACTCACCATGCCTGAAACGATGAGCCTGGAGCGGCGCAAGCTACTCACCGCCTATGGCGCCCATCTGGTGCTCACCGAGGGCCGGCTGGGCATGAGCGGTGCCATCGCCGCCGCCCGGGAGCTGGCCGACACCGATCCCGAGCGCTACGTGCTGCTGCAGCAGTTCATGAATCCAGCCAATCCGGCCATCCATCACGACACCACCGGTCCGGAGATCTGGCAGGACACCGAAGGACAGGTGGATGTGCTGGTATCCGGCGTGGGCACCGGCGGCACGATCACCGGCGTCAGCCGCTACATCAAAACCACCCTGGGCAAACCCCTGGTGGCGGTGGCGGTGGAACCGACCAACAGTCCGGTGATCCGCCAGACCCTCAGCGGCGAGGCACTCAAGCCCGGTCCCCACAAAATCCAGGGCATCGGTGCCGGCTTTGTGCCCCAGAACCTGGATCTCTCCCTGCTCGACCGGGTGGAGAGTGCCAGCGATGAGGAGGCCGTCACGATGGCGCGGCGATTGATGAAAGAGGAGGGCATCCTGGCGGGCATCTCCTGCGGTGCTGCCACGGCGGTGGCCGTGCGGCTCGCCCGCGAGGAGGCCTATCGGGGCAAGACGATCGTGGTGGTGCTGCCGGATTCCGGCGAGCGCTATCTGAGTTCGGTGCTGTTCGAAGGGGTCTTCAATGAGCGCGGCCTTGCGGCCGTGTAAGCGCCATTCGGCAGCTGGGGGCAGGGATCCGATTCAGTGAAGATTCGGCGCGATGGCGGGAGCGGCATGGGGTTCACCTGCCTGTCCGGAGCCAAAGACCCAGTGCAGGGGGATACAGATTCGTGGCGCCTGCTCCTCTGTGATGGGATTTCGAAGCTTCGATCCTCCATGGCCAGCTACACGATCACGTTGAAAGATGGCGCCAGCTTCGCCTGCGCCGATGACACCTACATCCTCGACGCCGCCGAGGAACAGGGTATCGATCTGCCTTACTCCTGCCGGGCCGGAGCCTGCAGCACCTGTGCCGGCAAGATCCTGGCCGGCAGTGTGGATCAATCCGATCAGAGTTTCCTCGACGACGATCAGATTGGTGCTGGATTTGCTCTGCTCTGTGTCAGCTATCCCCTGGCCGACTGCACCATCCAGCCGCAAGTGGAAGACGAGCTCTGAGAGGCTTCAGTTCGGCATGGTCACAAACTCCTCCGCCACCGAGGGATGCAGGGCCATGGTGCGGTCGAAGTCGGCCTTGGTCGCCCCCATGCCCAGGGCGATCGCCGCCATCTGAATGATCTCGGCACTGTGGTCGCCCACCATGTGCACCCCCAGAAGCCTGCCACTGCCTGTTTCCACCACCAGCTTGAGCAGCACCTTGCCGCCGCGCTGCGGCAAGGCCTGGGCCATCGAGCGGAAACGGGCACGATGCACCGTCACAGCCTCGCGGCCATAGCGCTCCCCAGCCTCCTCTTCCCCCAATCCCACCGAGGCCAGCTCCGGTTGGGTGAACACGGCACTGGCCACCAGGCTGTAGTCCACCTGCCTGGGGCGGTTGCCGTAGACGCTGTCAGCGAAAGCCCTGCCCTCATCCACCGCCACCGGCGTGAGGTTGATGCGGTCGGTCACATCACCCACAGCGTGAATATGGGACACGTTGGTGCGTTGGTCAGCATCCACAGGGATGCGGCCGCGCTCGTGCTCAACGCCGGCCGCCTCCAGGTTCAGCCCCTCGAGAAACGGACGGCGACCGGTGGCCAGCAACACGCCGTTGCAAGCCAACACAGCACCGGAATCGGTGATCAACCTCAGGTTGCCAGGCTCGCCTTCAAGCGCCGCCGGGCTCTGGCCGAATTGGATGTCGATGCCTTCAGCCACCATGCCTGCCAACACCGCGGCGGAGGCTTCCCGATCGAAGCCCCGCAACAGATGGTCGCCTCGCACCAGCTGGGTCACGGCCACCCCCAGACCCCGCAGGATTCCTGCGAATTCGCAGGCGATGTAGCCGGCTCCCACCACCACCACGCTGTCGGGGAAGCGCTTCAGCTCGAACAGATCGTCGCTGACCCACCCCAGCTCCGCGCCCGGGATGGGCGGGCGCTGGGGGCGGCCACCCACGGCGATCAGGATGCGGTCGCCTCGGAGACGCCGCCTCTCGCCACTGCTGGCCGTGACGAGCAGATGGTGGGAATCCTCAAAGCGACCCCAACCGCTGATCAGCTGCACGCCGGACTTCTGCAACCCGCCGATGTGGAGCTGGTTGAGACGATCCACCTCAGCGCGCACATGGGCCAGCAACAGCGAGGTGTCACAGCGGAAGTGGGCCGCCTCCCCGTCCAGGATCCAGCCGTAGCTGGCCGCATCAGCCAACTGCTGGCCGTAGGCCGAGCCATACACCAACAGTTTTTTGGGCACGCAGCCGCGGATCACGCAGGTGCCACCCACCCGGTCCCCCTCGAGGATGGCCACGCTGGCGCCATAGGAGGCCGCCCGCTTGGCGGCGGCGAGCCCCCCCGAGCCGGCGCCGATCACGATCAGATCGAAGCTGTCATCCATGGCGGGCATGCGGGGGAGGGGAGGCGAGAACAGGAATGGGTTGGGCGTAGAACGCAGGAGCTGATTGTGCTGCTTTGCGCTCCTGATGAGGGTTAAAGACTGATCTCCACGCGAGTTGCTGGAGCCGGCCCAATCGCTACGGCCATAGGACAAGATCGCTTGCAAGCCAATGGATCTGAGCATTGATGCTGTAGCGGGGCCGGTTCGCATCGGCGCCAGCAGCCTGAGATCTTGGCGGCCTTGAAGTGAGGACAGGGTGGGGTTGGCGGGCAAGGTGGACTGGTTGAAAGCCGCTCCAAGGGGACCTTGGCCACGGAGGGCTGATGGCGATCCTGACCAGCGGTGGGTGGGGGTGGGAACCCGGGATGGGCTTGGAGGCTTCCTTACTGCTGCATTCTGCTGCCTCCAGAGCGACCGATCCCCAAGGTCAAGCGACCAGAAAAAAGCCTCCCAGAGACCTGGGAGGCGCACAAGGGGCTATCCCCTGGAACTAAACTTTTTTGGCGGCGCGGCGCTGAAGAGACCTTCAGAGGGCGATTTCGCCGCTTTCACCGGTGCGGATGCGGATCGTCGTCTCCACGGGGGTGACGAAAATTTTGCCGTCACCGATCTCGCCAGTGCGAGCGGCCTTGGTGATCGCCTCAAGGGCCGGCGCAACCTTTTCGTCGGCAACGACGACAATGACCTTGGATTTCGGCAGAAAATCAACCGTGAATTCGTTGCCGCGATAGCGCTCCACCTGGCCCTTCTGGCGACCGAAACCACGGGCGTCGGAGACGGTCATGCCGATGATCTCGAGGGCCACGAGGGCCGACTTGACGGCATCGACCTTGGAAGGACGGACTAAGGCTGTGATCATTTTCATTGTCTTCAGCCTCAGTTGGTCATGGGATCGTAAGCCTCTTCGCCATGGCAGACGAAGTCAAGACCACGCTCTTCATCCTCGGGGGTGACGCGCAGGCCAACCGTTGCCTTGACGATCAACAGAATAACAGTGGTACCAATGGCCACAAATCCATAGGTAACCAATACAGCCTTCAGCTGAACAATGAACAGGCCAAAGTTATCGCTTTCTTCCAGGATTTTGGCAGAAACCGGGAAGTAGTCAGCTGGCACCATTTCCTTGACCGCCAGGGCCCCGGTCATCAGAGCACCGATGGTGCCACCAACGCCGTGGACTGAGAATGCATCCAACGATTCATCAAGAACCGACTTGGAACTACCACCTGAACCGCCGGCCCCAGAGAACTGAACGGCGATGTAGCAACCAGCGGCCACCACAGCGCCAATCAGAACCGAGGAACCAACTGAGACAAAACCAGCTGCCGGGGTGATGCCCACCAAGCCGGCAACAGCACCTGTAGCAGCACCCACCGCGGTGGGTTTGCCATTTTTAAACCAATCAATCAAACACCAAGTGAACAGAGCAGCTGATGCTGAAGTTGTGGTGGTGATGAAGGACAGGCCCGCTCCCTTGGCAGCGAAATAGCTGGCACCGTTAAAACCAAACCAGCCAAACCACAACAGGCCGGCACCGAGGAGAATGTAGGGAACGTTATGGGGCGGGCGCACGCTTTCCGGATAGCCGGTGCGGGGACCGACGATGGCGGCCGAAACCAGAGCAGCCACACCGGAGGCGATGTGAACCACGGTGCCACCAGCGAAGTCAATGGCGCCGATGCCGAGGGGGCCGAGATAGCCACCGCCCCAGACCATATGGGCCAAGGGGCAATAGATGAAGATGCTCCAAAGCAGACAGAACCAGAACCAGGCCTTGAAGTTGATGCGCTCCACCAAAGCACCGGAAATCAGCGCCGGCGTGATGATCGCAAACATGCCCTGGAAGAGGGCAAAAGATGTGGCCGAGATCGAGAAGCCATCAGCCAGAGGCGCGTCACCCAATGGTCCGCCGACCCCATTGAGCCACATGAATTCTAGGCCACCGATGAAGGGACTCTTGAAGCCCACGCCAAAAGAGAGGCTATAGCCGATGACCACCCAGAGGACACCGACGAGCCCCATCAGGAAGAAGCTCATCATCATCGTGTTGAGCACGTTCTTGGCGCGCGTGAAGCCGCCGTAGAAGAACGCCAGACCCGGGGTCATCAGCAGCACCATGGCTGAGCCCATCAGCATCAGCAGGGTATCGGCGCCATCGGTCGGCACCTTCTGCAAAGCGGCATGGGCCGATCCAGCCATCAGGGGCAGTAAACCTGCACCAGCGGCTAACAAAACCAGGGCGTAGCGGCGAAGCTGAGCGTCGTGGACGCCCGCCAGCACCTTGAGGCGGAAGCGGTCAAAGGTTGTCTCAACGGACGGGGGTCCGCTGGACAGGAAGGTCGGTGGCATGAGGGGGAAAACCTCTCAAGAGTTCACCCGGGTACGGTGCGCCCACGAGGGTGTTCACCTCTGTAACAAGGGAAACAATTTGGCCCTTCGCTCCAGAATTCTGGCCCTTTCTGGTGGCCAGCCACCCAACAGCGCAGCCGCAGAACACAGGACGCCTGCCATGGCTGCCTTGGCTCAGAACGGCAAAGGAAGCAAGCCGATGGCCTCCAATCTCTGCCTGAGCCGGCTGCCAGGCTTCATCGCTGGTGTTAATGCCGCAGTGTTGCTCCAGAGCGACCGCGCCGGCCCTGGCTGGGCTGCGCCAAGATCGCCGGCCATCGACGATTCCCTGAGCCTTGGACAGTTGTGCGCCCCCTGAGCCCCTGAGCTGGGAGGCCCTGAACGACCTGGCAGCCCCTGAACCCGACCTGGTCCATGGCCCCACCAGTGCCCGGGCCCGATTGCGTCTGTTTGGCCAGGAGGAGGCGGCGATACGCGTCACCCTGTATCGCGATCACCACGCCTGGTGCCCCTATTGCCAGAAGGTATGGCTATGGCTGGAGGAACGCCGCATTCCCTATCGGATCCGCAAGGTGACGATGTTCTGCTACGGCGACAAAGAACGCTGGTTCACCCAGCTGGTGCCCTCCGGCATGTTGCCGGCGCTGGAGCTGGACGGTCGCCTGCTCACCGAGAGCGATCGCATCCTGGAAGCCCTGGAACGGGCCTTCGGCAGCCTCGGCCCTGGGATGCAGGAGCCCAGGGTGCAGCAGCTGCGGCAACTGGAACGCCTGCTGTTTCGGGCCTGGTGCCAGTGGTTGTGTGTGCCTGGCCTGGGCGCAACGGCCGAGCGACAGGCCAGAGAGACCTTTGATCGCTACGCCGCGGCCATGGGCGAGGCGATTGAAACCGGACCCGGCCCCTTCCTGCTGGGGGAACTGAGCACCGCCGACCTGGTGTTCGTGCCCTATGTGGAGCGGATGAACGCCAGCCTGGCTTACGACAAGGGCTATCTGCTGCGCCAACGCCATCCAGCCATCGACCGCTGGTTCAGCGCCCTGGAACAAAGGCCCACCTATCTGGGCACCCAGAGCGATTTCCACACCCACGCCCACGATCTGCCGCCCCAGATGGGGGGCTGCCATGCCAATGGCAGTGCCGAGCAGCGGCACCTGAGTCAGCGCATCGACCAGGGCCCCTGGCCGATCGTCGACGGGACCCAGCCCGACCCTGAAACCAGCCAGGCGGAACCGCCGCAGGCGGCAGCGCTGGCCCTGGCCCGGGTGCTGAAGCACCGCTCTGCGCTGCTGCAGCGCAATCCCCTGGCGCAGGACTTTGATCGACCGCTGCGCTGCGCCCTGACGACCCTCATCAGCGGCCGGCCCTGCCCGCCACCAGCGGGATCAGCCCCAGCCCTGCGCTATCTGCGCGATCGCATCTGTGTGCCCCGGGATATGCCCCTGCATGCGGCCCGGCGCCTGCGCAGGGCCCTCGAAGCGGCGGCCAGCCTGGATCCGGAAGCGGCCGGCCTGCAGGGACCGGAGATCCCGCGCCAGCATCGGCGGGATCAGAATCCACTGCCGTTCCTGGGCCTGCAAGCGGGTTGAGCGCCGATCTGGAGGACAAACATCCAGTCCTGGCCTCCAGAACCAGGCCTAGTCTCCATACCATCGCCATGGGACCACCATGAACCGATCGCCCTGGGCGTTCCCTCTCGTGGCCGCCCTGCTCAAGGGCACGCTGGCCCTGACACCGCCGCCTGGCCTGGCACCGGCTCGGGCCCTGGAGCTTCGGGGCTCCACCTACTTCGTCAAGGCCCCGTGGAAAGCCGAACTGATCACCTACTACGACCACACCAGCGATCCGGCGGCGCAGTACTACCTCACCATCAGCCTCGATCCCCAGGCTGGAGCGTCGCTGGGGCGACTCACCATCCAGCAGACCCGCGGCGCCGACTGGCAATTTCCGTTTGCGCCTGAGCGCAGCCTCGCCTTCCTGGGGCGTCCACGCCGGGAAGGCGCTCCGGTGCCGATCCGGGCCACGTTTGCGCCGCGGGAACGGCTGATCACCGTCGACTTTCCCGAGCCGGTGGCACCAGGCAGCACCGTGACGGTGATGCTCAAACCCTGGACCAACCCAGTCACGGCAGACACCTACCTGTTTCAGGTCACCGCCTGGCCGGCTGGACCCCAGCCGGTGGCCAGCCCCGTCGGCACGGCCACCCTGCGGATCTACGACCGCATGCCCTGGTGAACGGGCCGGGGCGAACCAGCGCCGCGGAACGGGATCGCACCTCGGAGTCCCTCAGCGGGGGAGCGCAAGCGCCAGGATGGTTTTTCCTTGAACGCGCAGGAAGATGCAGGCTCGGTGGAATGGCCAGGTGCTGGCCAGCAGTGATGACATCGTGACGGTGGAGGGCAATGCCTATTTCCCCATCTCAGCTCTCGACCCCAGCTTGTTTCGACCCTCCGATCACCGCACGGTCTGCGGCTGGAAGGGCGAGGCCCACTACTACGACGTGCTGGCTGGCGGCGAGGTGAATGCCAACGCAGCCTGGTATTACCCGGAGCCCAAACAGGCGGCTGAGCAGATCAAAGGGCGGGTGGCGTTCTGGAAAGGGGTTCAGGTGGCCTGAGGGGCCTGGCCAAGTGACGACGGGGGGGATCGATCGGACCTGATCGCCCCTTCGCGGAATCTGCCCAACCTTGCTTCGCCTGGCTAGCCGTTCGTAGTGACACCCCATGACAGTGGGCTTCCGAGCAGAGCGGCAAGGACCCTGCAACGCGTCCACCCACGACTTGAACGACAAGGCCCTGCGGGATGGTCCATAGGGTTGTACCTGGGGCCCAGCGGTTGCGCCGCCAGGAGTCTGGACGCCGTCAAGGCCAGGCCGGGCCGTCAGCAGCGGATTGGCGCTGGCGGCTCAGACCCCTGGATGGCGCAGAGTGCGCCATTCGCCACTGGCGGTGCTGACCTCGACGCCGATGCCAACAGGGGACTGATCGGCGCCGACATGTTCGTGCCACCAGTCCAGGGCCTCAGACCAGGCCGAATCGAGGGATTCGTAGAGGTCATCGAGAACGGGGTGGGGCTCACCCTGCTGGTCGACAAGCCGGTAACGGCGGCTGGTGGAACTGGCCACCGAACGCAGGGAGCTGGCGGGGATGGACATGGCCCTGGTTGAAGCTGCAGCGGCGGAGGCGGAATAAGAAACAGACACGACGAACACCATCTCAGTAGGAGAATCCTGGCCCCTGTGCCAGATCCAGACTGTCACTGTTGCAACAGTGATGAGTCGTCGAGTGGTGAGTCGTCCAGGCGCGGGTCCTCGTCAGTACGCCGCCAGACCTGGGCTGAGGCGAGCCCTGCGCACACTGGCCCCCCAAACGGACGCTGCAATCGGGCCGGCAGCTCAGGCCACCAGCTCGAGCATGCCCATTAACCCAGCGGCCAACGGTCGGTGGGCAACCTGCCGGAAGCCAGCCTCCCGGGCCAGGAGCCGTTGCTCTGCCGCCAGGGGAAAGCGTTCGAGACTGGCCTCGAGGTAGGCGTACTCCTCCGGCAGTCCCGCCAGGCGGGCGGCGGGCACCACCAGCTGGCGCAGGTAGAAGCGCTGAAAACGGTCTGCCGCCTGCGCCGGCAGCCCGGCAGCCAGGTCGGGCCGGTTGAAATCGAGCACCGCCGCCCGGGCACCGGGACGGAGCAACCGGCGCAGTTCCCGCAACGCCGCCGCTGGATCCGCCAGATTGCGTAGGCCGTAGGCCATCACGGCCCCGTCCTGGGAGGCATCAGCCAGCCCCGTGGCCAGGGCATCCCCCTGCTGCCATTGCAAAGCCAACCAGGGCTGCGCCACGGCCCTGCGCCTGGCCAGATCCAGGGGCGCCTGGGCCGCATCGAGGCCCAGAACCCGGCCAGCCGGCCGCACCTTTGTCGCCAGAATCAGCGCCAAGTCGCCAGTGCCGCAGCAAAGATCGAGCAAATGTTGGCCAGAGCGTGGCCGCAACCAAGCCACTGCTTGGCGCTTCCAGAGCCGGTGCAAGCCCAGGCTGAGCAGGTCATTGAGCTGGTCGTAACGGGGGGCGATGCGCTCGAACAGCTCGCGCACAGCCTCCGGATCACCGGGTTTCAAAAGAAGGGGCCTGGGCAAGGGCGGGATTGTCATCCCAAGGCAGCACGATCGCATCCAGGCTGATGCCGCTGTCGCGATCGGGCCCCAGCACCATCGCACCGTGGTGAGCTGCCTCCAACCGGCCTGGGCTGGTGATCGTGAGCACCATCACCGTGGCCAGCCCAACGGCGGCAGAGCACACCATGCAGCCGGCCAACATCAGGGAAAATTCCTGGCGATCACTGGCCGCCTGCATCAGCTGCAGCGCCCAGGCCACCAGGGCCACCACGGCCATCACCATCACCAGGGCGATGACCGTGAGCAGTGATCCAGGCAGGGCAAACAGAGCGGTCAAGGCAGGGCAGCGAGGATTGAAAATGGTTACGTCAATGTAACGACAGGTGCACCAGGAGCGTGAGTCGCCCGCCGCTGCTGCGAACAACCACTGCTAGCGCGAACCTGCTAACGCGAGCCGGCTGCCCCCAGCAGCGGCCGCACCGGCAACCCCCTGGCCAGCAGCTCCCGCTTGATTTGCTCCACCGTCAACACACCATCGTGGAGCAGGGAAGCCAGCAAGGCTGCCGCCGCCTTGCCCTCCTGCAGCGCTGCGGCGATGTGGTCGATGCAGCCAGCTCCACCGGAGGCGATCACCGGCACCTCCACCGCCTCGGCCACCGCCCGGGTCAGGGTCAGGTCGTAGCCCGCCTGGGTGCCGTCGCCATCCATTGATGTGAGCAGGATCTCGCCGGCACCGAGCGCCACCACCCGGCGTACCCAGGCCAGAGCATCGAGCCCGGTGTTGTCGCGGCCGCCCTTGACGTAAACGTCCCAACCGGGAATGTCCCCCTGACGGCGCCGGGCATCGATGGCCACCACGATGCACTGGTTGCCGAAACGGCTGGCGCCAGCGCTGATCAGCTCAGGGTTGCGAACGGCCGCGGAGTTGAGGCTCACCGTGTCGGCGCCGGCGCGCAGCAGCTCGGTGATGTCCTCAACACTGCCGATGCCGCCACCCACCGTGAACGGGATCGTCACCGCCTCGGCGGTGCGGCGCACCAGCTCCACCAAAGTGCCGCGGCCCTGGTGACTGGCCGCGATGTCGAGG
>CAMBZX010000087.1 GCA_945872185.1 Synechococcus sp. UW140 | reverse complement strand
GTGAACGGCTGGTGCGGCTGCTGCGCGAGCGCACGTTGCAGCGACGCACGCTGGAGTTGATCCGGGGGGAGTTGCTGCTGGCCGAGCGGGTGGAGCTGGGCGCCACCGGCTCGATTCTGGCCAGCTGTTCTTTGGGCGGGCGACGGCCTTTGCTGCGGATGCTCACAGCCCAGGGGACGATCACCTATTCCCTGGGTTCTCCTCCGAGCTCGATCTGGCGCGGCTTGGTGCTGATGCGCTGTGGCCCGGCCTTTGGCCTTGATGGCCAGCTGGGTTTGGGGGCTCCCCAGAACCGGGTGGTGATCGATGCCCTGACCAGCAAGGGATTGGCAGCCACGGTGGCCGGAGCGAGTCGGTTGCACCTTCAGATCACGCAGCAATTCACGCCGCCAAGCGGTGGCCCCCAGACGATCACCAGTGAGGCTGATCTGGCGGCCGAGTTGGGGAGATGACCTTGGGTCTGAATTTCTGTTGAGCCTGCAGTCAGGCTCGTCCTTTGAGACGGGGCTTTTTGGAGGGCAGGAGCAACCAGATTTTGCCTATAAAGGAAAACATGGGCGTGACGATGGAATGCTTTGAATACTTTTATCAGGTTAGGGGCAAGATATGGAATTCTCTTGAATCAAGAGGCGCTGCCCATTATTGCCGCAAAGCGGCTTCCGTGAGATGGCAGGAAGCTACTCGTTACAGAGTAAATGTTCTGCTAATCGATGTGAAATCCCTGAGAAAAAGCCGAAAATCTATGCAGCGGAAGCAATCAATGCTTTACCCCCGCAGTCTGAATGATTGTAAATAGCGATTGTATTCAAAATAAAAATCCGCGGCGCCTGCTGCTGGGGCGTCGCGGATAGTATTGATATGGCCCGATGGGGCAGGCTCAACTGTCTGAGTCTTGCCGCCATATGGCATCCTGGGCACTTGAAATTTTTTTTGTCTTGTTAAATACTGGATCTGCGAGAGTCTTGCCAGGAATTGCAGAAGGCGCTTTCGGAATGGCCGGCGGAATTTTTTAGCTGAAGACGCATGTAATTGTGTCGCCACCTGTTGAGGGAGGCGTTTGGAGTACCGTGATGACGGCCTGTGTTGAAGTGGCGGTGGAACTAGCTGACAGGCACTTGACGCCTGCGGCTGTCGCATTTCCCCATTGTACAGTCAAGGTGCCAGAGGTGGCGGACTGTAAACAAGTTTCTACGACACCATCTGTAGCGGTGGTGCCAGTGCGTATTGCCGCAGATTGAGGCGTTCCGATATCAGTGGAGAGGAATACAGCACATTCCTTGGCGAAACCAATGGCCTCCCCAACCCGCGAGCCGATCTTGGCTGCGTTGCGGGCGGCGATGAAGTTGGGCAGGGCAACGGCGCTGAGGATGCCGATGATCGCCACCACGATCATCAGCTCTACCAAAGTAAAACCTTGCTGGGTAGCCCTGAGGCCTTTTTTGCCCTTGGAAAGATGCAGGAGAAGGCGGGTCTGAAACGAAGTGCTGGAGCGAAGTTGGGCTGGATTCATGGCAGGCTCAGGTGCGAGAGGGAGAGCTAAAAAGCTTTGAAAATACTGTAGCAGGGACTGAAGCTTGGATGTAGGGATTGAGAAGAGCCGTCGGATTCCCCTGTGCTCAGGTTCCTCTTGGGTGGTTGAAGCCGGCTGGGATTGATGTCCGTCAGTCCTGCCAATGGAATTCAGCGGCTAGAAGCCTTTGTCTTGATCGTCTGCTGAGGCTTGAGTAAGGGGGGAGCGCCTGCGGCAGTTACGACAAAATAACTGAAATAAGCAGCAAAATGATGCGAGATGCTGCAAGTGTTTCTGTTGTCTGTTTACTCATCGGGCATGGGTCTAGATTTCATCTGCAATCCTTCTAGCAGCTTCTGCGCAAGCAGCGCAACGCAGTAGTGAGAATCGGTTTACCCTCATTGGAGTCGTTGCGGCCGGCTCGGCCTGCTGCCTCGCTGCGCCTGTGGCTGCAATCCACAACGATCATTGCCGTTCTCGCCGGCTACACCGTGCTGGTGGTGCTCACCTTGAGTCTCAATCGGATTGAGCGGCGTCAGGCGCATCAGCAGCTGATTGATCGCATCAGCGCGGCCCTGATCCAGCGCGTACGCAGCCCGGATCAGTTCATGCCTGTGGTGGCACCCATGGTGATGCCCGGTGTGGCGGTGAAGTTGCTGTCGATGGGATCGGAGTTTGAGCCACGGCTCCAGTGGCGAGCTGAAGGTGTGATTCTCGAAAGTGCCAGCCCGCTGATGCTGCGGGATGGCCAGCTGCGCTCCCTGCTGCTGCGCCAGGACGTGACCGACTCCATGGCCCAGCAGAAACTGTCCTTGCAGCTGCTGGCGGCTGCCGCCGGGGCCTCGGCTTTGTTGACAGGTCTGCTGCTGCGGCCGGTGATGACCTACGGCCTGCTTCGGCCCCTGGAGGCTTTGGGTCAGCAGATCTCCTCCTACCGCTCACTTTCGGCGCCGCCGCCGCCCCTTGATGTGGCCAGCCAGCCGCAGGAATTGCAGCCGATCGCGGCCACCTTCAATGCCATGCAGGAGCGGCTGGCCTCCTCCTGGGAGCGGCAGCGCACGTTTGTTGATGGTGTGGCCCATGAGTTGCGCACGCCGATCACGCTGATTTCAGGCCATGCCCAGAGCTTGCAGCGTCAACCGGCTGCCGCCGCGCTTGGGCCCTCTCTGGCTCTGATCAGCGCCGAGGCCCGTCGCATGGGGGCGATGGTGAGCGACATGCTCGATCTGGCCCGTAAGGATGCGGGGCGTCTGGAGCTGCGGCGCCAGCCGATCGACGTGGAGGACATCCTGTTGGAAGCCTTTGAGCGCCTGGCCGGTGGTGCGGATGGACGGCTGCGGCTGCAAGCGCCTCAGGATGAGGGGCCCTTACCCCTGGCCGCAGGGGATCCGGAACGCTTGGCCCAGTGCCTGGTGGTTCTGATCGACAATGCATTGCGCTACTCGCTGGCGCCGGCCCCGGTGCGGTTGTTGGCGGAAGCCACGGCAGTGTCGCTGGTGTTGCATGTGGTCGATCGCGGTCCGGGGGTGGCGGCAGCGGAGCGGGAGGCGATCTTTGAGCGGTTCGTACGCGGCCAGGCTGCGGTTAACACGCGCGGGAGCGGTATCGGTCTGGCGGTGGTTCAGCTGTTGATGGAGGCGATGGGCGGCCTCGTGATGGTGTCGGAGGCTCCGGGTGGCGGAGCCGATTTCCAGTTGCATCTGCCGCGGTTTGAAGGCCCTCAACTCCCTGCGGCTCTCGCTGCCGAGCAGCTCAGCGGGGAGGTCCTTCCTTGACCATGAACCCAACCCCGCGCACGGTCTGGATCAGGGTGGGCTGGCCGGCGGGTTCAAGTTTCTTGCGCAGATAGCGCACGTAGACGTCCAGCAGGTTGTCGTCGCCCATCCAGTTTTCGCCCCAGAGGGCATCAAGGATGCTGCGGCGTTCATGCACCTGATTGGGTTGGCGGGTCAGATATTGGAGCAGGTCGAATTCCCTGGCGGTGAGGTGAATGGCTTGCCCCCCTCGGCTGACTTCACGGCTGGCGGGGTTCATGGCCAGATCTCCCACCCGCAGGATGCCGTCTTCCGGTTCGTTCAGCCCGGTGCGCCGCAGCCGTGCCCTGACCCGGGCCAGCAACTCTTCAATCGAGAACGGCTTGGTGAGGTAGTCGTCGGCGCCGGAATCGAGCGCCTCAACGCGCTCACGCACCTCATCCCGTGCCGTGATCATCAACACAGGCGTGCTGATCCCCCCTTGGCGCATGCGCCGGCACACTTCCACCCCATTGAAATCGGGCAGGGTCCAGTCCAGCAGAATCAGATCCCAGTGTTCAGCGCGAATCTGGCTGAGGGCCTGCTGGCCCGTGGCCGCCTCTTTGCAGCCGTAGCCCTCCACGGACAGCTCGGTGACCAGGAAGTTGCGGAGTTCCGGGTCGTCATCAACGATCAGCAGGCGGTGGGAGGACATGGGGGTCTGACAGTTGGGGCCCGGGGCGGCTGCGGCCAGGTGGAATCTGGGCGCCTTTCAGCCTAGGTGCCTCCTTTGGAGCGGGGTCCGAGCGGGTTTGAATGGGTCAACCGTGGTCGTCCCTTGCTGTTGTCTTCGCGTTGGTCAGCCGCCAATCTCTCGGGCCGCATGGCCCTCTGGGGCCTGGCCATCGTGCTGATCTATGGCGCCATGGCACTGGTAACACCGCTGCTGATTCATCTCGGTGTGCTCAGTGACCCCAACGCTGGCCTGGATAACCCCATTTATGCATCGCCTTCGCTGCTCCACTGGTGCGGCACCGACCGGCTCGGGCGCGATGTCTGTGTCCGAACCCTGGCCGGCAGTGGCGTGGCCCTGCAGGTCGTGCTGATTGCCCTGGTGCTGGCCCTGGCGGTTGGCGTCCCCCTGGGCATGGTGAGTGGCTATCTCGGTGGCTGGGTGGATCGCTCCCTGGTGCTGCTGATGGACACCCTCTACACGTTGCCGGTGCTGTTGCTTTCGGTGGTGCTGGCCTTTCTGCTCGGTCGGGGTTTGCCCAATGCCGCCGCTGCTCTCTGTGTGGTGTACATCCCCCAGTATTTCCGTGTGGTGCGCAACCAGACGGCCCAGGTGAAGGCCGAACTGTTCGTGGAGGCAGCGCGCTCCCTCGGTGCCGGCCCACTGTGGATTTTGCGCCGTTATCTGCTGCGCAACGTGATCACCTCGGTGCCGGTGTTATTGACCCTCAATGCCGCAGACGCTGTGCTGGTGCTGGGCGGCCTGGGCTTTCTGGGACTGGGGCTGCCGGAAACGATTCCCGAATGGGGCGGGGATCTGCAGCAGGCCCTCACTGCGGTGCCCACAGGCATCTGGTGGACGGCGCTCTATCCGGGGCTGGCCATGTTTGTGCTGGTGCTGGGACTCTCGTTTCTCGGGGAGGGCCTCGAGAGCTGGCTGTCGGGCCAGCCTGAGCGCAGCAGCTGAACCCGTGGCTCCCGTTCTGGCCCGATGGCGGGCGATGCGCCCAGGTCTCCTTAAGGTTGAATGATGCTCACGGTTTGGCTCCTGGCTCGTCATGCCCTGGTGGTCGGTTCTGCTTTTTCTGGCGTTGGCGCTGCTGCTCTGGATGCGGGGACGCTCCCATCGCGATGACGTGATCGGTCTGTTCACCAAGTTCCTGGCCGTGCTGGTCCTGGTGGTGGTGGTGGTGGCTGGCAGACCCGTGCTGCTTGAACTTGTGCTGCTGGGCTTGGCGCTCTGGCTGCCCAGTGCCCTTCAGTGCGAACGTCAGGGCAGCGGCAGCCTGGAATCATGAGCTCCGGGCTGGTGTTGAACCTCGTGTTCCGCGTGTTTCGGATGCTGCTGATTCTCACCGGTGTGGTGGGGGCCATGGCGATCACCTTCCCTCTGATCCAGACCTTGACCACGCCTGCCCAGCAGCCCCGTGCGCTGCCTCCTGGTCCTCCGGCTCGCTGACACAGCAAGGCCCAGGCCTGGGTGGCCAAGGGCAGGATCGCGATCCCGCAGCGGCAGGGCTCGGTCGGTGGGCTGGCCTGCGGTACTCAGTTGGCCTGCGGCACTCAGCAGCGCAGCCTCAGCGTGCGCGGCAGCTCTTCCAGGATCGTGCCTTCCCCGTCGAGCTCGGGGTAGGGGCGCCCCTGCTGACGGCACCAGCGGGCCACCTCCGGGTAGGCCCATTCGAACAGAGTGCGTTGATAGCGCTGTGGTTCGATGCCTTCACCTCGGCTGGGCACCAGGCCGGCCTGCTGGCGCTGGCGCAGGGCTTCGAACAGCAGGGTGGCCGCTGCCACCGACACGTTCAATGACTGCACCATGCCCTGCATCGGGATGAAGATCGGTTGATCCACCAGCGCGGTGGTGGCTTCACTCAGTCCCCATTTTTCAGCCCCCAGCACGAAGGCGCAGGCACCGGTGTAATCGCAATCGCGGTAGTCCTTCGCCGCCACACCCAGATGGGTGCCGAAGATGCGCAGGCCCCGGTCCTTGAGATGGCCCAGGGCGGTGGCGCCATCGGCATGGGCCAGCAGCTCCACCCACTTCTGGCTGCCCTTGGCGGTGTCGTTAAGGGTGCGGGGGCGGCCGGCGAGGCTCACCACATGGGCCTCCATCACCCCCACGGCATCGCAGCTGCGCAGGATCGCCGAGAGGTTATGGGGTTTGTCCACGTGTTCCAGCAGCACGGTGAGGTCCCCCATGCGGCGATCAAGCACGGCCTTGAGGCGCTCAAAGCGGCGGGGCAGCAGGGGCATCGGTGGCGTTGGCTCTGGGGTGGTTCTGGAACGTGGGATCCGGTGGATTTCAGCCAGGATCGTGTTCCAGCCTGACAAGAACCCGGCCCCGCCTCCCCATGTGCCAGGTGCAGCCCAGCTTTGATTGCCAGGTCTACGCCATGGTGGCCCGCATTCCCTTCGCCCAGCTCGCCACCTACGGCCAGATCGCTGAGCTGATTGGCGCCTGGGGTTGTGCTCGCCAGGTGGGCTGGGCCCTGCGGCGTTTACCGCTGCCCTCGGAGCTGCCCTGGCATCGGGTGGTGAATGCCGCTGGCCGGATCTCGCTGAGTCCTGGGCGCGAAGGCAGCGACTGGATTCAGCGACAGCTGCTGATCGATGAGGGGATTGCCGTGGATGGTCAGGGACGCCTGCCCCTGGCGCGCTATCGCTGGCGGCCCGATGCTCCAGTACATCTGGAGCTTGCTCACAGCGAACCTGTTCCGCCGTTGGATTCCCCCTTTGCCTGACCCCGTGCGAACCAACGGCCTGCCGGCGCGGGATGTGGCCTGGAAAGTGCTGCTGGCGGTGGCGGCCGGTGCCTACGCCGATGCCGCCCTGGAGCGGGAACTCCACCGACAGGCCCTCACCGCTGCCGATCGGTCCCTGGCCACGGAATTGGCCTATGGCGCCATCCGGCAGCGCCGCCTGCTCGATGCCTGGATCGATGCCCATGGGCGTGTCCGGGCCGAGCAGCAGCCCCCCAGGCTGCGCTGGCTGCTGCATGTGGGGCTGTATCAACTGCTGTTCACGGCCCGGGTGCCCGCTTCCGCCGCCGTCAGCACCACCGTCGACCTGGCCAAGCAGGGGGGGCTGGGGCGCCTGGCCCCGGTGGCCAATGGGCTGCTGCGTTCGGTGCTGCGGCGTCGCCAGCAGGCCGGTGCTGGGCCGACCTCTGGGGGGCTTGCCACAGCCACAGCCACTGCTACTGCCACTGCTACTGCCACTGCTACTGCCACAGCCGCTGCGATTACCCCAGCAGATGCCGCTGCTGGTGGCCCGGCGGCCGCGCCCTGGCTGGGCTTGCCTGTGAGCGTGGATCCGCTCGAGGATTTCGGCCTGCGCCATTCGCTGCCCGAGTGGCTGGCCGCCGATCTGCGGCGTTGGCTCAGCGCCGATCGCGCCGAGGCCTTTGCCCGGGCCTGCAACGCTGCACCGCCGGTGGATCTGCGGGTCAACCGGTTGCGCGGCGATCGCCAGAGCCTGGCGGCAGCCTTCACCGCCGCCGGCATTCGCAGCCAGCCCCTGCCCCAGTCGGAGTACGGCCTCACCCTGCTGGATCGCTGCGGCGACTTGCGCGGCTTACCGGGATATGGCGAGGGCCTCTGGTCCGTCCAGGATCGCAGCGCCCAGCGCATCGTGCCGCTGCTGGATCTCCGGCCGGGCCAGCGGGTGCTGGATGCCTGTGCGGCGCCGGGGGGCAAGTGCACCCAAGTCGCTGAGTGGCTCGATGATCAGGGTGAGATCTGGGCGGTGGATCGTTCCGAGGCGAGGTTGCGGCGGGTGGCCCTCAATGCCGAGCGCCTCGGGTTGAATTCGATCCAGCGGCTGAGTGCTGATGCGACCGATCTGGCCAACCTGCGGCCGCAGTGGCTCGGTTGGTTTGACCGGATCCTGCTCGATGCGCCCTGCTCCGGGCTTGGCACCCTCAATCGCCATGCTGATGCCCGCTGGCGCATGCAGAGCGAGACGATCGATACCCTGGTGGCTCTCCAGCGGCAACTGTTGGAGGGGCTGCTGCCCTTGCTGGCCCCCGGTGGACGGCTGGTGTACTCCACCTGCACGGTGCATCCCAGGGAGAATGCCGAGCTGATCTCGGCGCTGCTGGCGCACCATCCCCGGGTGCGGCTGAGGCAGGAGCAGCAGTGGTGGCCTGCTCAGCAGGATGATGGATCCGGCTCAGGCGATGGCTTTTTCGCCGCCGTTCTGGAACTGCAGGAGCCCTGAAGCCAGAGGACGGGTTCGGTTCAGGGAACGGGAGGTGGCGCCATCACCGGCGGCGGCGGGCTGGGGGGAGCTGGCGGCGGCGGTGGTGGTGCGGCTGCTGGAGCTGGCGCTGCCGCAGGTGGCTGTTCGGCCGCGCGCGGGGCCGGGGCCGGCTCAGCCGGTGCGCGGCCGGGGACCGGGGCGTCGGGAGGTTTCCAGGTACTGGGTTCGCGCTGGGGGAGCTCCGTGCGGCTCTCGTTGCGCTCCGGGGGCGGCTCCAGGCTGTTGTCGTTCCCGGCGGCGTCGGGTAACAGCGGCGCCTCCCAGCTCTCCTGGCGTACGGCCTGGCCCCGGGGCGGCTTGGACTTGGGCTTCGGTGGCACGTAGGGAATGAAGGCGCCCGTCAGGGTGGGTTTGGGGGGAAACAGCTGCACCGGCATGCCCTTGGTGACCTGACTCATGAAGTTCGCCCAGGCGGCGGCCGCCTGGGCGCTGCTGCTGTTGGTCTTGAAGTTTCCGTCGTAGCCGAGCCAGATGGCAGTGGTGAGCTGGGGTATGGAGCCAATGAACCAGAGATCACGGGCCCCTTCGGCGGTGCCGGTTTTCCCGGCCACGGGACGATCCGGCAGGTTGGCCGCGTAGCCGGTGCCATTGCGCACCACGCTCTGCAGCATCCACATCACGGTGTCGGCCACATCGCTGCTGAGCGCCCGCTTCGACTTAGGACCATCGACGCGGCGACTCCACAACAACTCGCCATCGGGTCCGTAGATCTCTTCAAACGGCACCGGTTTGACCCAGACGCCGCGATTGTTGACGGCGGCGTAGGCGGCCACCATCTCCAGCAAGGTTTTTTCGTTGGACCCCAGCACCATCGCCGGGTAGTTGCCGATTACGCCGGTGATGCCGAGGTCGCGGGCGACGCCGATGACGCGGGGGAAGCCCACTTTCTCGGCGGTGGCCACGGCGGCGGGGTTGATGGAGCCGGTGATGGCCTGCAGGAGGGAGATGCTGCCGGCCGTGCCGGGAATGCAGAAGCGTTTTGGCGGCCAGCCCTCCTGATAGCAGCGTTCCCGCGCCGAGATCCTGTCCTCCGGTCGCATGCCGTACTTGATCGCGGCGGAGTAGGTGAACAACTTGAAGGTGGAGCCAGGGGAGCGCAGCGCCTGAGTGGCGCGGTTGAACTGACTCTTGTTCCAGTCCTTGCCGCCCACCATCGCCCGCACCAGGCCGGTGCCCGGCTCCATCGTCACCAGGGCACCCTGCATACTGCCGGCATAGCTGTTGATGGTTGCCTGGGCCTTCTCCTGCCAGTCCTTGTTGAGGCCGGTGCGGATCGTCAGGCCGCCCACCTCGAGTTGCTCCTTGGTGAGCACCCCAGGCAGTTCCTGCTCCAGCCAGCTGGTGAACCAGGGGGCCGGGTTGGCGAAGTACTTGGGTTCCGCAGGTTTCAGTCCCAGGGGGGCCGCATCGGCCCGATCCAGCTGGCTGTCATCGATGAAGCCCGCTTCCCGCATGCGTCGCAACACGGTGCGACGACGACTGAGGGCCAGATCGGGATTGACGAGTGGGGAATAGACCGAAGGGGCCGGCGGCAGGCCGGCGATCAGGGCGGCCTCCGGCAGGGTCAGCTGGTCGGGGGTCTTGGAGAAGTAGACCCAGGCTGCATCGGCAACGCCGTAGGCGCCGGAGCCCAGATAAACCAGGTTGAGATATTGCTCAAGGATCTGTTCTTTGCTGAGCTGCCGTTCAATCTTGCCGGCGAGCAGCGCCTCCTTGAGTTTGCGGATCAGGGTGCGGTCCTGGCTGAGGAAGACCGTGCGAGCCAGCTGCTGGGTGATCGTGCTGGCGCCCTCCTCCACGGAGCCCTGGCGCAGGTTGCTGAGCATGGCGCGGCTGATGCCCAGCAGATCAATTCCGTCGTGCTGATAAAAACGGCGATCCTCGGCGGCGACGAAGGCCCGCTGGATCAGCAGGGGCATCTTGCCGGTGCTGAGCTTTTCACGGGTGGCTGGTCCCTCCTTGACCACCACCTTGCCATTGGTGTCGAGGATGGTGAGGGTGCCCGGGCGGTTGAAGGCGCTGATCCGATCGGCATCGGGCAGCAAGCCGTCGATACCGGCCTCGAGGGCCGACTGACCGAGGGCCACGCCAGTGCCGATGGCTGCGGCTACCAGGGCTGGGGCCAGAAATCGCCGGCGGGACCTGCTGCGGCGAGGGCCTGGTTTGCCTTCCGCAGAGGGCTCTGAGACGTTGGCGGGTAGCCCCCGGGTCAAAGAGCCTGGGCGACCTCGGCGCCGATTTGGATCAGCTCGCTGTGACCGATGGCCAGGGCTGTGACCAGCATGCCGAGTACGAGAAATGGCTGGGCGCTGGCCTGGTATTTGACGTCAAAGGCGACGGGATCACGCAGCAGCCAGATGTCCTGAAAGGTGATCTGGGGCAGGATCAGCAGCACCAGTAACACGGCGGCGAAGTTCTGGCCGATGGCGATCAGCACAGCCACCATCGCCAGTTGGAAGACATCGATCATGGCCGCACTGATCCAGCTGGCTCTTTCAATACCAAACACGACAGGTAGGGATTGCAGCCCCAGGGCTCGATCGCCCTCAACACTCTTGAAATCGTTGACCACCGCAATGCCCAGGCCCGCCAGGCTGTAGGCGAGGGTGAGCAGGGCTGTGGTCCAGGTGAGCTGGCCGAACAGGGCCTGACCCGCCCACCAGGGCAGGGCGATGTAGCTGGCACCGAGGGCGTAGTTGCCGAGCCAGCCGTTCTGCTTGAGCTTCAGGGGTGGTGCCGAATAGATGTAACTGACAAAGGATCCACCCAGGGCGAGCAGAAACAGCACCGGTGTGCTGTGGCCGGCCCAGAGATCGAGTCCATAGGCGACACCGAGGCCGGCGAGCAGCAGCACCACGATCTGCAGCCTGACCTGAGCCAGCGGAATGGCCCCCGACGGGATCGGTCGGTAGGGCTCATTGATCGCGTCGATCTCGCGGTCGTAGTAGTCGTTGATCGTCTGGGTGTAGCCGGCCAGCAGGGGACCGCTCATCACCATGCAGGCCAGAGCGGCCAGCAGATCGCTCAGGCGCCAGTGGTAGTTGCCGGAGGCGGCGGCGCCGCAGATCACGCCCCAGATCAGGGGGATCCAGGTGACCGGCTTCATCAACTGGAGCCTGATCGCCCAGATGTTGGCGCTGCTGCCCCCATCCTTCATGCCCAGCAGCTGGCGAGCACCTCCGGCTTTCGAAACAGGGCTGCGGCCAGCTTCTTCCACCATGTCGTTCACCGCTTGCGGCTGCTTGGGGCTGGGCTCAGGCAGGGGTGATTTCATCGTCGAAGAACCAGCTGGTACCGCCAGCAGTGAGTTCAACGATCACACCGATACCTTTGCCGTCGGTGACGCGGAAATCCTTAACAGTGCCAGTGGCATCGGCCTTGAGCGCAGCGACGAGGTCGGCGGGGATGCGATCACGCACCCTGGTGACCCGCACCTTGGAGCCGATCGTGATGGCAGCCTGGGACATGGCCGACGCGTCATCTTTAGTGGCGCAACCTTACCAGTGAGCCCATGGTTGCCAAGCGAATCATCCCCTGCCTCGACGTGGCCGATGGCCGGGTGGTGAAGGGCGTCAACTTCGTTGGCCTGCGCGATGCCGGTGATCCGGTGGAACTCGCCTGCCGCTACAGCGCCTCCGGCGCCGATGAACTGGTGTTCCTCGACATCGCGGCCAGTCACCAGGGCCGCGGCACTTTGGTGGAGCTGGTGCGCCGCACCGCCGAGGCGGTGACGATCCCGTTCACGGTGGGTGGCGGCATCGGCAGTGTTGAGGACATCACCGAGCTGCTGCGCGCCGGCGCCGACA
>CAMBZX010000086.1 GCA_945872185.1 Synechococcus sp. UW140 | reverse complement strand
TCGTCGTCATGGAAGATCGCCGTGGCGAAGCCCTGCTGCCAGCGCACCCCGGCCGCACGGCAGGCCTCCAGGCCATGGGCCTGCAACGCCCCCTTGTCGAACAAGCCGTAATCGTGGCCGTGCTGGGTGGGCTCGCTGCCGAACCAGCTGACACAGTTGGACCAGCGATGGGCCAGCAAATGGCCAAGCCCCAGGGCATCCACCTCCGGTCCCCAGATGCCATAGGTGTTGGGCCAGGCAGCGGCCGGATCGCCAGGTGCCAGGCACACCACGTCCAGAGCGTGCTCGCCGAGGGCGGCGGCGATCGCGAGAGCAGCGGGGCCGGCCCCGATCACCAACACGTCCCCAGCCGCTGAAGCAGCAGCGGCAGGCGAGCTGGGGGGAAGCACGGAGCTGGGCGGAACGATGGGTGCCAGAGGAAGGCGGCGAATCAGACCTGAACGAGGCTAAGGGGTGAGTTCAGACAGCCGCTCAAAACGCGTCAGCCGGTCCGTGGCGGGCTTGGGAGTGATCAGAAAACCGCTGATCGCCAACAGGCACACAGCGAGGCAGCACTTGATCATGCTGTCGCCATTCTCAACCCCCAACACCTTCACCAGTTACCCCTCGAGCTGACTAAAGGCGCTGCGCTAAATAATGAAACAACCAGACAATACGTGATCGCAAAATGACAACAAGTGAATGATCCTTGTTAAATCTTCGCCCGCAAGCCCCAAGCCTTCATCAACAAATCCCACGGCAACTTGCACGACGCGCACAATCGCTTCTGGGAGGGCTGCTGCGGTGACTGCTGCGGTGAAATCTCCACACTTGGTGGCAAGCTGAGTCAGGTCACGAAACGAGCGACTGACGATCTTGAAGTGATGTTGATCATCGCCGCTGTAGCCACCACTTTGGTAAAGCGCCTACCAGGCCTGGCACGAGAGATCGGAATCACGCACGAAAAACGTCGCAGCATGATTGAGATGGCAGACCAGGACAATCGGCATCCAGCCCCCCCCCCCCAAAAAAAAAGCAAGTTCTGCATTGTTCGCAACTGTCCATTCCGGCCCATTGCTAGTGGTAGCGACGGCCACACACCCACACCGAAGACGGTCACCCCAACACCTAAGCTCATTGCTACAAGCCTCAACGTCTGAGCATGGATCGGTTGCGGAAGATGTTTGCCGTCGTCGCTGACAGCAACGGCGCCACCACCAGTGCCGCCAGAATCCAGCGTCACATTCTGGGCAGCGGCATTCAGCTCAATGATTTTCGTCTGCGCACCACCATGGAGCGCCTGCAGGCCCTGGGGGAGAGTCCGATCAGCTTTGAGGGCTTCGTGGCCCTGGTGAGCGACGAACTCATGATGGTGAAGCGGGCCTTTAACCGCGAGTTGGTGATCCCCGACTGGCAGGAGTTCTGCCATGACATTGAAACGGTGTTTCAGCACGTCGCCGGCGATTGCAGTGGCAGCAACGCCGGCTACATCCCCATCCTGCGAGACGCCGATCCCAATAAGTGGGGAGTAGCGCTCTGCTCCGTCGATGGGCAGCGCCTGGAAATTGGCGACGTGGATGTCTATCATTCGATTCAATCAGTCTCAAAACCGATCACCTATGCCTTCGCGATCGAAGAGGAAGGCACTGATTTTGTGCATCAATTTGTAGGTGTTGAACCATCGGGTCGGCCGTTCAACTCCCTCGATCTCTTACCAGACTCGCGACCGTTCAATCCCTGTGTCAACGCCGGCGCGATCATGACCGCCGGCGTGGTGGCCTCCAGCCGGACCGAGCAGAGCGCCCGCGAGATCACCGAGGAGATCATGAAGCTCTGGTCTGCCTTGAGCGGTGACGTTGCCCCCGTGCGCTTCAGCGAGCAGACCATGCTCTCGGAACGGGACACGGCCGACAACAACTTCGCCATCGCCTACCTGCTCAGGGGTGGCCGCGGCCTGCCCCGGGGCGTGGATCTGCACAAGATGCTGGATCTCTATCTTTCCTGTTGCAGCATCGAAATGACCGCCTCCCTGCTCGCGGTGGTCGCGGCCACCCTGGCCAACGGTGGTGTTTGCCCGATCACCGGCCAGCAGGCACTCTCCACTGAGGCCGTGAAGAAAACCCTCTCTGTGATGCAGGCGGCCGGCATGTATGACAACGCCGGCGTCTTCACCCTAGAAGTAGGCCTGCCAGCTAAATCAGGGGTGTCCGGAGCGGTGATGACGGTGGTACCCAACCTGATGGGCTTCGCCACCTTCTCACCACGGCTCGATTCCTATGGCAACTCGGTGCGTGGCGTGGCGTTCTGCCGGCAACTGGTGGAGTTGTTCACGTTCCATATCTATGACAGTCTCTCGGGGGGACGTTCGGGCTGCAAACGCGATCCGCGCGCCTCCCAGCACAATCGCAAACAACGGGATCTCAGCGATCTGCGCTGGGCTGTCTCCCACGGCGATCGCTATGCGATCAAAGTCCGCGATTTGCTGCTGGAGTGCATGATCGCCATCACCTTGGCGGACGGTGAAATCGAGGAGCCCGAGATCACCATCATGGCGGAAACCTATACCGAAATCATGGGACACCAGCCCCGGCAAGGGGAGCTGCAGGCGATGGCCGAGAGCCGCCAGAGCCAGATCGAGAGCGACGGCAGCGACGCACCATTTGAACAGTTGCTGCAACGCCTCACCCTGGAGCAGGTGCAGCTCGATGACAACGTCCGCGAACTGATCCTGGAAGCCGCTTTCCGCGTGGCCTGCGCCGACGGCATGATCGAGCCCGAGGAAGATCTCCAGCTGCGGGAGATTGCCAAAGCTCTCGGCATCAGCGAAGGCGTACTGGAACTGGAGATCGCCCGCTTCAAGCGTCAGCAGGCCCAACCAAGCGTCATCGCCGGCTGAGCAGCGGGCGCAGCTCAGCAACGATGTTGTCGGCGTCAGCCGTGGACTTTGTTGTTCATTCAGGCCAGGCAGGCAGCTTCAGCCAGGCTCTTCAGCTTCTGGCTGGATCTCGTCTTCAACTTCAATCTCACCTGCAACGCTAGTCTCGCCCGCATCCCCCGTCTCGTCCTCAGCCGAGATGTCGTCTTCGGCGGTGATAGCAACGTCAGCCAAGGCCCCAGCCTCCGCCGACTGATCCCCGACCGCGGCGATCTCAACGACCGCGGCCGTTTCACCCTCCTCCTCCTCCTCCGCAGCCGGCGGCACCAGCACCACTTCGGTAAGCCGATCGCCGGCATCCAGGCGCTGCAGCCGCACGCCGGTGGCCGCCCGGGACTGCTGCGGGATGGCATCGGCCTTCATGCGCACGATCACGCCCCGCTCGCTCACCAGCAGCAGCTCTTCGCCGGCCCCCAGCACCTTCAGCCCCACCAACACATCGCCCTCGCGGCGGAACTTGATCGCCCGCAGGCCCATCCCGGCCCGCTTCTGCAGCCGGAATTGATCCACCGGCACCCGCTTGCCGAGGCCGCTGGCACTGGCCACCAGCACCCAGGGACCCTCACTGGCGGCCACCACATCCTCGGCGCCATCGCCGGCCTCAACTTCCTCCTCCTCAAGCTCAGAACTGGCCACCCGATCGGCGAGCTCCGCCGGCAGCACATCCATGCTCACCAGCTGATCGCCTTCGCGCAGATTCATGGCGCGCACGCCGCGGGCCGTGCGACCCAACGGCCGCAGCTCCTCATCACTGAGGCGGAAGTGGATCGTCATGCCCTTGAGCGAGCCGATCAGCACACTGTCGCCGGGCAAAGCGAGCCGAACCCAGCGCAGATCATCGCCATCCTCGAGGGAAATGGCGATCAAGCCATTGGAGCGGATGTTGCTGAAGGCCGACAGACGGGTGCGCTTCACATAGCCGCCGCTGGTGAGCATCACCAGTTGCACATCGTCTTCGAAGGCACTCACAGCCAACAGCGAGGTGATCGCCTCCTCGCGCGGGATCGGCAGCAACTGCACGATCGGGGTGCCCTTGGCGGCGCGGCTGCACATCGGCACCCGGTAGGCGGGCAAGGAGTAGACGACGCCGCGGTCGGAAAAGAGCAGCAGGGCATCGTGATCGTTGCAGCTGATGAACAACTTCACCGCCTCTTCGCCCTGACTCTTGGTGCCGGCCTTACCGCGGGTACCGCGGCTGGTGGCCTCAAACTCATTCACCGGCATCCGCTTCAGGTAGCCGTTCTCGGTGAGCATCACCACCGAGCGCTCATTGGCGATCAGATCGATGTCTTCAAGACCACCTTCGAGGTCGAGGATTTCGGTGCGCCGGGGCGAGTCGTAGCGACTGCGGATCGTCTGCAGCTCCTCGACGATCAAGGCGAGCACCCGTTCGCGATGGGCCAGGATGTCCTTGTAGTCGGTGATCTTGGCCAGCAGATCGTCGTGCTCAAGGCGAATCTTGTCGGCCTCCAGGGCCGTGAGCCGCCTCAGCTGCATCTGCAGAATGGCGTCGGCTTGAAGATCGCTGAGGCCGAACTGCTCCACCAGCCCCCTGCGAGCCGTGGCCGCATCGGCGGCAGCACGAATCAGCACAATGATCGCGTCGAGATTGTCGAGGGCGATCAGCAAACCAAGCAAAATGTGGTCGCGCTCTTCAGCCTTGCGCAGCAGATAGCGGGTGCGGCGCTCGATTGTTTCAACCCGGAAGGAAAGAAACACCTCCAACATGCGGCGCAGGGTGAGCACAATGGGCTCACCATTCACCAACGCCAGCATATAGGCGCTGAAATTGCTCTGCAGGGGAGTGAGCTTGAACAGGTTATTGAGCACCACCTGCGGATAGGCATCACGGCGCAACTCGATCACGATGCGCATGCCATCGCGATCGCTTTCGTCGCGAATGTCGGCGATGCCTTCGAGCTTCTTGTCGTTCACCATGTCGGCGATACGCTCGATCAAAGCCGCCTTGTTGGTTTGATACGGCAGCTCGGTGATGATCACCGCATCGCGATCGGGACGCCCCTTGGCTTCGACCGTCTCGATGTTGGCAACACCCCGCATCGTCACCGAGCCACGGCCGGTGCTGTACATCTCGCGGATGCCGCGCCGGCCGAGGATCTGACCGCCGGTGGGGAAGTCGGGCCCCGGAATGATCGATGTCAGCAGGCGATCATCGAGATCCGGATCAGCGATCAGGGCCAGCAGGCCATCGATCAGCTCGGTGAGGTTGTGGGGAGGGATGTTGGTGGCCATCCCCACGGCAATGCCGGTGGAGCCGTTGAGCAGCAGCTGCGGAATCCGCGCTGGCATCACGGTGGGTTCCTGCTGGGACCCATCAAAGTTGTCAATGAAATCGACGGTTTCGCTTTCGATGTCCTCGAGCAGGCTGTCGGTGGTGAGCGCCTGCAGCCGCGATTCGGTGTACCGCATCGCCGCCGGCGGATCGTTGTCGACCGAGCCGAAGTTGCCGTGGCCGTCCACCAGGGGCATGCGCATCGAAAAGTCCTGGGCCATGCGCACCAGGGCGTCGTACACCGCCGTATCGCCGTGGGGGTGGTACTTACCCAGCACCTCACCCACCACACGGGCGCATTTGCGGTAAGGCCTGTCGCTGGTGAGCCCCAGCTCGTACATCGCGTACAGGATGCGCCGGTGCACCGGCTTAAGGCCATCGCGGGCATCGGGCAGGGCCCGACCCACGATCACGCTCATCGCATACTCCAGATAGGAGCGCGACATCTCGTTACGGAGATCGGTCTGGATGATCCGGCCGTCGGATTCACCGGGTCCTTTGGGTTCGTTCGAAGAGCCGGTAGGTCCGGTGGGATCCGCCATGCATGACCGCTATAAGCAGATCGCAGTCTACCGAAGGCATCCACAGCCGGCCCGATCGGCCGCAAGCTGGAGTCCATGAAGGACGACACGGGCGATCCCGGGCCACAGCGCAGCCAGGCGGAACGGCTGCCAACCCGGAGCGAAGCGCAGCTGCAGCAGCGCCAGCGGAGCGGGCAGTTGCGGGTGCGGCTGGCCGCCGACTACCGGCAGCTGGTGCGGCAGCAGGGCCTCAGCCAGGCCTATGAGCAAACCGATGTGGTGGTGGCGGCCAACGCCGAATTCACCGATCAGGCCAGCCTGCACCTCAGCCTGGGCGCCACCGATCCACCGATCCGCCTGCGTGATCCCCAGCTCGATGGGGTGGCCGCCCTGGCCGGAGGCGCCGGCAGCGATCTGGTGCTGCCGATCGCCGGGACCCGCGCCGATGGCCAGCGCCACGGCGGCGCCCAGGTGCTGGCCGCCCTGCTGGCCGGAGCGACGGTCGAGCTCAGCGCCGCCGGCGAGGTCACCCCCCTGCAGCCCCGTCGTGAACTCCACACCCGGCTGAGCCTGGAGCAGATCGGCATGGGCCGCCTGCTGTTGCATCGGGCCATCGGTGAGAACGGCCTGGTGGCCGTGAGCAGCGCCGCCGGCCTGATCCGCAGCCCCTACGGCCCGCTGCTGGGCCCCTGGGCCAACGCCCTCTACACCTGCGGTGGCGCCGACAGCATTGGCCTGGCGATGCCTGGCCTGAGCCTGCTGGGGCCGGGATCACCGGTGTTGGTGGGCGGAGCCATCGGCTGGGTGGTCGGCAGCGGCAGCGCCCACCAACCCCAGCCCCGGCGCCTGCCCAGCGGCCACGCCCGCTCCCCCGGGGCCGTGGCGGCGGTGAGCGTCGACCTGCAGGACCTGGACCCCCGCTGGCTGCGGGCGGCCTATTTCGAAGGCCATGGCAGTGGCCTGCTGGTGGCGATCGCCGCACCCGTGCCGCTGCTCAACGGCACCATCGGCCGCCAGGCCGCGGCCACGGACGAGGAGCTGGAGGCGCCGGTGCTTGACATCTCGATTCCAAGACGGATCAAACCCAGCTTCGGCGCCGTTACCTACAGCGCCCTGAAGGCGGGCTCGATCCAGGTGGAGGGTCGCCTGATCCCGGCGGCACCGGCCCATAGCCCGCGACTGGCGACGGCGATGGCCGCCGAGCTGGTGGCGCGTCTGGTCGACGGGAGCTTCCCGCTGCGGCTGCCGCTGCAACCGCTGTCCCAGCGACCCGGATTGATCCCCCTGGAGGCCTGATCCGGCGGCTGGGGCTGGGGGACGCGGCCGGGAAACGGCCGTAAGCTCCGCCCAGCCCAGCCCAACCCGTTCCCATGGCCGAGACCCCTTTTTCGCCGGAATCCGCCGCCGGAGAGCCAGCCTCTGTCGAGGCCCCCTTCCCTGGCCGTGGTGAAGACCGCTTCAACGCCAGTGGCGAAGGGCCCTTCGCGGCCAGTGACACCGACGCCGCCAGCGATGCCGACGGCACCGCCGACACCGCCGACATGGCTCCGGCCCATGGGGCCGACACCACGGAAGCCGCAACGGAAGCCGCAGCTGGCGCCGCCGCCGCCGAGCCGGCGGATTCGGCCGCACCCCAGCCGGGCCAGGCCCAGCCCTTCCTGGCCGCGGCAGCCGCTGCAACCCCAGCCCCCACAACCGAACCCGCCGGGATCGCCACCACGATCGCGGTGCCGCCCCTGGAGACGGCCGCCAGAGCCGAGGGCGACGGCGGTGAATGGGACCTGCTGGTGGCCAAGCTCAACACCTGGTTCAGCTCCGGCGAACTGACCACCCAATGGCAGAAGATCCGCGGCCCGCTCAAAGGCGTGGCGATCCTGTTCGGCGTGATTCTGGCCCTGCGGCTCTACGCCACCGTGGTCGGCACCATCGATGGCATCCCTCTGGTATCGGGGCTGCTGGAGCTCACCGGCCTGATCGTGCTCGGACAGTTCGGCCTCACCAAGATGGTGAAAACCAGTGAGCGGGAGCAGGTGCTGGCCAACTGGCATCGGCGCTGGCAGGCGTTCATCGGCCAGGACTGAGGCGCCTGGGGCCTACGGGGGTGAACGGCGCCGATACCTGCTCAGCTGCGGTCCGGTTGATAGTTTGTCCCCACTGCGTCTTCTCTCCGGTGAACCTTCAGCTCGGTCGTTCCCGAACCGTCCGCCGCGCCTACGGCATCGATGAGATCGCTCTTGTCCCCGGCGGTCGCACCGTGGATCCAGCGGTGACGGACGCCAGCTGGACCCTGGGCGGCATCAATCGCGAGATCCCGATCATCGCCAGCGCCATGGATGGTGTCGTCGATGTCGGCATGTGCGTGGCCCTGTCCCAACTGGGCGCCATGGGGGTGTTGAACCTGGAGGGCGTCCAGTGCCGCTACGACGATCCGAATCCGGTGCTGGATCGGATCGCCGCCGTTGGCAAGGAGGACTTCGTGCCGTTGATGCAGGAGCTGTACAGCCAACCGGTGCGCGAAGACCTGATCCGCCAGCGCATCGCTGAAATCAAGCAACAGGGTGGCATCGCCGCCGTCAGCGCCACCCCGGTGGCGGCGCTGCGCTTTGGCAAGGCGATTGCCGAGGCCGGTGCGGATCTGTTCTTTGTGCAGGCCACGGTGGTCTCCACCGAACACATCGGCCCCGCAGGCCAGGAAACCCTCGATCTGGAAACCCTCTGCCGCGAGATGGGAGTGCCGGTCGTGCTCGGCAACTGCGTGACCTACGAGGTGGCCCTGCAGCTGATGCGGGCCGGGGCCGCCGGCGTGATGGTGGGCATCGGCCCCGGCGCCGCCTGCACCTCCCGCGGCGTGCTCGGCATCGGCATTCCCCAGGCCACCGCCGTGGCCGACTGCGCCGCCGCCCGCGATGACTACGAGCGCGAAAGTGGCCGCTATGTGCCGATTGTCGCCGATGGCGGCATCGTCACCGGCGGCGACATCTGCAAATGCCTGGCCTGCGGTGCCGATGCCGTGATGATCGGCTCACCGATCGCCCGGGCCGCCGAGGCCCCCGGCCGCGGCTTCCACTGGGGCATGGCCACACCGAGCCCGGTGCTGCCCCGCGGCACCCGCATCAAGGTGGGCACCACCGGCAGTCTCGAGAAGATTCTGCGGGGGCCCGCCAGCCTCGATGACGGCACCCAGAACCTGCTGGGCTGCATCCGCACCTCGATGGGCACGCTCGGAGCCCGCACGATCAAGGAGATGCAGCAGGTGGAAGTGGTGGTGGCGCCGTCCCTGCTCACCGAGGGCAAGGTGTACCAGAAGGCCCAGCAGCTGGGCATGGGCAAGTAGGGGAACCCAGGTAAGTCTCACCTCAGGACGAGGCCGCCTCAGGCCGAGATGCAGCTAGCCTCAACTTGTGGGGGCTTCGGCTCGCACACTCCTCACACCCCCCGGCCCGGCGCGTCCGGGCTTTTTGTCTTGATGTCTGGAAGCGCACCAACGCCTTAAGGCCTGCAACACCATTGGCAGGTCTGTTGGTAGGGCCGGAACGGCGTTGCTAGATTCCCCAGACCCGAACCCCCCGAAAGGATGTCCAGCGCAGCCGCCGCCGTCACCGACGCTTCCTTTGAGCAGGACGTTCTGAAAAGCGAAGTGCCCGTGCTGGTGGACTTCTGGGCCCCCTGGTGTGGCCCCTGCCGCATGGTGGCGCCGATCGTTGACGAAATCTCCAAGGAATTCGAAGGCAAGATCAAGGTGTTCAAGCTCAACACCGACGAAAACCCCAACGTCGCCAGCCAGTACGGCATCCGCAGCATCCCCACCCTGATGCTGTTCAAAGGCGGCGAGAAGGTGGACACCGTCGTCGGTGCCGTGCCCAAGACCACCCTCTCCGGCACCATCTCCAAGCACCTCTGAGCCCCTTCCCTCCCGCGGCCTCCAGCAGCCCCCGCAGCCCCCTCCAGGCCCTGGCCGAGCAGCTGCAAGGCCATCCCCAGCGGCGCTTCATCGAGCATGCCGTCATCTCCCTGCTGGAGGTGGCGCGCGATGAAAACGAAGCCGATGCCTGGAGGTTGGAGAGCGGCTGCCTGGCCGACATCAGTGAAGCCCTGGAAGTGTTCCGGCCACGGCGCACAGCCCGCAAGATCACCGTGTTCGGATCGGCCCGCACCCAGGTCCAGGATCCCTGCTACGTGCTGGCGGAACAGGTGGCCCGCCTGGCGGTGGAGGTCGGTTTTGAGGTGATGACCGGCGCCGGTGGTGGCGTGATGGAAGGCGCCAACAGCGGCGCCGGCCGGGAGCACAGCATCGGTCTCAATGTGGATCTGCCTTTCGAGCAGCATGCCAATCGCTTCGTGAGCGCCAGCGAAGGCCGCCTGCTGTTCTTCCGCTATTTCTTCACCCGCAAGCTCTTCTTTCTGCGCGAAAGCGATGCCCTGCTGGTGCTGCCCGGCGGCTTCGGCACCCTCGATGAGTTGTTCGAGTGCCTCACCTTGATCCAGACCGGTCGCACCCCACCCATCCCCCTGGTGCTGCTGGCTCCCGCCGGCGACGACTTCTGGTGCCAGTGGAAGCAGAGCATCCACCAGGTGCTGACCGAACGGCAGCTGATTTCCCCGGAAGATGGGGACCTGATCGTGGAGGCCAGCTGCGCCGAAGACGCCGTGGCCCACATCAGCCGCTTCTACCGGGTGTTCCACAGTGCCCGCCCCGGCGAAGACCGCACCGAGCTGCTGCTGAATGCGCCGATCCCGCGGGAGCTGCTGCCCCAGCTGAACCAGGACTTCGCCGACATGCTGGATGAAGGGGCGATCCAGGCCGGCGACAGCGTCGATGACAATGGCCTGATGGTTCCCTGCCTGCGGCTGCGCCTCGACAAACGACGGGTGGGTCGCCTGTACCAGTTCATCGACCATCTCAACGGCCTCGACCTGCCCGCCAGCCCCGCGCTTGATCGACCGGCCACACGGATTCCCCAGGGAGTGGTTTGCCCATGAGCCGCATCGGCCTGATCGACTACGGCATGGGCAATCTGCATTCGGTGCAGCGGGCCTTTGAGCGCCTCGGCGCCGAGATCATCCCGATCCAGAACGCCGCCGCCATGGAAGGCTGCGCCGCCCTGGTGCTGCCGGGGGTGGGCGCCTTCGATCCGGCGATGGAACGGTTGCATCAAGGCCAGTTGGTGGAGGCCATCCAGGGGTCCTGCGAGGCCGGCCGCCCCCTGCTCGGCATCTGCCTGGGCCTGCAGCTGTTGTTCGAAGGCAGCGACGAGGGCCAGAGCCCCGGCCTGGGCCTGCTGGCCGGCCAGGTGAAGGCCCTGCCCCGGGTGCCCCAGCATCCGATCCCCCACATGGGCTGGGCGCCGCTGCTGCCGGGGATGGCCAGCCCGTTGCTGGGCAGCGACGACCGCGACGCCTGGGTCTACTTCGTGCACTCCTACGCCGCCGCCCCCGTGCGAGCCGAGAGCGTCACCGCCTGGGTGGACTGGGCCGGTACCCCGGTGACGGCAGCGATCTGGCAGGACAACATCGCCGCCTGCCAATTCCATCCCGAGAAGTCGGGGCCCGTCGGTGTGGCGATGTTGCAGCGCTGGCTCGACTGGGTGGCCCAACGGTGAGCCTGCGTCTCAGCGGCGGGCGTCGCCTGCAGAGCCCCCCCGGCGAGCTGGCCCGGCCCACCGCCGCCCGGGTGCGCCAGGCGGTGTTCAATCTGCTGGCACCGGAGCTGGCCGGCTGTCGCTGGCTGGACCTCTGCTGCGGCAGTGGCGTGATGGCCTGCGAAGCCCTGCAGCGGGGGGCCTCCCAGGTGGTGGCCGTCGAGCAGGACCGACGCATCGCCGCCATCGCCCGGGCCAATCTGGCGGCGGTAGCCGGCGGCCTCAGACAGCAGGATCCGCCCCCAATCCTTGAGGTGGTGCAGGCCGAGGTGTTGTCCTGGCTGCAGCGGCCCCAGCGCGGCGGTGCTGGGGCCATCGCCAGAACGGCTGAAGCTGGAGCTGGCCAGATCGCGGCAGTTGCCACGGTGCACAGCCCGGCGGCTGGCGCTGAAGCCGGCGCCGGAGGACGCCCAGCAGGGGCCAACGGGAGGCACCAGCAGGGAGAGGCGCCCGCCCTGGGCTGCCGTTGCTTTGATCTGATCTACGCCGACCCCCCCTGGCCCGCCGATCTGCACAGCGCCATCGCCGCCGCCGTGGCCCGAGGCCATTGGCTCAGCGCCGCCGGCACCCTGGTGTGGGAGTGCCCCAGTGGGCGGGTGCCCGCACCGCCAAGCGGCTGGCGGCTGCGGGACAGCCGGCGCTACGGCGGCAGCACTGTGGTGCTGCTGGAGCAGG
>CAMBZX010000085.1 GCA_945872185.1 Synechococcus sp. UW140 | reverse complement strand
GTCGCGGCCGTGGCCGAGTCCGCCGGCTTTGCGCTGAGTCCGGCCACCCTGGTGAAGGATTTCGCCCAGCGCCTGCTGGAAGCCGACGACGATCAGGCCGTGGTCCTGTTCGACAACTGCGGCTGGGACCATGGCGAGATCGCCTGGGTACTCAAGACCTGGGATCGCCCCAGCGCCTGAGCATCGGCCTGGACTGGCCCCAACAGATGGACGCGGCGATGGCCTGGCCATCGGAATCCGGCCAGCCCAGCCTGAACCTGAACCTCCGGCAGGGCCGGCGCGTGCCGAGTACAACCTCAGCCGCGGTCGTTCACGGGTTGAATCACCTCCAGCCTTGAGGGGCCGATCAGCCAGCCCGGGCTCGTCGCTTCAGCCTCGGGCCAGCCTTGCCAGATAGTCCTCCAGCCGGCCGGCATTGATCCAGCCGGTGGCGATCGTCTTGCTGTGCTCGTGGCTCACCCGGCCCCGATGGATGTGGGAGAGGCCCGCCGGAAAGATCAGCAGCTTGCCCCGCTCGGCCTGCTCGTGGTGCTCCTGCCAGTGGAACTCAGTGCCGCCTTCGGGCACGTCGTTGCAATAGAGGATCCAGGCCAGCACCCGGTGCACGGGCTCAGTGGCCTCGTCGCTGATCGTCCAGTCGCAATGCCAGCGCTTGAAGCCCTCCCCCGGCGCGTAGCGCTGCAGATTGAAGATCGGGTTGACGAACAGGGCTTGCTGCGGACAGCACTCCCGCAACCTGGGGCGCTCCTCCAGGTAGCGATGCAGACCAGCCGTGACGCCACGCACGATCACCTCCGCCAGGGCATAGGCCTCGGGATCAGAACGATCGATCGCCACCAGGCTGATGTCGGTGGACACCTTGGCGGGCTCGGAGGCGGGCTCGCTGCCTTCGGGCCCAAAGGCAACGCCAGGACACTGCAGATCCGGGCGACGCTCGAACAAGGCCATCACGCCATCGGCAAGGGCCCCATAGCCGGCGTTGTGGAAGCTGCCGATCAACCGCATCCGCCCATCCCTGTCCAGCGCGTCCAAGCCTAAGGAGCCCAGGGCAGAGCCCAAAGCCCCTCCAGGGCCTGCCAGCGATCCCGATCGGTCACCAGCCGATCAGCCAGGCCCACCTGCTGCAGCGCCAGGGCCACCTGGTCGAGATCGGGCCGGCCAGGGCTGGCCAGGGGGTCCAGCGGCAGAGCCAGCACCTGCTGTTCGGCCGGATCAGCCATCAACTGCAGGTTGAGGTCGTTGAGTTCGCGCTCGAAGTACACCCGGCGCAGGCGTCGGGTCAGGGCCGGCCCGAGAGCGGCGGCGAAAGCCTCCAGGGCTGCGGTTTCGCTGGAGCAGCCGCAGTTGAGGGCCAGCCAGATCAACAACTTGGCCCAGCTCTCGGAGGTCCATAGGGGCGGAAAGCTGTCCCGGTGCTGACGCACCAGCTCGGTGAGGGCGAAATCCACCAGGGTGGCCTGGAGCGCGGTGGGGTCTGTCATGGAGAAAGCACGCACCTGCCACCGGGGACGGCAACGGGCAAACTGCAGAGACATTCTCCTGGAGAGCCCCGATGGCCCTGGACCTGAACGACCCGGAGCTCGAGTTCAACGACCTCGTCACCGCTTATCAAAGCTGGGTGATGGCCGTCATCAACGACGAGAAGCTGGGTGGCGAACCCCTGCTCACCGATGAGATCGCCGATGACGCCCTCAATTCCATGCGCTTCCTGCCCGATGTGGTGACCAGCGCCATCGAAACCACCCTGGCCCGCGTCTACGACGTCGATCCCGACGAACTGGCCGAGCTGCTCTATCCAGAAACCTGAGGCCGCCGGCTGGCTGGCCCCGGCGGCGACAGGCGGAGCGGGACTAGGTTGAGATCAACTCCCGGAACGGTTTTCTTGACCCATGGACCGGCCCAGCCCGCTCTCCTGAGCCCAAACGCTTCCCCGGGGGGCACTGGCAGCGGCACACCAATCGAATCAGCACCAACGCGAACGGATTTCGAACTGAAACCGTTCATGACCAGCTCCGACTGGATCGGGGCCTGGCAGCTGGTCAACACTCTGGTGCCCTATGCGGGCCTGTGGTGGCTGGCTTTGTGGTGCCTGCACGGAGCCCCCTGGCTGCTGCCTCCGGTGCTGGCCGCGATGGTGCTGCTGTTGGCGCGCTGCTTCTCGCTGATGCACGACTGCGGCCATTACTCCCTGTTCCGCAGCCGCAGAGCCAACCGCTGGCTCGGGTTCCTGTTGGGGGTGGTGGCAGCGATCCCCCAGCTGCCCTGGTCCCGGGGTCATGAGTTTCACCATCGTCATAACGGCAATTGGGAGCGCTACAAGGGCCCCTCAGCCCTGGTGAGCGTGGAGAAGTATCAGCAGATGGAGCCTGGAGCTCAGAGGCTCTACCGCTGGCTGCGCCATCCGCTGATGCTATTTCCGGGGGGATTCTTTTACCTGGTGATCAAGCCGCGGGTGGAGCTGCTGCTGGGTCTATGGGGCTTCATCCCCGATGCCATCCAGCGCCTGCAGGCCAACCCCCAGACCTCCTGGTCCGAGCTGCTGGCCAAACACAAGAGCCGCTACTGGCATAGCCCCGAAGAGTTCATTGACCTGCTGCTCAACAATATTGCGGTCATCAGCCTGTGGTGGCTGATGGCAACGTTGGTCGGAGCCGGCAATTTCTGGCTGATCTATGCGCCAGTGATGACCTGCGGCGCAGCGATCTTCATCTGCATTTTCTTCGTGCAGCACAACTTCCCAGGCTCCTATGCCCATAGCGATAACGACTGGGACTCCATGGCCGGCACGCTCGAAGGCACCAGCAATCTCACAATGCCTGCGATTTTCGACTGGTTTTCGGCCGATATCGGCTGTCACGCCATCCACCATCTCTGCGCTGCGATTCCGAATTACAGGCTGAGGGCCTGCCAGAATCGCAACAGTCAACTTCTCACCGGCATCACTCTGCTGGGCCTGCGCGACATCCCCACCTGTTTCGACTACATCCTCTGGAATCAGCAAGCGGGCCGCCTGACCACTGCGGAAGGCCTGCTGCCAATCCGCAAAACGCATCTCAGCGATTAACAACTCTTGCCAGGCTCAGGAATTCTTACCGTCAGTTTTCGAGACAATCATGATCATCACCACCAACAACGCCGACATCCCCAGAACTGCTAGCCCTCCTGTCGTATCCACGCGTTGCCCCCAGAGGATCGTTCTGTTCTAGGGCAGCCATCGCCTCTGGGTTCAACAGGCATCTAAGATGGCAAGGATCCCAGGTGTGGGACAGGGCAGAGCTGCATCGGCCCAAGAACGCTGGTTGCACCATGGAGCAACGCAGCCGGCAACCAGATGCCTGCAAAGTGCAAGAAATCGGACGACACCTTTACCCCAGCGAGCCATGACATGACGGAATCAACAGCCCCCGGCCTCACCATTGGCCAACTGGAGGCGAAATATCCGATGTACTGCAAAGCGATGCGACTTCTGCTGAAGGAAGGCTGCACCCTCAAACAGATTCAGCGCACCGTCTGCTGGGACAGACTAGAGATTCTCCACAACAGTCTACCCAAGAGCTATAAGTCGCCCGAGTACCTGTTTCTACTCTTTCGCCGCGAATGGGAGCAGCACAAGGCCAGCCTGGCCGGAGCCGGAGCCTGAGACCCTGGAAGCGTGCTGCACGCAGCTTGTTCTGATCGGAAAAGCCCGCACACGCTCCAGACCATCACCCAACGCGGCCTCAGACTGAATCTTGCCCGAACCGTGCTTCAGGCAGGTCTGGCGTTCAGGAATTCAGGCTGCCCAAGCGATCGGCTCGAGCCAGCCCGTCGAAATCCTTCCCCTGCTGTCTCAGCCTGATTCCGGCTTGAGTCTCCTCGGGCGCGAAAATGCCCCCGACTCTGTGCGCGGATCTAGGGGTAAGGCGCTCCTGGGAAATCCAGCCGCAACAACAACCGCTCGACTGGCAAGGCGGGCGTGGAGCTGGAACCGGAGCCAGCTTGGTGGCGCGTTGCAGAACACCAAGTCCCCAGGGCCCAGGGCCCGTGACCGGCAGCGGCCAGGGCCGTGCAAGCGCCAGGTCGCGATTCTGATCGCAGCCGCAGCCCACCAACAACCGATCAGAGCCAAAAAAAACCGTCCCCAGCAGGGGACGGTTGGGAGGGAATCAAGCCCGCAGGCTGAACCCCTTCAACAGGACAATGGATCAGTAGCGGCCGCGGCCACCGCCACCACCACCGCCGCCGCCATAGCCGCCGCCGCCGCCACCACCGCCGTAGCCACCGCCACCGCCGCCGCCACCACCGCCGGTGCGGGGCTCAGCTTTGTTGACACGAATGGTGCGACCCATCCATTCGACGTTCTGAAGATCGTCGATCGCCTTGGTTTCGTCGGCCGCGTTGGCCATTTCCACAAAGGCAAAACCGCGCTTGCGGCCGGTGTCACGGTCGAGGGGGAGGCTGCACTTGCTGACCTCGCCGTACTCACCGAACAGTTGACGGACATCCTCTGCCTCGGCGTCGAAGGAGAGGTTGCCTACGTAAATCGTCATGGACCTGAAAGAAGAAACTATGAACCTGATCCGCCGAAAGCCCTGAAGGAAGTTGTCAGCTTGCTGGAGAGAAATCTTTGAACCACCTCGATGCTACAGCATGATGGACGGCTACTGGATCGTCCATGGCGATGCATCGCTGTGAACGATCCGCAGGGGATCAAAACAACCCTGGCTTGGCGAGAGCCACCCAACGACGATCAAGGCGTCCGTCACCCCAGACCGCACCAGCCCCGCCCTGCTCCGGAGCCGAAGATTTGGCCTTTGATCTGAACATCGTGCAGCGCAGCTCAAACTCCAGCGTTGCCGTGATCAGCCTCGGCGGCACCGGCCTGGCCCGGGCAACCGCCGCCTGCTCGCGGCTCTGACCAGGCGTTGCGCTGGATTCGGCAGCCGAAGCCTGGCCCCAACCTGTCGCCATTGCCACCAAGGGGGGTGCCGACCAGAGCGGAAAATGGACGCCATGCCACGCGCTGAGCCGAACGGAATGACCACCGCCCCCCTCTCCCCCGCCGAGCTGCTGCCCGCCTACCGCGCCGCCGCGGCCGAGCGCGAGGCCCTGGGGGTGCCGGCCCTGCCGCTGACAGCGCCCCAGGCCCAGGCGCTCACCGAGCTGCTGCAGCAGCCCCCGGCCGGCGAGGAGGAGTTCCTGCTGGAGCTCCTGAGTGAGCGAATTCCGCCCGGCGTCGATGAGGCCGCCTACGTGAAGGCCACCTGGTTGAGTGCCATTGCCCAGGGCAGCGCCACCAGCCCCCTGGTCAACCCGATCGCAGCGGTGCAGCTGCTCGCCACCATGATCGGCGGCTACAACGTCGCCGCCCTGATTGCCCTGCTCTCCAACGCCAATCCCACCATCGCCGCTGCCGCCGCCACCGGCCTGAGCCGCACCCTGCTCGTCTACGACGCCTACAACGACGTGCTGGAACTGGCCGCCACCAATGCCTACGCCAGCCAGGTGGTGGACAGCTGGGCCAACGCCGCATGGTTCACCGCCAAACCGGAACTGGCTGTGGAGATCACCGTCACCGTGTTCAAGGTGGAGGGCGAAACCAACACCGACGACCTCTCCCCCGCCACCCACGCCACCACCCGCCCGGACATCCCCCTGCACGCCAACGCGATGCTGGAAACCCGCATGCCCGGCGGCCTGGCGCTGATCACCGAACTCAAGCAAAAAGGCCATCCCGTGGCCTATGTGGGCGATGTGGTGGGCACCGGCAGCTCGCGCAAATCGGCCATCAACTCGGTGCTGTGGCACACCGGTACCGACATTCCCCATGTGCCGAACAAACGCTCTGGGGGTGTGATCCTGGGCGGCAAGATCGCGCCGATCTTCTTCAACACCGCCGAGGATTCTGGTGCCCTGCCGATTGAGTGCGATGTGAGCGCCCTCAACTCCGGTGATGTGATCACGATTCGCCCCTATGCCGGCACCATCGAGCGCGCCGCCGGCGAAGCGCAGGCCGGCGAGATCGTGGCCCACTTCGAACTCAAGCCCAGCACGATCAGCGATGAGGTGCGGGCCGGCGGCCGCATCCCCCTGCTGATCGGCCGCTCGCTCACCGATAAGGTGCGCACCCAGCTGGGTCTGCCGCCCTCGGAGCTGTTCATCCGCCCCAGCGCCCCGGCGGACAGCGGCAAGGGCTTCACCCTGGCCCAGAAGATGGTGGGCAAGGCCTGCGGCCTGGTGGGTGTGCGCCCCGGCACCAGCTGCGAACCGCTGATGACCACCGTCGGCAGCCAGGACACCACCGGGCCGATGACCCGCGATGAGATGAAGGAGCTGGCCTGCCTGGGCTTCTCGGCTGATCTGGTGATGCAGAGCTTCTGCCACACCGCCGCCTATCCCAAGCCGGTGGATCTCAAAACCCACGCCGAACTGCCCGATTTCATCAGCTCCCGTGGCGGCGTCGCCCTGCGCCCCGGCGACGGCATCATCCATAGCTGGCTCAACCGCCTGCTGCTGCCCGACACCGTCGGCACCGGCGGCGACAGCCACACCCGCTTCCCGCTCGGCATCTCCTTCCCGGCCGGCTCGGGTCTGGTGGCGTTTGCGGCCGCCATCGGCGCCATGCCGCTGGACATGCCCGAATCGGTGCTGGTGAAGTTCTCCGGCTCGCTGCAGCCGGGGGTCACCCTGCGCGATGTGGTCAACGCCATCCCCTATGTGGCGATCCAGCAGGGTCTGCTCACGGTGGAGAAAGCCGGCAAGAAAAACATCTTCTCCGGCCGGATCATGGAGATGGAGGGATTGCCCGATCTCAAACTCGAGCAGGCGTTTGAACTCACCGATGCCACCGCCGAGCGTTCCTGCGCCGGCAGCACGATCAAGCTGTCGGTGGAGACGGTGAGCGAATACCTGCGCAGCAATGTGGCGCTGATGAAGAACATGATTGCCCGCGGTTATCAGGATGGCCGCACCCTGGCGCGGCGCATCAAGGCGATGGAAGCCTGGCTAGCCAATCCGGTGCTGCTGGAGGCCGATGCCGATGCCGACTACGCCGCCGTGATTGAGATCAACCTCGATGAACTCCAAGAGCCGATCCTGGCCTGCCCCAACGACCCCGACAACGTCAAGCTGCTCTCGGAGGTGGCAGGCGAACGGATCGACGAGGTGTTCATCGGCTCCTGCATGACCAACATCGGCCACTACCGCGCCGCTGCCAAGGTGCTGGAGGGTCAGGGTGCCAATCAGGCCCAACTCTGGGTCTGCCCGCCCACCCGCATGGACGAGGAGAAACTCAAACAGGAGGGCTACTACGCCACCTTCGAAGCCGCCGGCAGCCGCATGGAGATGCCCGGCTGTTCGCTGTGCATGGGCAACCAGGCCCGGGTGGAGGACAACACCACGGTGTTCTCCACCAGCACCCGCAACTTCAACAACCGCCTCGGCAATGGCGCCCAAGTGTATCTGGGCAGCGCCGAACTGGCGGCGGTCTGCGCCCAGCTGGGCCGCATCCCCACTCCCGCCGAATACCTGGCCATCGCCGCCACCAAGATCGACCCGGTCGCTGATGAGCTCTACCGCTATCTCAACTTCGATCAGATCGAGGGCTTTGAAGACAGCGGCCGGGTGGTGAGCACCGAAGACGAGGCCAAGGTGCTGGCAGGGGTGTGAAGGGACACGAAGGGGCCCTGCTGACGCCGGAAGAAGCGCGGCGCTTCATGGACACCTACAAGCAGGTGGCCTTGGCCGTCCATCAGCTGCTCAGAAAGTCGATCCCTGGGGACCCCAGGACGATGCTGCAGGCGGCCCGCCACCAGTTACAGCAGCAGCCCGATCTGCTCGAGCGAGCCGTCAGGCAGCTGCGCCGGCGCCAGCTCCAGCCCGATGGCGAGGTGATCGAGGCGCTGCGGCAGCTCCGCCCCAGCCAGTGGCTGTTTGTGAAGGATCTCAAGAATGGCGCGATCTTTCTCGATCAGGAATGGCAGGCGGCTTACAGCGTGGCCGGCCTCACCCAGTCGCCAGGCCAGATCATCGGCCCTGGCGGCTGCCTGGTGGAAACGGCCCTCTGCCCGTTCGCCGGTCGCCTCCTCTGCGATGGGATCTTTGTGGATGCAACACCCCTGGGCCCGGAGCAGAAGCGCCGTGTCCAGGAGCGTTACCGCACCCTGAGAGCAGCGGGTCATGTCTATGGGGATCCGGCCAGGATGCCCCTGTGGACATCAGCCGCAAGCGATTCGCCACCAGAGACAATCTCCCGACCGCCCACCAAGGGACGGCCTCAGGCTGGCGGCACTCCTGCCCGCCCCCACCGCGAGGGTTCGGCTGCCGCCGCGCCCCTATCCCCCCGGCCGAGTCCATCTGCCGCCGGCAAGGCAGGCGAACTCCAACTTCTGCAACAAAAGCTGACGGATCTGGTGGCACGGCAGCGCTACAGCCAGGCCCTGCGCGTGCGCGAGCAGGCCCTGCGGCGCCAGCCCGATCTGAAGCTGCGACCCAGCGAGGCCCAGCTCTGGTGTCTGGAGGGTCGGCAGGCACTGGCGGAGGGGCAATCGCAACGGGCCGAAACGGCCCTCGCCAGGGCAGTGGACCTGGGCCAGCCGGGGGAGCCCCAGTACCTGCTGGCACGGCTCTGGCTGGAGCGGGGCCAACCGGAGCGGGGCCTGGCGCTGCTGCAGGCAAGCTTCGAGGCCGGCAGCCTGCCGCTGGAGTACGCCGGGGCCTATCTCAAGCTGCTGCTGATCAGCGGGCAGCCGGAGCGGGTGCGCGAGCTGGTGCGCCAGCAGCGCCAGCGTTTCCAGCCCCAGCAGATCCACTGGGCCGCCGGCGTGCTCAGCCTGCTGGACGGCGACCCCACCCATGCCCAGCGCCAGTTCCGGCAGATGACCGGTCCCGCCTCCCCCGGCGACCTCGCCGGCCTCTGGCGGGCCTGGGCCACATTGGAAGCGGGCGATACCAATGCCGCCGCGGCGGCATTGCACCAGGACGATCACCCCGCCAGGGCGGCGGTCGCCCTCGCCATGGCCGCCCGCACCGAGCAACGTCCGGGGGAACTGCTCGATCTGGAGCGGCGGGATCTGCCGCGCCGGGGGCTGGCCCTGGCCCTGGAGCTGCTCCATCAGCTGCGCCAACAGAACCTGCTCTGCGCCGCCCAGCTGCTGCTGAACCACGAACGCCTGGTGCTGGCCGCCGTACCGGAACTGGCGGCGCTGCGCCGTCCGTTGCTGCTGCTGGCCGGCCAACAGGCCCTGGAGCGGGAAGCGCCGACGGAGGCGATCCGCTGCTGGCGGCCGATCGTCGACCGGCCATCCCTGGATCCCGAGCTCGCCCTGCGCCTTTACCCCCTGCTCGATCAGGGCGACGACGACACCTGGCCGGAAGCCGAGCGGCTGGCCAGCCAGCTGCAGAGCTGGGTGCGCCGCGCGGCCCGTGACAGCCCCGCCGCCTGGCCCCAGCCCCTGCTCACCGCCACCCAGGCCCGTCTGCACTGCTGGCAGGCAGACCAGCATCTGCGGCTGGGGAGGCGTCAGCAGGCACGCCGCAACGTCGAGATGGCCCACCAACTGGCGCCGGGGCTGCCGGATGTGATCGGTCGCCAGGGGATGCTCGCCTATGTGATGGGGGAAGACGGCCACGCCATCTCCCTGCTCTGGCAAGCCCTCGATAACGGCTGCCGCGGCAACCCCGTGTATGAGGTGCTCGACGAGGCGCTGCAGCAGAGCGGGCAATCGGCCGAACGCCTGCGGCTGCAGCGGCAACACGGCGCCAGCTTCGGGATCACGCTCCAGCCCGAACCCGAGCAAACCATGATTCCAGCCTGGCTGGATGCCCTCAGCCGCAAGGATGTGCTTGACCTGGCCAACGTGCTCAGCGCCACCGCCGAGACAGGCCCCGCGCTGCAGGCGCTGCGGATCTTCGGGGACCATCTGTTGCCGCAGCCGGACGCCTGCAGCGATGGCTCCGCCGGGCTGCAGTTGAACAAGGTGAACCTGAATCTGCTGGAGGCCGCGGTCCGCTGGGACACCCTGATCGCTGCGCTGCCACCGCTGGAGCAGGTGGAGGCGATCACCGCCATCCTCGTGGCCATCCAGCGCTTCACGCTGCGCACCAGCAAGGCCATGCGCAGCCAGATCGCGTCGCGCCTGGCTGAGCTCGAAGCACTGGCCGCGGCGCCGGGCACGACCCACGGCGAGCGGGCCTTGCAGAGCCTGCTGCTGCTGGCGGGCCTGCGCCTACGACGCCAGGAGGCCCTGCGCCAGGAGGCCACGCGGCTGCTGCGCCGCAGCCACCAGCCGGAACGACTGCTGCCGCGGGTCCTGCTGGATCTGCGGCTGCTCACCAGCACCAAGCCCTGGCTGGCGATCGTCGAGGAGCTGCGCCGCCAGGATCCCCAGAACCCCCTGCTGCTGCTGGCCCTGGCCACGATGCAGCGCACTTTGACCACCCCCTACGAACGCCTGGCGGATCAGGCCTTTGAACTGGCCCGCCGCCAGCAGGACAGCGAAGCCCTGGCCGCCTGCCGGCGCGAACGCTGGTGGGCGGAGGAGAGCTACGACCGCGAGCTGGCGCACCGCAAGGCCCAATCGATGCAGCCATGCCCCAGCTGGCAACAGCTGATCGACAGCTTCGACATCCAGGGCATGCTCGCAGCCCGGGCCAGGGAGGAGAGCATGGAGCCCCTCAGCGAAGAGCAACTGCAGGCGATGCTGCCCGACCTGGAGCGCCGCATGGCCGCAGACAACGGGGATGATGAACCGGCGCCACGCCAGCGCGGTCGGCGCCGCACCTTCATGGACCTGTAGCCATGGCTGATCCCTATGCGCTGCTCGGTGTGGCACCCGAGGCCAGCAACGCCGAGGTCAAGGCGGCCTATCACCGCCAGCTGCGCCAGTTCCCAGCCCACAGCCATCCGCAGCAGTTTCAGCAGATCCGGGCCGCCTACGACGCCATCCGCGCCGCGGGCGAACATCGGGGCGATCCGCTCCAGCCCGGCCCCTTGGTGGCGCAGCTCGATCCGGAGGCGGTGGCATCGATCGAGGCCGGCGTCCGCAACGCCTGCCGGCTCAGCCTCGACGAACTGCTGCGTCTCACCTTCTGAACCACCGCCCAGAACGCCAGCCGATGTCCTCCCCCCGCGAACGCGCCCAGCAGCAGGCCCAGCTGCGTCAGCAACAACAGTCCCTGGTGCGCGATCTGCTGCCGGTGCTCGATGCCCTGGACCGGGCCGAAATCCACTGGCGTCAGGTGCTGGAGACGCAGCAGGCCAGCCCACCGCTCCGCCAGGAGGCGCAGGCCTCCGATCCGGGCCTGTGGGCGAAGCTGCGGCGAGGGCTGCTGCAGCAGCTACGGCACGGGCGACCGGAGCCAGGGCCGCTGGCGCGATCGCAGCCGCCACTGGAACCAGAGCGCAGCGCCAGCCTGGCGAGCAGCGCCGGCGAGGGCATCAGCCTGATCCGCAGCTCCCTGCTGGAGGTGCTGCAGGCCCATGGCCTGGAGCCGATCGACAGCGTCGGCCTGCCCTTCGATCCGGAGCGGATGCGGGCCCTCGGGCAGCGGCCGGGGGGCGCCGACCTGGCGGCCGGCCGGGTCGTGGAGGAGGCGGTGCGGGGCTATCTGTGGCACAGCGCCCTGCTGCGCGAGGCCCAGGTGCTGGTGGCAGGCCCCTGAAGCCCAAGCGCCCCGGCGGCACCCGGCGGATCCGATCCTCGTCCGGTTCCCGGCCCCCTGTTCTGGTTCGTTCTGGTTCGTACAGATTCGTTCCGCTCCCTTCCCTGCTCCACTCGCTCTGCTTCCCCATGGCCACCGTTGTCGGCATTGATCTCGGCACCACCAACTCCCTCGTGGCGGCCCTCGATGGCGGCCAGCCCTGGGTGATCCCCGATGAGGCGGGCGAACTGTTGCTGCCCTCGGTGGTGGGGACCAATGCCCAGGGGCAGCTGTTGGTGGGCCAGACGGCGCTGCGCCAGTTCGCCGCAGCTCCCGAGCGCACCGTGCGTTCGATCAAACGGCAGATGGGCAGCGACGGCCAGGTGCGGCTCGGGGAGAAGCCGTACAGCCCCGAGGAAATCTCAGCCCTGATCCTGCGCAGCCTCAAACAGCGGGCCGAAGCGGCGCTGGAGGACACGGTGCAGCAGGCGGTGATCACGGTGCCGGCCTACTTCACCGATGCCCAGCGGCAGGCCACCAAGGCGGCCGGCGAGATCGCCGGGC
>CAMBZX010000084.1 GCA_945872185.1 Synechococcus sp. UW140 | reverse complement strand
GGCGCCGAACCGCTGGCGGTCACCGACAACCTCAACTTCCCTTCGCCCGACACCGCCAGCGGCTACTGGCAGCTGGCCCTGGCCTGCCGCGGTCTGTCCACCGCCTGCGCTGCCCTCGACACCCCGGTGACCGGTGGCAACGTTTCCCTCTACAACGAAACGCGGCTGCCGGACGGCAGCATGCAACCGATCCATCCCACGCCAGTGGTGGGCATGGTGGGGCTCGTCCATGATCTGGCCCGGATTACTGGTCTGGCCTGGCGTCATCCCGGCGATGCCATCTGGTTGCTGGGCGCGCCCTTGGAGGCTGGCGCTGAAGCGTTGGCCTCGCCCGATGCCCGCGTGTCCCTGGCGGGCAGCAGCTATCTGGAGGTGATCCACGGCCAGCTCACCGGTCGTCCGCCGGAGGTGGATCTGGACCTGGAGCGCTCCGTGCAGGCCTTTCTGCGGCGGGCGATTGCTGCTGGTCTGGTGGCTTCCGCTCACGATCTCAGTGACGGTGGCCTGGCGGTGGCGGCGGCGGAGGCAAGCATGGCTTCGGGCCTCGGCGCCCATCTGGAGATTCCAGCCAGCGGCGCTCGTCTCGACCGCCTGCTGTTCGCCGAAGGCGGAGCCCGGGTGCTGGTCACGGTGCCACCGGCCCAGACCGTGGCCTGGCAGGACGCCCTTGAGGCCACCGCCGCCGCTGGTGTCGCCGTTCCGGCCCAATGCCTTGGCGTGGTGGAATCGGGCCGGCAATTCACGCTCGTGCAGGCCGGAGCACCGCTGCTGGATCTGCCGGTGGCCGATCTCAAGCAGGCCTTTGAGCAGGCCATTCCCCGCCGCATGGGCCAGGCCGCACCTCCCCCGGAGCACTGAAGGAAGCCCATGCGTCAGGATGAACGTTGGTAATGGTGATGCGCCCCGTGCCCTTCGACGAGCCAGAGCCGGCCCGCTTCCGAGCCGGTGCCTCCGTCGATCGAACCACGCAGGTTGAGTCGCTGGACGCGGCGCTCGCCGAGCGACCCGACAAGCCTGAGGAAGCCTGTGGCGTGTTTGCGGTGATGGCGGCCGGCCAGGCGGTGGCCAACCTCACCTATTTCGGGCTGTACGCCCTGCAGCATCGCGGCCAGGAATCGGCTGGGATCGCTGTGTTTCAGGGCGACCAGGTGCGTCTGCACAAGGACATGGGCCTGGTGAGCCAGGTGTTTGACCAGGCCGTTCTCGAACGCATGCCGGGTGAGCTGGCCATCGGCCATAACCGTTATTCCACCACCGGCAGCAGTAAGGCCTGCAATGCCCAGCCCGTGGTGTTGATGACCCGGCTCGGCCCTTTTGCTCTGGCCCATAACGGCAACCTCGTCAACGCGGCCGAGTTGCGACTGGCCTTGGACCATCTCGCCAGTGAATTTACCTCCACCACTGACTCCGAGCTGATTGCATTTGCGTTGCAGCAGGCGGTGGATGCTGGTGCTGGCTGGAGTGAGGCGATTCGTCAGGCCGCTGCTCGCTGTCGCGGTGCCTTCAGTCTGTTGATCGGCACCCCGGAGGGGCTTTTTGCCCTGCGGGATGGCCATGGTGTGCGGCCCTTGGTGTTCGGTCATCTGGGCGAGTCGAGCCAGGCCCAGTGGGTAGCCAGTAGTGAAAGTTGTGGGCTCGATATCATCGGTGCCCACTTCGAAGATGATGTGAAGCCTGGTGAAATGATCCATTTCCGCCAGGGTGATCCAACGCCGGAGCGGATCCAGTGGTGCCAGGAGCCAGCCAAGCTCTGTGTTTTCGAGATGATCTATTTCGCCCGTCCTGATAGTCGCTTTTTTGGCGAATCGCTCTATAGCTATCGCGTGCGCATCGGTGAGGTGCTTGCTCGGGAAACCCCGGTCGCTGCTGACATCGTGATTGGCGTTCCAGATTCCGGTATCCCTGCTGCCATTGGCTATTCCCAGACCAGTGGTATCCCCTTCGCTGATGGTCTGATCAAGAACCGCTATGTGGGTCGCACTTTCATCCAGCCCACCCAGGCGATGCGGGAGGCCGGCATCCGCGTGAAGCTCAATCCCTTGCCGGATGTGCTGGCCGGCAAACGGGTGGTGGTGATCGACGATTCGATCGTACGGGGCACCACCAGCCGCAAGCTGGTGCAGGCCCTGCGGGATGCCGGCGCCACCGAAGTGCACATGCGCATCAGTTCGCCACCCGTCACCCATCCCTGTTTTTACGGCATTGATACCGACACCCAGGATCAATTGATTGCTGCCCGGCTCACCCTGGCCGAGATCAGTGCTCACCTGGGGGTGGATTCACTCGCCTATCTGAGCAAACAGGGAATGGTGGATGCTGCCCAGAGTGATTCAGGCCATTTCTGTACGGCCTGTTTTGACGGCGATTATCCGATTGCGATGGCCGAGGAGCTGCGCAACAGCAAGTTGATGCTTGAACCTGGTGGCCTGGCGGCCCGGGTGTGACCGAGAGCTGCGGTCTGGGGGGCTTTACCGGGTCGCTCCGCTGCGGGGTGAGCTGCTGATCAGCGGATGGAGAGATTGCTGAACAACTCTTCAGAAGCCCCGATTGGTGTTCTGGCGGCCCTTTCAGAACGCCACTGACCACTGGTTTGCCTGCTGGCGATGGGGTGCTCAACCAGGGCCGAGACCGCTTGTTCAGCAGTCTCTTAAGGTCATTTGACTCTGCCTGGTGGCCTGCCTTCGGGTGATGGTTGCTGCCAGCCGTGGAGCATTTTGCCTGCCCTCGACCGTCGCTTTGATGCGCATCGCTTTCCTTGATTCCTGGTTGCAGGATGCCGCCAGTGGTAGCGGTACTGCTGTGGCCATCGGTGGTCTGGCCCGCAGCCTGCAGGATCAGGGCCATCAGGTGGAGCGCCTGGCGCCGTTGGGCCGCTGGCCCAGGTCGTTGTTGCTGCGACGGCTCTGGTTCAATCTCACCCTGCCGCGCCGGCTGGCCCGCGGCCGCTACGACCTTTGCATCGGCTTCGATATCGACGGCTTTCGCGTTTCCGGTCGCGCCGGTGTCGCCTATGCCTGCTCCATCAAGGGGGTGCTGGCCGAAGAGGCGCGCTGTGAGCGGGGCTGGCCGCGGCTGATGCTGTGGTCGCTCTCGCGCCTTGAGCGCCTGAATGCCCGTCGCGCTGCCCTGGTGCTGAGCACGAGCCGCTATTGCTGTGAGCGCATCCAGGCCGATTACGGCGTCCCAGCTGAGCGGTTGGTGGTGGTGCCGGAGGGGATTGATCTCACGCTCTGGGTGCCCAGCATCGAATCCGACGCGTTGGCGCAGCTGGATGCCGGTCGCGAACCCTTCACCGTTCTCTGCGTCGCCCGGCAGTACGCCCGCAAGCGGGTCACCGATCTGCTGGCGGCCTTTCCGCTGGTGCTCGCCCAGTTGCCGCAGGCCCGACTTGTGGTGATCGGTGACGGACCCGAGCATGGGGCCCTCTGCCAGCAGGTAGCTGCGTTGGGGATCGGCGCCTCGGTGCAGCTGCTCGGTGCCCTGGCTTCCGATCAGCAGGTGCGGGCCTGGTACCAGCGAGCTGCGATTTTCTGCCTGCCATCGATTCAGGAGGGGTTCGGCATTGTCTTCCTCGAGGCGATGGCCAGCGGTTTGCCGGTGGTGAGCACCACGGCCACGGCGATTCCCGAGGTGGTGCCCCATGGTCAGGCGGGTCTGCTGGTGCCGCCGCGCGATAGCGCCGCCCTGGCTGGGGCGATCCTCACCTTGCTGCGCGACACCGCCCTGCAGAAGCACTGTCGTCAGTTCGGCCGCGACCATGCTCGCCGCTTCAGCTGGGATCAGGTGGCGGCGACGTTCCTCGCGGCGGTGCAGCGGCTTCGATCGTGAGCAGGCCGCGGCTACGGCCGGTGCCGCGGTCCACGCTCCGCACCGCTTGCCACAGGTCGGGGATGGTCACCCACACGGCTGGATAGCGGTAGCGGGCCACATCCAGGATCAGCACCCGGTCGCTGCGGGGGTCGTAGGCGGCCAGGGGCGAGATGTGGCCGCCTCCGCTCTGGCCCAGGGCGCGGCGGTCGTAGTTGACCAGCAGGCGATCGTCGGGATCGGCCAGATTCCGCTTCAGTAGCCAGCGGAAATGCTCCAGGCTCAGGACCTCGCCGTAGTACCTCCGCACCCGCGCCCCCTGGCTGGTCAGCAGACCATCCAGTTGTGCCAGGGTCATTCCCTGGCGGGAGACCAGGGCGGCGGAGACCACCGGGGCTCTGGCTGCCGCCCCGGAAAACACATTGATCTGGGTCCAGAAGCGGTAGGGCTTAAGACCTTCTGCCAGGGGGGCGGCCAGCCCCAGGCTGTTGAGCACCATCACGCTGCTGGCCACGCCGCAGTAGCTCAGGTGCGCCTGGGTTTCCAGCCACTGGGCCAGGGCGCCGTAGTCGGCCCGGCGGCTCTCACGGCGCAGCAGCAGCTCCTGGCCGGCCGCCGAAGCCAGTGGAATCGTTTGCTCTGCAGGCGGTCGCTCCGCAGGTGGTGCGGCGGCGGCAGCAATGGCGACGGTCAGGCCCGGGCCCGCCAGGCCAGCGATCAGGCCCAGGCAGAGCAGGGCGTGATCTCGGTGGCGGCGGAACCATCGCGGAGGCCATGGCCCGGCCTTCTCAGCCATGGATCAGCGGCACCAGTTGCTGGAGGGTATCGCCCTTCTGCAGGGACAGGAGCCGGCCGGTGCCGGTACAGTCCTGCGCCTCCAATCCATCAGAGCGGAGACGCAGGCTGCGGCTGTCGGTATGGGCCAGCCGTACGCCCACCACGGCGCTCTGATCGTCACGCAGATCCACCAGGCCATCGCCCCGTTGCAGGAAGCGCAAGCCGATCTGGCCGAGGTCTCCCCGCTCGCAGGGCCGCAGGCTGGCGACACTCAGGCGTTTGATCTGGCCTTGGCGGCTGGCCAGCAGCACGCTGCCAGTGGCCCGCACTCCGGCCGCACCCACCACCGTTTCCCCGGGTAGCAACCGCAGCAGGATCGGACCCTGGGCCGTGCGCCCCATCACCGGCAGATTGGTTTCGTTCACCGCTAGCCGCAGCAGCCGACCGGTGCTGCTGGCCACCACCAGCTCTTCGCCGTCGCGGCAGGCCACCACCCGCTGCAGCTCCACGCCTTCCTTGAGTTTGAGCACGGTGGCGGCGCGGCCGGAGAGTTCCTGGAACTCCTCCAGCGGTAAACGCTTGAAGCGGCCATCACTGCTGAGCAGGCCCAGGCTGCCGTCGCTGGGCAGGGGCAGCACCTGAATCAGCCGCGCTTCACTGAGGCTTTCCGGCAGGAATTTTTCCAGGCTTCCCGGTTGCTGGCCGGCGAATTCCCAGCGCAGCAACGCCACCCGGCCATCGGCACTGAAGGCCAGCAGGCCCGGCTGGGTGCTGATCGGCAGGATCAACTGGGCGGGTGCCGCTTGTTCGGCCAGCTCGGCAGCTTCATCGAGATGGAGCCGGCCGAGCATCTGGGGGGTGACGATCTTGACGGCGCCGTCGGCCTGGATCAACAGGCGGCTGTCGGGGGGCAGGGCCTTAAAGGCCTGCTGGCGCTGGAGTTCGGTGTTGGGCCTCACGGCCGCCGCCCGCTGGGCGACCAGCAGGTCGCCGCCTTCCACCAGGCGGGTGCGGCGTGGGGTGTTGTAGCGCTTCTTCAGCTGCCTGAGTTCGGCCACCAGGGTGTCCAGCAGGGTGGCGCGATCGTTCAGCAGATGACTGAGCCGGGTGCGCTCGAGTTTGAGTTCTTCGGCTTCCTTGCGCAGGCTCTCCTGCTCGAGCCCGGTGAGCCGCCGCAACGGCATCGCCAGCACGGCATCCGCCTGGCGTTCGCTCAGATCCAGGTGCACCTGCAGGCTGGCCTTGGCGCTGGCCGCATCGGCGGCGGCAGTGATCATCGCGATCACTTCTTGCAGAGCATCGAGGGCTTTGGTGAGGCCTTCAACAACTTCAAGTCGTTCTTCGCAGCGGCGCAGCGCATGGGTGGTGCGCCGGATCATGGTGAGTTCGCGGTAATCCAGGAATTCCTGGAGCAGGCGCCGCAGGCTCAGCTGCACCGGCTGGCCATGGACCAGGGCCAGCAGAATCGCCCCGAAGTTGCTCTGCAGGGCCGTGCGGCGCTGCAGCTCGGCCAGCACGGTTTCGGCATTGGCATCCCGGCGCACTTCCACCACGACGCGCATGCCATCGCGATCGCTTTCGTCGCGGATGTCGGCGATGCCGCCGATCTTGCCATCGTTCACCTGTTCCGCCAGCTTTTCGATCCAGCCCGCCTTGCTGAGCTGATAGGGGAGCTCGGTGATCACCACGGCACCGCGCCGATGGCGGCCCTTGCCGGGTTGCACCTCTTCGATGTGGGCGACGCCCCGCATCGGGATGCTGCCCCGACCGCCCAGATAGGTGTCGCGCACGCCGGCGCCGATCAGCACTTCGCCGCCGGTGGGGAAATCGGGGCCGGGCACCAACTCCAGCAGTTTTTCGTCGCTGAGATCGGGTTTGCGGATCAGGGCGATCAGGGCATCCACCACTTCGCCCAGGTTGTGGGGCGGAATGCTGGTGGCCATGCCTACGGCGATGCCGGTGCAGCCGTTCAGCAACAGGAAGGGCAGCTGGGCTGGTAACACCGTGGGCTCCTGCTGGGAGCCGTCGAAGTTGGAGGCGAAATCAACGGTGTCGTTGCCGATCTCGGCAAGCATCCCCTCGTGGGCGATCGGCGCCAGGCGGGTTTCGGTGTACCGCATCGCCGCCGGCGGATCGTCATCGACGGAGCCGAAGTTGCCGTGGCCGTCGAGCAGGGGATGGCGGCTGGCGAAGGTCTGCACCAGCCGCACCAGGGCGTCGTAGACCGCCTGGTCGCCGTGGGGGTGATATTTGCCGAGCACATCGCCCACCACCCGGGCGCACTTGCGGTAGGGGCGGTCGGGGGTGAGCCCGAGTTCGTGCATCGCGAACAGGATGCGCCGCTGCACCGGCTTGAGGCCATCGCGTACATCCGGCAGGGCCCGGCCCACGATCACGCTCATGGCGTATTCGAGGTAGGAGCGCTGCATCTCCAGGTGGAGTGCGATCGGCTCGATGCGTGCTGCTTCTGGGCGCTCCTCGGCCATCCGGTGCTGGGGTCTGGGGGCTGGAGACGGGGCTCAGCCTACAGATCATGATCCGACCGCACCAGGGATCAGGCCCCCTTCAGGGGCTCTCGTCATCCTTTTCGTGGCCGCTGGCGTTGGCGGATGCCCGTTCGACGCTGGCTTTGAGTTCGGGCAGGGCCAGCAGAAGCACGGTGGCGGCCCGTAGTTTCACGCCCCAGAGCTGTTCCTTCTGGTAGGCGTCATTGACGTAGTTGGGATCTTCGTTGAGGGCGTTCTCCGCCAGCTGCAGGGCTTCGCTGCGGTCCTGAGCGTTGCCTGCCAACAGGGCGGCCGCCAGGGCCAGGGAGGTTTCGGCTGCATTCGGCTTGATTTTGAGCACCCGTCGCCAGCGTGCGATCGCCTCTTTGGGCCGATCCATTTCAAACAGCACCAGCCCCTGGTTGTTCACCGCCTCCCAGAAATCGCTGCGCAGTCCTGAGGCTTTTTCAAAGGAGGTCAGGGCTTCTGTCGGCCGACCGAGCAACAGGTTGGCGTTGCCCAGGTCGAAGTAAGCGCCGGCATTGCGGCTATCCAATTGCAGTCCGCGGCGCAGCAGGTCGAGGGCCTCGGCCGGTTTGGCATTGCGCAGGGCCAGGGAGCCCTCCGCAAACCAGATGCCGGCGTTGGTGGGATCGAGTCGTTTGGCCCGATCCAGAGCCACCAGGGCCTTGCTGCTGTTATTGCTGCGCAGCAGTGCTTCTGCCAGCAGCACCCAGCTGCGGGGGTCGTCGGGCAGCAGCTGCACCGACAGTTCGGCCAGTCGGGCCGCATCTTCGGCCTGGCCGAGGCGCAGCAGGCGGGCCGCCGCCTGGGCAATGCCCAGACCAGCCCCCTCCAGTTCCTTGGTTTGCGGCAGGTAGACGTAGGGCACCAGGGCCCGGGCCGGTGGGATCGCGCCCAAGATCAAAAGACCAGCTATGGGCAGGGAGGTGAGGAACTGCCACCGGCGCAGGCCCATGGGATCACAAGGAATTCGACCTAGCCTAGGGACTGGTCTCGGTTTCACCAGGATTCGGTAGCTGGCCTGCTGCGGCGATGTTGCGGCGCCACATCCAGGGCCGGATGCGGCGCAAGGCTGAAGCCCGCAGCCGCTCGTCCCACTCCTGATCACTCCAGCTGAGGGCCTGCTCAGCCTGGAGATTCAGCAGCCAGGGTCGGGGCTGCACGTCGGGATCTTCGGAGCTCTGCAGCGATTCGCGGTTCCAGGGACACACGTCCTGACAGATGTCACAGCCGGCCACCCAGCCCTGCAGTTCCCTGGCCAGCTCCGGTGGCAGCTGGGGATCGCGATTTTCAATCGTGTGGAAGGCGATGCAGCGCCGGGCATCCACCACAAATGGTTCGCGAATGGCCGTGGTCGGACAGGCGTCGATGCAGCGGCTGCAGCGGCCGCAGCTGCTTTCGCTGGGCTGATCCGCCGGTAGCTCCAGGCTGGTGAGCAGATGGCCGAGCAGCAACCAGGAGCCGCGTTGGCGGTGAATCAGGTTGCCGTGTTTGCCGATCCAGCCCAGGCCCGCCTCTTCCGCCCAGGCCTTGTCCAGCAACGGGGCCGTGTCGACGCAGGCGCGCCAGGCCGTTCCCGGCACCCGCTCCTCCAGCCAGCGGCCCAGGTGGCGCAAGCGGCGCTCGATCACCCGGTGGTAATCCCGCCCCCAGCCGTAGCGGGCCACCTTGAGGTTGCCCGGTTCACGCTGGTGCTGCACGTAATAGGAGAGGCCGACGGCCAGCAGGCTGCGCACACCGGGCAAGAGCCGTTCGATCTGCCGCCGGCGAGGATCCTCCATCCAGGCCATCGAGCCGTGATGGCCTGCCGCCAGCCAGCGTTCCAGGGCGGCATTGCGCAGCTGCAGGCGATCACTGCCAGTGGTTGGGGCGATTCCCACCGGGTCGAAACCCAGTCGCCGGGCCTCCTGTTTGAGGTCTCTGGCCAGATCGGCGCCGACCGGGCTGGGCTGGATTTGCTTCATCGTCGGTCGGTAGAGTCGTGGTCCGCTGGATCTGATCGTGTGATTGCCACCTCACCTAGCCGTTTCAGCCCGCTCTTGCGCTGGATGGGCATCACCCTGGTGGCGCTGCTGCTGCTGCAGATGCTGGCGGTGCTCACGCTCTGGGATTGGAACCAGGAGCCGTTCCGCCAGTTGGTGGTGGAACGGCTGATCAACCAGTCCCCCATGGCCCTGGTGGGTCTGGTGTTGATGTATCTCTCCTCCCGCCTTGAAGATGAGGCCGAATCGCGCACCCCGGTGCTGTGGACGGTCTGCATCATCAGTGGGTTGCTGGCTGTTGTCCTGACGGCCTCGCTGCCGGTGGCCTTCGGCGGTGACCAGATCATGCAGCAACAGTCGGATCAGCAGCTGGCCGGCAAGAAGGGGCAATTGGAGATGGCCCGCCAGCAAAGCCAGGATCCGGCCCTGGTGCAGCAGCTGATCAAGCAGGCCGAGGCCTCCGGCCAGGTGCCAGCCAATGCCAGCGAAGCCCAGAAAACCCAGTCGGCCAGAGCCTTCATTGATCGCCAGCTCGATCAAATGGAGGCCCAGTTCAAGCAGACCGAGCAAGCATCCAAGGTTGCCCTCAGCCAGCGCCGCTTCGCCGGCTCCGGCGGTGCCGTGGTGCTGATCATTGCCTTCACCATCCTCTGCCTCGGCAGCGTGCTCTGAACACTCCCGCGCGGCCGCTCCGGCGCAGCACCGGCTGGTTAGCGTCGGGTTGTTCGATCCGAACTCCCCCAATCCCCCTTGGTGACCTCCAGTCCCCGTACCGATCAGCCGCTGGGCGATCGCCTGCAGCAGGATCTCAAGAATGATCTGATTGCTGGTCTGCTGGTGGTGATTCCGCTGGCAACCACGATCTGGCTGGGCACCACCGTGAGTCGGTTTGTCCTGGCCTTTCTCACCTCGATCCCGAAGCAGTTCAATCCATTCAATACCCTGAATCCCCTGCTTCAGGAGCTGATCAATCTCGGCGTTGGCCTGCTGGTGCCTCTGCTGGGAATTCTGTTGATCGGCCTGATGGCGCGCAACATTGTCGGCCGCTGGTTGCTCGAATTCGGCGAGGGCACGCTGCTGCGCATACCCCTGGCAGGTTCGGTTTACAAGACGCTCAAGCAACTGCTGGAAACCTTCCTGCAGGGCAGTGGCGGCAACCGCTTTCGTCGGGTGGTGCTGGTGGAATATCCCCGCGAGGGGCTCTATGCCGTTGGCTTCGTCACCGGCACGATCGGTAGCGCCGTTCAGGCTGATTTCCAGGAGTCGATGTTGAGTGTGTTCATCCCCACGGCCCCCAATCCCACCACCGGTTGGTATGCGGTCGTGCCTGAGCATCTCGTCAAGGATATTGATCTCAGTGTCGAAGACGCTTTCCGCACGATCATTTCGGCCGGCATCGTCAACCCCGACGAGCGTGAGCCCAATCCGTCCAATCGCAGCTTCTCCAGCCTGTTGGAGAAGCTGCGTGCACCCCAGCTTTCCTGATGCAGAGCCGAACTCTTGCCCGCGAATTAGCCCTGCTGATGCTTGGCCAGGTGAACGATCGAGGCCCGGCGGCCAACGCTGCTGGCACGGCCGCCCTGGCGGAGGGTTCCCTGGAGGGACTGTTGCATCAAGCCCTCACCAGCCTCAGCCAGCACGTGCGTGATGCCCTTGATCGCTCGGCGGAGGATCTGCAGCAGGCCCAGCAAGAGCTGCTTGACAGTGAACTGCAGGAGGAAGGCCAGGCCCAGTTGCCCCGGGTGCGTCAGCATCTGCAGGCGGGCCTCAGCCATGCCGAGCAGGCCCTCAACCGCCTCTCCGCCAGCCTGGAGCTGCCGCGCTTGCTGCTGCTGGCTGATCAGGAGGAAGTGCGGCGCGGCGCCATCGCCCGGGCCCGGGCGGTGCTGCGCGATCGCGAGCGGATTGATCAACGCCTGGATCGGGTGATGGAGGGCTGGCGGCTGACCCGCCTGCCTCGCATTGATCGCGACATCCTGCGACTGGCGGCGGTGGATCTGGAGAGCTTTGCCACCCCGCCGGCGGTTGCCTGCAATGAGGCGGTTGAGCTGGCTAATCGCTACAGCGATGAACAGGGCCGGCGCATGATCAACGGCGTCCTGCGACGCTTCACCTCGGCAACGGTGTAGCGCGCCATGGTGTTCGACTGGTTCAAACGTGCGGTGGCGCCCCAGAGCCCCCCATCCTCCTCGCCGCAACCAGCCGTCGAGCCGCCGGCCGCCGGTGAATTCCCCTCTGCACCGTCGCCTGAAGGCTCTGTGCCGGCTGAGGACTCGGAGCCTTCCTCCACCTTTGGTTCGGCTGCAGACCTGGGTGCCGCTGCATTGATCGGCGTCGACCAAGCTGGTGATGGTGGTGTTGCGGCTGCAGCGGCCGCGTTCGCTGGCTCTGTAACCACGGCTGCTGCAACCACGGCTTCTGCAACCACCGCGGCTGCAGCGCCGGGCGCAGCTGAGGACGAATCGGCCGGTGCCCCGGTTGCCGCTGCCACGGAATCCATCACGGAAGGCGCCGCGGCCGCCGCTGGCGAGCCTCCTGCCGTTGGCGCTGTCGATCAGGACGCCCTCGACTGGGCTCGCCAGGCCTATGCCCGCCTCAAGGCGCAGCAGGAAGCAGCCCGCGCTGCTTCCTCGCCCCAGGCGATCCAGAGCACCCCGCCCGGTCCTGCCGCGGTTGAGTCCCTGATCCCTGCCCAGGCTGAGGCCGTTTCTGGGCCCAATCTTGCGGCTGAGGCCACGGCTGTTGCTGGGCCAACGGCTGTTGCTGGGTCAACGGCTGTTGCCGAGCCAACGGCTGTTGTTGAGCAAACGGCTGTTGCTGAGCAAACGGCTGTTGTTTTGCACCCAACCACAGCTCAGGTTCCAGCAGTTGCGCCGGCAGTGGCAGTGGCAGCCCCGACTGCTCCAGATGGGGCCGAACTGGCAGCGTCACCTGTTGCGCAGGTGGCCTCGCCAGAAGCGCAGGTGCAGCAGCTTGCCCCACCGTCAGCTGTTCCCGCAGCCCGTGGCCTGTCGTTGCTGGAGCAGGCGGCCGCCCAGCGCCAGCAACGGTTGCAGCAGCTCACGGCGGCGGCTCTCAGCCTGGAAAGCGAGCCTGGGCCGGTGGCCGCTGCAGCTCCTGTGCCAGCCGTCCCAGGACTGGTGGAGAGCGAGCCCCAACTGGGCGACTTCGACGACACCTTCACCTGGTCGGCGGAAGTGCTGGCGGCCCAGGGCCGAAAGGTCGAGGACATGTCGCTCGAGGAGATCGACTGGCTCGGCCGGT
>CAMBZX010000083.1 GCA_945872185.1 Synechococcus sp. UW140 | reverse complement strand
TTTTGTGGATGCCATGCAAGGGCGAACTGCTCAATCTGTCCTGCCATAGAAGTCTCCTTGAATGAGTTGTTCTAATGGTGGTGGTAGAGAACATGACGCCCAACAGCGTCAGTGCAGGAATCCACGGTGCCATGTTAGTCGGCTCCCGATCCCACGGGATGTTCGACGCCGTCGGTCCGCATAAGCTGCGATCTGCCGGCTGTTTGCCGCATCAGTTACCTGACCTTACCTCCTCTCATAGCCTGAAAGCATCTGCAGAAAGGCATCTCGAGCATTGCCACCTGCTACATGCATTGTTACGCGGTCCGCAGAAAATCCCTCCGTTCCTCAGCGCAGGTCGGCGGGGCTTTGCACCCCAGATGGACCTCTGTGCAGCACATGGGTGTAGACCATGGTCGTTTTCACATCGCTGGGCCGAACAATTCCTGAATCGTGCGGATGTCGCCGCCCTGTTCCAGGAGATGTGTAGCAAACGAATGATGGATGGTATGACAGCTTTCTGCAAGCGTCACGCCGGCTTCGGCAAGGATGCATTTTACAGCACTCTGCACCACGCAGGGTTCGAGATGGTGGCGCTCTATTTCATCACCACATCGAACTGATGCAAGTGGCGCAGCTTCAGCAGATGGTCCTGCAACCCATCCACCAGGCTTTGCGAGAGCAGCATCAGCCAGTTCATGCCGCCCTTGCCATTCCACAGTGTGGTCTCCCGCCGTTGAACATGCAGATCATTGACCCTCTGGCGGCAGGTGCCAGGTTGCAGGCAAGTATTGATCACCAGGGCCGTTTGGTTCTGGTGCCCTCGAAGTACGAGCCGGAGGGCCTTTTCCGGCACCGTCCCGTCGTGCAGCGCACGATGAGCCTGGAGGACATGGAGCAAGCGATCGCCGCTGCCGTCCATCGTGCAGAGCGTTGATACCAATGTGATCGTGCGTCTCCTGGTCGGCGATGACCCCCAGCAGACGCCGATCGCAGAACGGGCTTTCCTTGCTGCCGTGGCTTCTGGAGGTGTTGATCTCCCGGATGTGGTGCTGGCCGAGGTGGCCTGGGTGCTCAGCGGCTACGACCTGGTTCGGCCCACCCACCACGATCTGCTGGAGCGCCTCGTCCGCACCAGGGGTGTTGTGGTGGATGACAGGGATTGCATGAATGGATGCGGCGATCGATGCCTTGAAGCACGTCCGGCAGGGAGGTGATCTAGCGGACCAGCTTATCCTGGCCCGTGCTTCCAGAGCTTGAGTCCTACCGGTGCTCACCTTCGGCCAATGCTTTTCTGGCCATGAGGGCGTGCAGCTTCTCAATGCTGACTTCCAGTCAACAGAGACGACCACAATCGATTGAGGTCCCAATCGGCCTCCGCGACCAGCAAAAAAGCGAGGCCCCTGGAGGAGCCCCGCCGGCTGGAAGCAGGCCCCTCAATAGGGCACCAGCGCCTCCAGCCCCGGATCAACCGGCACCCCGGGCAGGGTGCATTGCTGCTCAACGAGCACCTGAGCCGCCAACTCCGCCAGGCGCGGATAACGCTGAGTGCAGAACGCCAGATCATCCAGCACCTGCCAGGAATACTGCTTCAGAGCGGACTTGCGGGAAAGAAGGGCCATGGATGGGCACCGCGTAGGACCCCTCCGCCAGCGGGGGCGGGTCAAGGGCCGGCACCTTCGTCCGGAGCGGAGCGCAGCGCAGCCAACGTCAACAAAGGCCGGCTCGTATCACCCTTGACGCGTCCCCCGATCATGAAAAGGGCCGGAGCGGCGCCCCATCAACAGCTGGTGGCTGGTCTTACAGGCTGTGCTGGACCTATCGCGACTTCGGCATCCCGCTGGGCCTGGGCCCTGGCAGGCGAGAAAGGGGGCCGCAGCCCCCAGGGCGCAGTGCCCTCAGAGCACCCGCACTTCAGCCTGGCGGCCGAGCACCCGCTGGTGATTAGACGCCAGGATCAGCGCCTGCTCACGGGGCACATAGTGCGGCGTGGCGCTGTAGTGGCCTTCTGGATTCTAGCGAGTCAAGTGCCCGGTTCGACTTCATTGAGCACGACCGTTCCCGATGGCCTGGAAACAACTGCTTTGCAGTCTTCAGGGCTTCATGCTTGTCAGCAGGGAAGACCGGCGTCACTGCGATGCCCTCTGGCAGGATCGCGCTTTGCAGGAGAAGCTCGCCGCGGTGGCAGCAGTTTATGCCGCCGCGGCGTGTATCGTCCTGCCTTTGACTACTAATGGCTAGCCAACATTCGCGCTAGGTAGCCTTTCCCTTTGAGCTCGTGCCAGCTGCCCTGCTCGGCCGCTTGGCCCCGTTCGAGCACCACGATCTGGTCTGCCTGTTGAATCGTCGCCAGCCGGTGGGCAATGCTAATCCGGGTGATGCCGAGCGCCTCGATTGTGGCAGTGATCACCTGCTGGGAGCGGGTGTCTAGGGCACTGGTTGCCTCATCCATGATCAGCACCTTGGGGGTAGTGATCAGGGCACGGGCGATGGCGATCCGCTGCACCTGGCCGCCCGAGATATTGCCGCCGGATTCGCTCAGCAGGGTTTCTAGCTGCATGGGCATGGCGCGCACCTCATCGGCTACGGCTGCCCGCTCCAGCGCCTGCCACACCTCGGCTTCACTGCGCTCCACGCCGCCACAGATGACGTCATAGATCGAGCCGGCACTCAGCCGCGCCGTTTGCATCACAACCCCCAGCTGGCGGCGGTAGGCACGGATCGCCAGCTGATGCAGGGGGATGCCATCGATCAGTAGTTCACCGCTATTCGGGCTGATGAAACCCAGCAACATGCGCACCAGCGTGGTTTTACCGCAGCCGCTGGCGCCGGTGATTGCGGTGTGCTGTCCCGCCGTAATCGTGAAATTAAGATTGTGAAAAAGAGGTTCGCTACTACCGGGATGGGCATAACCGATGGCCTGCAACCTGAATTCACCCTGCAACTTGTGGCGCAGGGCCTCGGGTTGATAGCCCGGCTCCACCGCGGCCAGCATTACCGGCTCGGCGCGCTGCCACAGCACCGCAGCCTTACCCGCCACGGTGGCAATAAGGTTCACGGCACCGGTTACAGCGCCGTTGAAACTGCTGAATGCCGCATTGAAGGCGATGAAGGCCACCATGATCTGGTTGGCCTCACTGCCGCTGTGACTCTGCAACATTCGATAGGCCACCACCGCAAACAATCCCAGTGATGCCAATGGTGTCAGCAGGGTGCCGTACTGCTCCAGGGCATCGCTGTAGACGTTGTTGCGCAGCTGCAGCAAGGCGTAGCGATTGACCTCGCGCAACCAGCGCAGCAACACGAAGGGCTCTGCCCCGGCACTGCGGATCTGGGGCATGCCCATCACCGCTTGAAGCGAAAAATTGGTGATTTCAGCACCACTTTCCAGCAGCGGCATTTGCAGCCGAATTGACCGCAAGGTAATCCACAACAGACAGACCATCGGCACAGCGGTGAACGCCGTCGCCCACAGCGCCAGCTGGGCGTCGTAGGTGAACATCAGCACGAAATAACTGAGAGCAAACAGACTCGAGAGCAAGGTCGAAAGCACACCGTTGCCGAGCAATTGGCGCAGCTGATTGATCGCATTGACCCGTGATGCCAGGTCACCAGTGGTGAACTTGCTGATGAAGGTCATCGGCAGGCGCATCAGCCGATCCCACACCGCTGTCTGCAGGCGCAGATCAGCCACACTCTCGAGTCGCAGCATCATCAGGTTCTGAAGAAACTGGGTGGCGACCGAGCCAACCACCAGCAGCAGCACCACCAGCAGGCCCTGCAATAGCAACTCTTGATCGCTCTGGGGCAAAATCCTGCTCACCAGCAGGTTGGTGAGCATCGGGATCGACAGGTTGAACAGCATCACCACAGCCGAGGTGAGCACCAGGGCGAGCAGGGCGCCCGATTCAGTTCCGAAGGTGAACCCCAGCAGGCTCAAGGGGCCAGGCACCGTCGCTGGCAGAGACAGATAAACCTCGTAGGCATCCTCATCGAGGGCCAGATCCGCCGTCGCCGGCCACGGCTGCAGACGCCTCGGGCTGTAGCACCAGTTGCGGCCCCCCCGCCGGTACAAAGCCAGTGGCTGCTTGTCTTCGGCCTCGAACACAATCAGCAGGGGAAACTCCTGGCTAGCCGGGTCGCGGGGTGCGCTGACGCGGCGGTGGTGGATGTCGTTGTGGTCAAGCAGTTGGACGATCGAGCCACCGGGCAGCGGCTCGAGGCGTAGCTGGCGTTGGCCCAGCTGCCTGAGGCAAAAGCCAAGCAACTGCAAGGTCGGATCGGCCGAGGGCTCGTCGGTCTGGGCAAACAACAGCTGTGCTTCGATCTGGCGAGCGGCCAGCAGGGCATCGCGGGAAGCGTTCATGCCACCGCCTCCTGGCTGGCTTGTTCGGCTTGCACCAGCTCCCAGAAGGGCCCCTGCTGAGCCAGCAGCTCTTGGGGCGAACCTCGCTCGATCACGGCTCCGGCCTTCATCACCACCACCTGGTCGCTGCGCAGGGCCGCGTCCAGCCGGTGGGCCACGCTGATCACGGTCAGCCCCCGCCGGGCAAAGGTGTCGAGCACCCGGCTCTGGGTGACGTTGTCTAGGGCACTGGTGGCCTCATCGAGCAACAGGATGCTGGGGTTGCGCAGCAAGGCCCGGCAGAGTTCGAGCCGTTGACGTTCGCCACCGCTCAGATCGCTGCCGTTGTCGCGCAGATGGCGTTGGAAGGCCTCGGGGTGGGAGGTGATCGTCTCGAGCACATGGGCATCGCGGGCCGCTGCCTCCAGATCCTCGAGGCTGTAACCAGGCCGCCACAGGGTGATGTTGTCCTTGACGCTGGCGTTGAACATGAAAACCTGTTGTGGCACGTAGGCCAGGCTGCGGCGCATCACGGCATCGCCATGGGCTTGCCAGGGCATGCCGTCAAACAACAACTCACCGGCCGTGGGTTGGTACAGCCCCGCCAGCAGGCGGATCAAGGTGGTCTTGCCCGAGCCGCTGCCGCCAACGATGGCCAGCTGGGAACCAGCGGTGATGCTGAGATCTAGATCGGAGATGAAGGGTGGCGAAATGGCATCGAAGCCATAACTGATGCCGCGCAATTTGATTGCCCCCTGCAACCGCGTCTCGCTGGCATGGTCATCAGTGGCGATTGCAAAGCTGCGCACCAGTGGATCGTCGGTGCTGTTCTTGAGGTCATCGAGACGGCCCAGATCACCAATCAACTGCTGCAGGGTGGCATTTAGCTGGGGCAGGGCGCTAATGGGGGCAATCAGCTGGCCCTGCAGAAACTGAAAGGCCACAAGCGTGCCCAAGGTCATCTTGCCGGCAATGATCAACAGGCCGCCAACGGTGATGATCATGGCGCTCAGCAAAAAGCTGCTGCCGCCGGCAGCAATCGAAGCCAATGCCATCTGCCAGCCCAGTTTCTGGCTCTGAACTACCACATTGCCAAAACTGCCCTGCCATTGGCTCAGAAAATCAAATTCCAGCCCTGAGGCTTTGAGCGTTTCGATGTTATTTATGCCCTGCAGACCCTTACCTTGCGTTTTGCCTTGCTCAAGCGAAAGCTTGCGGTTGGCGTCATAGCGCTGATCAGTCAGCCACCAGTTGAGCAGCAGGTTGCCGCCCATCACCGCAAACACCAATAGCGCCAACCACCCCGAGATCACCAGGGCAACCAGCAGCACGAGCAAGCCGACCCACAGGCTGACCCCAAAGCGCAGCAGCTGGGCCACCACCACCTGGGTGGTTTCCATCCCCAACAGCATGCGACTGGCGATTTCCCCTTGAAAACGGGCCTGGTAAAAATCAAAGTTGAGCTGAAACAACTTGCGGAACAGATCAGCTGTGAGCCGCTTTGAGAGCAGCAGCTGCATGCGCCGCAAGAGAGCGAACTGGACGCTCAGCAGCGCCAGCCAGGCCAGTACGACCAGCAACAGCAACCAGATGATCGGGATGCCGAAGGCCAATTGCTGACCCTGCAAAAAGCTGTCGATGAAGCTGGAGGTGAGCCCGGCCACCAGCAAGGTGATCACCGCCTGGGCACTCGCCACCAGCAGCAACAGCAGCAGGGAGCCCGTGTAGGGGCGCAGGGTGGCTGGCAGGTTCAGCAGCGGCGAGCGTTGGCTGCCGCCGGTGATGAAAGTTGGGCCGGGCTCGAACTCGAGCACGACGCCGGTGAAGTTGTCGAGGAACTCCTCCATCTCCACACGCACCCGGCCCTGGGCGGGATCGCTTAGGTAGGCATGGGATTCGTCGAACCCTTCAACCACCAAAAAATGGTTGAAGCCCCAGAACACCACACAGGGAAAGCGCCCCTGCTTCTTGAGCTGCTCGCCAGTGAAGCGAAGCGCCCGGGCCGTCAGGCCATAGAGCCGGCCGGCCTGCAGCAACTGTTTGGCATTGGAGCCATCGCGGTTGACACCACAGGACTGGCGCAGCTCGCTCAGCTCAACGATGCGGCCGAAATAGGACAGGATCGTGGCCAAGGATGCCGCACCGCATTCGGCGGCCTCGTATTGCAAACAGGTACGCGCCTTGACCCGTTTTTGCGTCAGCCCCTTCACAAGCTCGCGCCCCCAGCGGCCGCGGGCACATCAGGGGGCGCGAACCCGAACCAACGCTTCAGGTTCGGCAGAACCAGCTCAATTGGACGCACCCGACGGGTGGTGATTTCGACATCGAGGCGCTCGCCCGGTGTAGGCGCAAACGGTAAGTCTGAGCGCGAGCTCCAGAGGTAGCCACCACTGTTGGCTGCGACTTTGCCCTTGGCCCGTTCAAGGTTGAGCAATAAAAGGGTCGGGGAGGGTTCCTGGGCCACGATCTGCTGCGCCAGCGATGGCACACCGATGCGGGCGGTTACCGTTTCAAGGTTGCCTGGCAGCCGCGCCTTGAACACCACCCGAGCACGGATGCCGCCAACCTCGGCCCGTTTGTATCCAGCGGGCGTAACGAGTGCCAGCATGCCCGGTCGCACTTGGGCCATCTCATTACTGCTGAGAAATACAGGTACCAGAGTTGTGTTGTCAAGGGGTTTATCGCTCAACTTCAACAACCCCTGACCGCGGCTCACGGCTTCGCCGTTGAGCGCATTGGCTTGATCGAGGTAAACATCTCTTGGTGCAAAAATCAGTTGCTGCTCGATCATTGAGGCCAGCTGGTTGCGCAGAGCCTGATAAGCCTGATCCCGCTGACGGGCCAGCTGGATCAGCTGGTTGTCGTTGCTCAGGAGCTGGGAGCCGATGCCATCAACCGAAGCCTGTTGCTCAAGGATCGCGGCTCGGCTGACAAAGCCCCTGGACTCAAGCTTTTTCATGCTGGCCAGATAGCTTTGACGGCTTGTGAATTCGCTGCGCAGCACGGCCTGCTGGGCAGAGATGTTGCGTTGTTGGGCCTCACTGGCCCGCAGGCTGCGATCCAGTTGATCCAAGGCACCGCTCAGGTTGGCCTTCTGGACACTCTCCTGCACCCACACCAGCAGGCGGCCGCGGGCGAAGCGGGTTCCGCGGTATTGGAGTAGAGACTTGCCGTCTCCGGCTAACAGGGAGCTGCGACCTGGCTCCGGGCTTTCGCTGACCAGCAGGATCGAGCGGGCCAGTTGGGCCATGGACTGATCGTTGAAGCTGCCCGGGCTCTGCTGAAAGCGCCAGGCCTGTTGTTGCCAGGCCGCAGGTGGTTTATCAAGCATCCACAGGGCCACACCGGTGCTTGGGCTGACACTGGTGGAGATGGACCCCACCGGCAGCAACACACCAATGCCTTCAACAGTGAGGGGAATGCGGGCCAACGTCGCCCACAGGCCACCGCCGATGGCGATCACCACCCCCAGCGCCAGGGTTGCCTTCAGCGGCGGGCTCAGCAGGGTGATGGGCCCGTTGCGATCGCCGACGCGATGACGCCGCTGCAGGGCGCGGGCATTAAAGAGATTCGTCATGGATTGGCGGATGGGGCCACTGCTGCTGGACTAAGCCGCAGCCGCTGGAGCTGCTGCTGCACTTCTGCCTGCGAAAGGGGAGGCCAGGTGGCCGAATAGCGATATAGCTGGGCCAAGGCGGAGTTGTAACTCAGGGTCGCTTCGGATACTTGCTGGGCGGCCTGAGAGAGCTGCTGGATGGTCTGCACCACACTGGTGATGTCGCCAACACCAACGGCGAAGCGCGCCCTTGAAGCTCTCTGCGCCAGTTCCGCACTGCGGTAAGCCTGCTGACCGCTGCTGAATGCAACCCGTGCGGTGAGCAGCTGGCCATAGCTGGATCGCACCTCCTGCATCGCCTGCAACTCCGTGGCGGCGGCCTGGGCGGCCTGCAGGCGAGCCTGGGCATTGGCGGATTTGGCGTTAGCGGCCTGGATACCGCCATCGAAGATCGACCAGGTGAAGCCCAGGCCGACGGAGGCGGTCTGATTGCGAGTGCTGGTGGCGGTTTCGCTGGAAGAACCCGAATAGGAATAGCTCTGATCGCCGCGGTTGGCGATCAGACTGCCTGTGCCCACCAACTGAAAGGCGGGCAGGTAACTGCGAATGGCAGCTACTGCAGACCAACGCGCCGCCTCGGCTGCGGCCAGGCTGGCCAGGATCTCCTCCCGCTGGCGCCGGGCCTGCTTGACGGTCTCCTGCAAGGGCAAATCCCAGTCGCCCCGAATTCCAGCAGGCTCGCTGGGTGTCGCCAGCACTCCCTCGGGCAGCGCCATGGCTTCAGCCAGGCTGGCTGATTGCTCAATGAATGCGCGGGTATATCCAACCAGTTGATTGAGTTGGGCGAATAACTGGGAACGGGTTGCCTCCACATCAAGAACCGTGGTCATGCCGATCGATCGCTGGGCCTCGAGCATGGCCTGCTGCTGTTCGTTGATCTCATAGATTCGGCGAAAACTATCAATCAGCTGCCGGCTACTTTGAATGGCGAAATAACTCTGCTGAATATTAAGAATCAGGTTCCGCGTGCTCACATCAAACAAGAGCTTCTGCTGCCTCAAAGATTCACTGGCACTGTTGATATTGGGTTGTCGGGTGGGATCGATAGCATTCCAGCTAATGCTGAGGCCTGGCTGAAAAGCAGATTGCCGAGTATTATTTGAATAGGCAGGGGGAGCGGTTGGAGACGTGGAGGAATAATTCTGGGTAAATGACGTCCATTGAATGCCAGCAAAGGGAGTGCCGTTGCTGAGTTGAATTGTGGGGTACCACTGGCGCTGGGCGGCAATGAGCTGCCACTCATACTGCTGAATTGCACTGAAGGCCTGCAGAAGCTGGGGGTTGGCGCGAATGCCGGTGGAGATGGCCTCGTCCAGCGTCACCGGCTTGGCCTGATCTGTGATCTGAGCCTCCAGCCTGGCTAACTCCTTCACAAGAATTGCTGGATCGGTAGATTCAGAAGCAGTCATACCTGAGCTAGGCTCGACCGCATAGACCGGCAAGAGCACACCCAGATCAATTAATGCAACGAACAATGCAAATAATCGAATCATGACTGACCGTGGACCATCAAAAGCTGCTAGATGTAGCGGGCACGGGGGTCACGATCGATCGCAATCGATCGCGGCTGGATTTTTTAAGTCTTTCATTTAGAAAGCAGGATAAATGTCATTATAATTCTAGCAGCTTCCATGGCGGGTCTCCCAATTCTAGCAGCTTCCATGGCGGGTCTCCCACCCTTGTGCTTATGCGAACAATTGCTACAAGTAGGATTTATTAGGTTATATCTGGGTATGCTTCAGATGTCAGAAGAACAACTTTAGATGTCAGAAGAACAACTCAAAGCCTTTTGGGAAGCTATCCAGGCTGATACTGGATTACAACAAAAGCTACAAGGCGTCACCGAACCCGATGCAGTTGTGGCGATTGCCAAGGAGGCGGGCTTTATGATTTCGGCAGATGAGCTGCAGCGGGCTCAGGCAGAAATCTCAGAAGAGGATCTTCAGGGAGTAAGCGGAGGGGGCTGCTACTTTGTTACCATGAGTATGCCATGAAAGGATAACTTTTTTCCAAGCCTTGCCTTAATCCTAACGCTCAAAGCCCCTGCCACCCCAGGGGCTTTTCATTTCTTCAATCAAGCCCAAAGCGCCTAAAACGCCATCCGATACCTGGCACCATCGCCCGCCTCCACCGCCAATCCTCAGCCACTTTCCCCGCCAAAATAATCTCATATATTTAACCCACAGCAAAGCCAGGCACCTAGGTTCTCTATCTCTACTGATACATTTATTTCCCCAACGCAACTACCAAATACTTCGATCTTTATCGCCATCACGGATGCCATTTGCTCTTCTAAATCTCACTGCTATATGTTGCCATTCATCAGGGATTTGATTGAGCCTGATATCAAATGCAAACGGTAGTTGTTGTTGACCTGGTGATACCCGTTTGCTTTTGCTGCTACATCTGCCTTTCTCTACTAATCGTTTCAGCATCCTTGAGCCCCAGCGGCACTTGGGAGCACCTTTGGTGTGATGGCGATACTGCTGGCAGAAACACTCATAACGCTTGGAGCAGTCTTTGAGGGTTGGTGCCAGGGTCAGGAAGCTTGGGTGCCATTCACTGATGCCATCACTCTCCAACCTGCCGTAGTGCCCGTAGTTGGAATAGGGGTCATAAAATCCTTTCCTTATCCCTGCTGCTTTGGGATTGGCGTGGATATACCTGAGTGTATTCAGCACCCTTCTGTGGTCTTTAGGAGCAATGGCAGTGGCGTAATACCTTGCCTCCCAGAAGTGCCCGCAACGCCCAGCAAGGCGATTTAGTGCCATCGCTGAATACCAACCAATCCAGTGCATCAGCTTTGGCAGTTGGGAGGCATCCTCTGGTCTTATCAGCAGGTGCAGATGATTTGCCATCAGACATACCGCATACAACCTGTGCGGCACCTTGGCTTGTGCTTTGGCGAGCACTGCCAGCAGCACATCCCGTCTCAATCCTTTAGCTATCAAAAACTGACGGCTATTGCACCGCAGCGTGATGTGAAATGAATATCCCTGAGGCAGGCATCGGGGTGAGCGGGGCATTGCTGATGCATCGTTCTTCCTGTGTCGATATTATCTAGAAATGAGATGGCTTCTGGCCACGGCATGTTGACGACAAGGATGATTGACTATCCACCCCCGCGCCATAAACGCAAGCCATCGGTGCAGCCGATCATGCCCTGGAAGTAATGAGGAGTAGTGAATTCACCATTCCATCCCAGCGGAAGATGATTGAGCAACCACTTGGCATAGTGGTGCCGCTCAGCAATCAGTGCACAGGTGTGCGCAGGGTAGATGCGCACCTCCAATTTACTTACTCTACAGAGCTCAATGAGGGCTGCATGATGCCAATCTAAGTCGAGGCCATCGCTAACCATCAAACCGCCTTCCTCGACAGATGCATAACTAAACATCAGATGGCCACTTAAAACCAAGTCAAAGTGAGAAGACGGGAACGGCAAACAGGGAAGTGCTTCAGCGAGATAACGTTGCGGGCAGGCACCACGGTCAGCTAAAAATATTTCAAAGGCAGATCGCTGATGCGCATGTTTCCGATCAAGCCAATCTGCAGGGTCGGAATCCTTTGTAATAGGCCTCAACAAGGCCTGAGCAGCTGCGTGTTTGAGCCGCAGCTGCGCATCGGAGAGGGCATAAAGCGGGTCGCAGGCTACGGCATCAATCCCTGCAGCGGCAAGAAACGCAGTGAACGAACTGGGTCCACCAGGACAGTCCAGAACCTTACAGCCTTGCAAGCCCTGAAGATCATCACTGAGGCCAAACATCGAAAGCACATCTTCTGCCGGGCGTCCATAGAACAAAACCTCATTCGTTCTCATAAGTTCACCCCAGGGAGACCCCATCTAAAGAGTTGGTTCACATGCAATCCTCCCCCTAAAGCGATGAAAGCATGAATTCACCGATGCAAGCATCGCTCCACGGATCCATTGAGGTGGCACGGGCATACAGTTTCGAATCACCAACTCCCAGACTGCAAGGTGCAAGATCCAATGCCGTTGCGACCAGGTAAAGCTGCTGCATGATCACTCCCACATGTTTGAGTATCAAGGCATAAACAAGGCCCTCATATTTCCAGCTCAGACGCCCATAGCGAGCAGCGAATTGAAACAGAACATCGGGTTGCTGTTCAGCACCTGAAGACCTACAAGCGATCTGGAGCAGCTGCTCACAAGCGGCATTCAGCCCGTCGAGGCGCAACAGTTGATGCTCCAGAGGGTTATAGCGATACAACCCTGACGCGACTCCATCGCAGCGCCGAATCAACAGAAAGGTGTCAATCTCTTGCATAGCACCACCGCAGGCCACAGGTCTTGAAGCCGCTTCATAGGAACTGGCCACCCCTGGCCTAGCCGGATTGACATCTTGAATCCGCAGTGATGCCCAAAGCAAGTGGCCGAGCTGCTGCAGCCTCATCGCCTCCTTGCCAGGAC
>CAMBZX010000082.1 GCA_945872185.1 Synechococcus sp. UW140 | reverse complement strand
TGTCGAACGTTTCTCCGCCGCCGATGACCCTTGCAAGGAAGAGCCACGGCCCGCCGCTGACGCGCCCGGCAACGGCTCCCCCATCGCTTCCGGGTGGCTCACTTTTGGTGTCGGCGCTGGTCCAGTTTTCGATGTCGGCTGACACCAGCCCAGCTCGTGGCTTTGGCAACGCGGACACTGGTACCCGTCGGGCCAGCGGGCTTTCTCCAGAGCAGCCTCACACTGCGCATCGGAACCGTAGAGCCGCTGGAACTGAGACAGGGAGAGGCCTTTCTAGAACTGGATGGCACTGCGTGACATGGCTTGACTGGTATACGCGTACCAGTCAATGTGCCTAGGCCACCCTGCGCGGAGTGAACCGGGTAATCAAGTAAAAACTTGTGACTAGTGCCTGACAGAAACCTGTATGACCACTAAGGTTCTTAAGACAATTTTTTCAGTGAAATGATATACGCAAGATCAATACTTGCAGCGCTCATTGTTGTTACAGGGTTTGCCGGCCTGACGCTGCACAGCTTGCCTGCCCGCGCATTTAGTTGGAATGAAATTGGAGATGCCGGTGAACTGCTACCGACGGTTCAAGACATTTTGGGAACCGGACCTCTTAACTCCATTTCAGGAACCCTGATCGATCTCGGAAGCGGCACAGATGACATCGATCTCTATCGCTTTGTGGTTGATCAACCGAGCTCCTTCTCTGTAACCGTATCTTCGGCACTTTCGGTAGACAACGATTCCCAGCTCTTTTTGTTTAATGAATCAGGTTCTTTAATATTGGCCGACGACGACGATGGTCCAGATTTGCTTCCTCAATTCAATGTGGGTGATCTCTCGTCGCAACCAGCAGGAATATATATATTGGGATTCAATCTATATGATTCTGATCCCTCTGCTAATCCCTTGACCGGTTGGAATCGAGACCCCGACCCCTTCCAAACCGGTCCTTACACCCTAACGATTACCGGTTCCACCGGTGTCTCCGCTGTTCCCGGTCCCCTACCCATTATCAGTGTCGGTGTGGCCTTCGGCTGGAGCCGAAAGCTGAGGAAGCGCATCAAGTCGTCCAAGGCTGAGGCGAATCTGATCGTTAACGCCTGAGACTGAAATCTTCCCCAACTTCCTCAGTCCTTTCTCTAAGAGCAAACAAGGCATCTAACTTTACCAACGGTTCGATGGCCACAGCACCTCTGGAGCCACCCCCGCTGCCTTACCAGGTTTTCGGTCCAACCCGGGCAACGAGAGACCAAGTGATCCCTTTGGGCGAATAGGATATGGTCTAGCTGGCAGGTGAGTAGCGGGAAGCAGTTGGGTTCCTCCTGATGACAGAACCAGTGGCAGTTCAGGCAGAACTGTTCGGCGACGATTAGATAGGCGGGCGCGCACCGGGCAGTTGGCGCCAGGGTCAGGAAGCTTGGGTGCCATTCACTGATGCCATCACTCTCCAACCTGCCGTAGTGCCCGTAGCTGCTATAGGGGTCATAAAATCCCTTTCTAACCCTGCTCCTTTGGGATTGGCGTGGATATACCTGAGTGTATTCAGCACTCTTCTGTGGTCTTCAGTGGCAATCGCAGTGGCGTAATACCGTGCCTCCCAGAAGTGCCCGCAACGACCACTCAGGCGGTTGAGTGCCATCGCTGAATACCACTCACGGCTGTGGCAACGTAGCTTGATAGGAAAGGAACGCCCCTGCGGCAGGTATCGATGTGGACGAGGCATCAGGACGGCGGCAGGATGGACGAACCATGGCAGGCCAATCGCTCCTTGCGCTGGCTGATTACTGCCAGGGCTTCCAACCGGCCACCGAGCCTTGGCCGCCGCTGCCTCTAGCTGATGACATCACGATCAGCTGGTGGCGTCAGTTGATCGAAGCTGCTCCAGGCGGTGTGATGCAAGGGGGGGAGCTCCTGGAGGCCCTGCAACCGGTTCTGCCCCAGCTGCGCTTGCCCCAGGTGCCCGGCATCAGCCGCAGCGATCTCTATCGGCGGCTGGTGCTGCGCGGCGAACAGGCCAGCGCTGAAGAGCTAGCGGCTGCGGGGCCAGAGCCACAGTGGCAAGAGATCGGATCCCTGGAACTCTGGCTGGCGCCCCATCCCTGCGGGACCATGCCGGTGCTGCACACCCCCAACGGGGCCGACTTCCTTCTGCTGGTGCGGGCCCTGGCCCATCGCTGTGAGCCCGTTGGTTTGGCCGATGGGGTCCATGCCCACGCCGTCAGCGGATTCATTCATTGGGGGCTGATTCGCCAGTTCGGGCCCCAAAGCCGTGCCCGCTTGATCCTGTTGCATGAAGCCCCTTACGGCTCCGTGGGCGCCAGCGAGGTGTCTGGTTGCCCTGGCGAGGCGCTGTGGCTGGAGGCCAGCACCGCTCTGCGGCTGGAGCACGAGCTCACCCATCTGGCTACCAAGCGCCTGCTGGGCGAGATGCGGCTGAACCTGCTCGATGAGCTGATAGCCGATGGCATGGGGATGGTGGCGGCGCTGGGCCGATTCGATGCGCGGCTGTTTGGCCGCTGCCTTGGCCTCGATCAGGTCGGTCAGCCTCAGCCAGCCGGTCGCTGGAACAGCTATGTCGGCGGCTTATCGGCGGTGGATGCCCAGCAAGCCCTGGCTCTGACACAGCAACGGGCCCAGGAACTGGAGACCCTGCTCGCCAGGCAGCCGCACCTGCTGCTCCCCGAGCGCTCCATGGAGCGTCTGCACTGGCTCTGCCAGCAGCGCCTGGATTGTCCGATCAGCGGTTGGCCAACAGACCCATTACCTAGTAGTGTCAATAAGTGATTGCTGCCTGGGAGACGGCATTTCTGAGGTGGACAATTTGGTTGGTATTCACGCCTTGAATGTCCAGCAAGAGAGAAATCGGGGACTGCATGTCTAAGTCCCTTGGCCTACGGCCAAGATGGCCATGCTGCATGCCAATTGAGCATTTCTTGCCGCTGCTGTCATCCATTTCGTGTCGGTTTATTCTCCTGATTGTCTGTTTTGTGTCCCCTTGCGTCCTGAATGCAGCCAGGGCCAATTACCGTATCAACGGCATCCCGGCCCCGCAGGTGAAAGCCAATCCTCTGGCTGGCCAACTTGATGCTCAGCTTCGTAGCCTGCAGGTTGAAATTGATGGACGCTCCCGCGCCATCACCTTGGATGAAGCGCTTGAGGCGGGCTTGCTCCAGAATCCACTTCTGGCTGCAGCTTATGCCGAGATCCAGGGTCAGCAATGGAATCTCGTCGCTGTGCGGCGCCAGTGGTATCCAACCCTGAGCGGATCTTCAAGCACCTACATCCCTGGCCAGAGTTACGACCGCACGAGCACGAGCGCCAATGGCAGCACCGTGAGCAGCACCTCCAGCGCCAGTTCTGTTGGTTTGACCATGACGCTGGGCTGGACCTTCTTTGACCCCAGCAGGGCCGCCAACATCAATGCAGCGCGGGAAAGCCTCAAGCGTCAGCAGCTTCTGTTTGACGTGAGCGCCCGCAACCTGGTGCTCGAGATTCAGGAGGCCTACTTCAGTTTGCAGGAACAGAAACAGCTGATCAAAGCCTATGCAGAAATCTTGTCTTTTGTTAGCCGTCAAGTGCGAATTACCGAGGTACATTTTAATAATGGACTGGTGAGTATTGCCGATGTCGAGCAGATCCGCACCCAGCAATACTCCACGTTCAGTACATTGATCAGCGCCTATCGCCAACTAATCGATGCGGCTTCTCTGCTGGCTCAGACGATGGCGTTGCCCCCCGGCACCCTCGCCTTGCCCAGCAACCAAGCGAGCGCGCCGGGCCGCTGGGAGCAGAGCCTGAAGTCCACGATTGAACAGGCCTTGCAGCTGCGGGAGGAAATCCTGGCGAGCCAGGCCGCTGCCGCCAGCGCCAACTGGACAGCCACCGCCCTGTTCAAGACCTACTGGCCGAGCTTCAACCTGGGAGCCAGTGGCGGCTTTGCCAACGATGTCATTATCCAGAACAACGGGAATGGCAACAGCGTCAGTACGTCGACCAACAACAGCAGCCTCAACTGGAATGGAGGTTTCGGCCTTGGCTTCAACTGGCAAATTTTTGATGGCGGCATCAGTGCCTCCCAGGCGGAGGTTCAGAAGTCCGCAGCGCGGCAAGCCCTCGCGGATGCGGCGGCCAGTCGCCTGCGCGTGAGCCGGGAGGTGGAGCAGGCCTATGCGAGCTACCTGACCAGCCGGCTGACCCTGCAGAGCAGTCAGGCTCAGCTCAAGGCTGCCAAGGCAGCGGCCACTGCCGTGCAGGCGAGATATCAGGTTGGTGTCACCGATATATCCTCACTGGTGGTGGCTCTGAACCAGTCAATCACCGCGGCGAACGACTATGCCAACGCTGAGCGCACGTTTCAGAGTGCACTCGCCAGGCTCTACCGCAGTTCGGCCCGCTGGCCAGAAGGCACTAAGCCCCTGTTGCAGCAGCGAACCCTCACCCTTGGCAAGAATTGATTCCGCAGCATGATGAACAACTCCCCAGAGGCACAAAGCAATCCTGACCAGGTTTCTGGCCCAGTTGATGGCGGCAGTCCGAAAGCCAGAGCTGCCGATCGCTTCGAGATCTTTGAGCAGGTAGCGCTTGAGCACCTCCAGGCCGAGGCTGATTCCACCAAACCGGCCCAATTCCTGCCCCTGCCAGTGCGGCTCACGGCTGCAGCTGCTGCGGGGATCGCCCTGCTTGGTGTGCTGTGGTCCGTGTTGGCTCGCGTGCCGATTCAGGTGAACGGCACCGCCGCCATCGTGCCGCCTGGTGGCTTGGAGAGCCTGAAGGCGGCAACCTCTGGAATCCTTCGCTATCAGGTGAGTGGGTTCAGCCCCAACACCCTGCCGCAACAACAGCGGCAACGCAATGAACTATTGCGCCAGTTCTGGCTCGGGAACGCCAACGCGGCCACCACCAGAGTCAATGATGCGGCCAGGCTTTCTGAGCTAGTCCACGCGGCACTGGTGACCCCGGTAGGGCAGGCTTTACTCTTGTCGACGCCGAAAGCGCCATTCAGGGTGAATGACAGTAAGACTAAATATGTTCCTCTTAGCTATCCCGAGGGAACTGTGTTGGCATATCTTGAGAATGCTCAAGCGGATCAGGACTTGAATGCGGCGATGCTCGGGGTCTTGCCGGCGGAGAGACTACAGCGAGAGCGGCGCAACGAAAAGCTTCAGAGGTCGAAAATGCTTGGCAATCTCGATGCCTCGCAGAAAAAACAAATCGATTTTCTTGTAGCCGAACTTCAGCAGCGCCGCCAACTTTATAAGCGTTATCTTGTGCTCTGGAAGCGCGGTGATTTGCCTGGTATCACCCTGTTGGATGAGCAGTCTCGCATCAATACGCTCGAAGGCCAGCTGCTCAGTGCAAGCTCTACTGAGATCAATTCCAGGATCAGCCAGGAAGAGCAAGTTGAGCAGTCTAAACAAGCAGAGGTTGGGAGCATAGACAGCCTCAATAAGCTCGAGAGTCAACTGGTTGGCTATCTAAACTCTACTACTGTTTTTGCGCCGATTGGCGGCTTTTATATCCTGGCTCGCAATTTCCTGAATGGCAGCCTTGTCAAGCAGGGTGACGAATTGATTGTATTCACCAGAAGGCCCCCGGCTCTTCCCGGTCTTGTTCCCGTTTTTCTTGACTCCTCAGCCGCCCAGCAAGTGAGTGAGGGCATGGCGGTTCTGGTGACGCCAAAAGGCATCTCCAGGGCCCAGTACGGAGGGATCCCTGGGCGAGTGCTGGAGGTCAGCAAGCTGCCGTTGCAGGGTGATGGGCTGCAGGGCGCGGTCGGCAGTCGGGCCCTGGTGGGTCCGATCCAGAGCCTCATCCCCACCCCCTATCTGGTGAGAGTCGAACTGGAGCAGGCCGGGCCTGAGCAATGCCAGCGCTCCAGTAGTTATGACTGCTATCGCTGGAGCTCCGGTCGCCAGCCCCCCCACCCCGTGCGTCTGGCCACGCTGGCCGACGTGCAGATCACCACCGCTTACCGTCGCCCGATTGAATTTGTGATGCCCGCCATCAGGGGCGCCCTGGGCATGGTGGTCGACAGCCAATGAAGAAGACGTCTCGGGTGGTGACCCCCACCGTGCTGCAGTACGAGTCGGTGGAATGTGGTGCCGCCAGCCTCAAGATCGTGATGGGCTATCTGGGCAAGATCCTGCCCCTCTCGGAGATCCGTGATCGCTGTGGCATCAGCCGCGACGGTGTCACGGCGGTGCAGCTCAAGCGGGCCGCCCAGAGCTATGGGCTCGAGGTCAAGGCCTTTCGCCGCAGTGCCGATGACCTGCTCGCTTCTGGTCACTTCCCCTGCATTCTGTTCTGGAATTTCAATCACTTTCTGGTGCTCGAAGGCTTCGCGAGGGGCCAGGCCTATCTCAGCGATCCGGCCGCTGGGCGCTATCCCGTCTCCTGGGAGGACTTCCAGACCAGCTTCACGGGCGTCGTGCTCGAACTGCGCCCCGGCCCTGCCTTCAGCCTCGGTGGCCATGAACCCAGCCTCTACCGCTGGATCCCCAGTCTGTTGCGTCCCTATCTCGGCATCCTGCCCTGGCTCGCCATGGTGTCGTTCACCGTGGCCCTGCCGGATCTCTTCATCGCCGGTGCGACGAGTCAGTTCATCGATGGCTTTCTGCAGGAAGGGCGAGAAAACATTGCGATCCCTGTGATCTGGATCGCCACAATTGCTGTGCTGGTGATGATTGCGCTCGTGAATCTGCAGAAGTTCTTGCTGCGAAATATTGCCACTCTACTGCTCAAGCGCGTCAGTAGCCTGCTCTATATCTCACTCTTCAGTCTGCCTTATCGCTTCTTTGTTCAGAGGATGAGGGGTGAGCTGGCCACGCGTCTGATCTTGCCTTTCGCTCTGGTGAAGCTGGGCATCAACGGCGTCATTGATTTTCTCCTGTCGCTGGGGGCGGGCCTGCTTGCCATGCTGGTGGGCCTGTTGATCTCCCCCTGGCTGTCGCTGCTCACGGTGCTGATCGCCGGGGGGAATTCCCTGCTTACCCTCTGGATCCGGGACATGCGTACGGGTGACAACCAGAAGCTTGCAATGTTGCAGGGCAAGGCTCAAGGCATCGGCATGTACGTGGTCCAGTGCATCGAGAGCATCAAGGCCAGTGGCCTCGAGAATGAATCCTTCAAGCAGTGGTCGGCCAGTTTCAGTGATTCTCTGGTGGAGCTGCAGAAACAATCGCTGGCCACGGCACTGGTGGGGCTGATTGGTACCACTTCAGGCTTTATGCTGCGTAGTTGTGTGATTCTGGCTGGCGGTGCGCTGATCATCTGGGGGCAGATCACGCTGGGTGAACTGATGGCCTTTCAGTTTCTGACGGACATGATTCAATCGCCGTTGCAACAACTCAATCTGCTCAGCAGTCAGCTGCAGCACCTCGACGGCGAGATGGGTCGCATGAATGATGTGATCGACAATGATGTTGATCCGATGGTGCGCAGTTTTCAGCTCAATGCTTGGCGCGATCAACCGCAGCGGCGGCTGGCAGGCGAACTGGAGCTGCGCGAGTTGGGCTATCAGTTCAGCTCCGCCGCCCCGATGATGTTTTCAGGCTTGAATCTGACCCTGCCGGCGGGTAAGCATCTGGCGATTGTTGGTGGTAGTGGATCCGGTAAATCGACGCTGTTGCGCCTCATCGCCGGTCTTTACCCCACCAGCCAGGGGAGAATCCTCTACGATGGCCGCGATTGGCTGGATTGGGATGATCCAACCCTGCGGACTTCGATTGCCCTGGTGTCCCAGGATGTGTTTCTCTTCCCTGCCACCCTGGAGCAGAACCTCACCCTCTGGGATCCTCGTTTTGGCTCCAGCGATGTGTTGACAGCCCTGGAGGAGGCGGGCCTCCTTGACGATCTTGGTGGTGCCGGTGCGCTTGGTCTGCACCTGGGCGAAGGGGGCGGCAACCTCAGCGGCGGCCAGCGCCAACGGGTTGAGATCGCCCGGGCGCTGCTGCGCAACCCCACCCTGCTGTTGATGGATGAGGCCACCAGTGCCCTTGATGATCGGCGTGAGCGGCAAATTCTCACGGCCGTCAAACGCACGCCACGCACCCTGGTGACCGTGGCCCACCGGATGTATGGAGCGCAGATCAGCGACTGGGTCCTGGTGTTCGACCAAGGCCAACTGGTGGAGCAGGGACCGCCGCAGACGCTGGCGCAGCAGGACGGCCCCTACCGCCGGCTGCTGGAAGCCGAACTTGTGGGCGTTGGCGGAGCCGGCAGCCGATGACGCTCGCAGACACCCGTCAGCAGGCCCTGCTGCGGGGCATGGCCGCTGTGCAGCAGCTGGGCGGCGACCAGCACGCGATCGGCAGCAGCTCCAGCGATCCAGGCTGCAGGGTTCTCCATTACGCCATGGCGGTGCTGAGGGATCGGCGCGAGATTGTGCCCTCTGAAGGCAGCACCAGCGACCTGCTGGAGAACAACAACATCCCGCACCGTGAGGTCAAGACTCCCGCCGATCTGATCCGTTCCACCCGGGCGATGCTGATCGTCTTCGCTCAAGACGACGGCCGGCCCCTGGCGGTGCACCGCCTGGCCGGAAAGACCGTCGCCTTTGACCCCCGCAGGGGTCAGTGCCTGCCGCTTGAGGCTGACCTGAAGCTGAAGCCCTATGCCTATGAGCTCTATGCCTCATTGCCGGCACCCCTGGGGTCCCTCCCGAATCTGCTGAGCTTCGCTCTTGGTAGCAATCTTTCGGCTCTGCTCACGGTGCTCTTCAGTGCCGTGGTCGTAGCGATCTTCAACCTCAGCATTCCCCTCCTGACGTCTTTCCTGGTCAGCACAGTGTTGCCGCTCGGAGAACTGCAGCTGGTGGTGGAAACTTCGCTGGTGGTGCTGCTGATTGCGCTCTGCACTGTCGCCTCCCAGGGATTCAGCAGCCTGGCCACGGTGCGGATGGAATCGCTTGTGAACCTGCGCCTGGAGGCAGCCGTCTGGAGCCATTTGCTGCGGCTGCCTCTGGATTTCTTCCAGAAACTTGGTACGGCCGATCTGGTCACCCGGGTCAGCTCGATCAGTGAGATGCGGCAGCTGGTCAGCAGCGGCCTGCTCGCCACTGGACTCAGCCTGGTGTTTTCATTCTCGAATCTGGGCCTGATGTTTATCTACCAGGCTCAGCTGGCTCTGGTCGCAGGGGCTTTCACGCTGCTGAGTGCCGTTGTGATGGTGCTGCTGGTGCTGCAGGCCGCCAAGCTTGAACAGCCCCTGCAGGAGGGTGAGGCCCGCCTGAATGACATGGGCCTTCAGGCCGTGGTCGGCATGCCTCAGATCCGTGTCAGCGGCAGTGAGCCGTTCGTGTTTGAGCAGTGGATCAACGATGTGGCCCGTCTTGCCATGCTGATGCGACGCGGTGAGGCGGCCAACAATGGACTGGAGATTCTCGCCCGCGTACTCACGCCCCTCGGTCAGGTTGTGGTGTTCGTCAGCCTGGTGTGGATGCTGAAGCAGGCCAGGACCCAGGATGTGGCTCAGGGCGGTCTTGGGGTGATGGGTGCCAACCAGTTGGTGGCGGCCTTTGTCACCTTCCAGGCGGCCTATGTGTCCTTTAACAGTCAGATCTCGGCGATGGCGGTGCAGGTGGCGAACACCGTGTCGCGGTTGATTGTTCTTTGGCAACGCAGCAGTGTGGTGATGTTTGCGACTCCTGAAGCCGGCCAGACCGGCGTCGCTCAGATGCATCAGTTGGTCGGTCAGATTGAACTGAATAACCTGCAGGTGCGCTATGGCAATGCCTCGGCCCCGCTGTTGCAGCAGATCAATCTGACGATCCCCCAGGGCTCCTACACCGCGATCACAGGTGCTTCGGGTTGTGGCAAGACGACCCTGCTCCGCTGTCTGCTGCGGCTGATGGAACCCGAAGCCGGTGTCATCAACATTGACGGTGTTGATCTGCGCAAGCTGGCTGTACGCCACTACCGCCGCCAACTGGGGGTAGTGCTGCAGAACGCACCACTGCCCACGGGATCAATCTATGACGTGCTGCGCGCCGGTCGGTCTTTCAGCCGTGATGAGGCCTGGGCGGCCCTGGAGCAGGCCTCGATGGTGGACGATGTGGAACGGATGCCGATGAGACTGGAAACCGTGATCAGTGAGGGCTCCATGGGCATTTCAGGGGGCCAGCGCCAGCGGTTATCGCTGGCCCGTGCCTTGATCGGCCAGCCCAAAGTCCTGTTGTTGGATGAAGCCACCAGCGCTCTTGATGCCCCCACGCAGGCGGCAGTTACCCGCACCCTCGAATCCCTGGCCATTACCCGAATTGCTATTGCCCACCGGCTTTCAACGATCGCATCTGCCGATCAGATCGCTGTGATCTCTGGGGGGACGATCAGTGAACTGGGCACCTATGACGAACTTCAGCGCCAGCCAGGTGGCTATCTGAATCGTATGCAGGCGTGAATCTTTGCCAGCCAATGCAGGCCTCTATTGCTCCCATATGAATGCAAGGGCTGAGTGATGCTGAGACAGCAGGAGAGGCGCGCTGGCAAGGTTAGTGTTGGTCACCCCTTTTCAGGCGATGTCGGTATTGGCCACTGCAGGCGTTTCTTGCAATGGTGTCAGGAGTCCACAGCGTCTGTTGTTGGCATTGGGACTATAGGTTTGATCGCAAATATGTCATGAAAACTGTTGGCACCTGCCGCCACATTGATCTTGGATTCGGTGTCTTCGATGCACGATGAGAACACGGCTGAAGCGATGCTGCAGCAGGGCGGACTTCACGAAGCGGATGCTATCTGTAAAGGTCTCATCGCTTCAGAAGCAGCAGATTGCGCTGCTTATCGCAACCTGGCCAACGTCTACAGGAAGACAGGAAAATATAGCGAAGCAGTCCTGCTGCTGGAACAGCTGCTGGAGCTCCAGCCAGATGATCCAGAGACTCACAAGGATCTGGGAAATGTCTTGAAGGAACAGGGCAGGTTTGAGGCTGCCATTGATGCCTACGAATCAGCGATACGGCTCAACCCATTGTTTGCACAAGCGCATATCAATCTTGGCCTTGTCCACCATGAGAAAGGTGATTTTGATGCCGCCACTTCCGCTTTCCATGAGGCCATACGGCTTGATCCCAGGAAACCCGAAGCGCACTACAATCTTGGCATTTCTCTCCATGAACAAGGGCAGCTGACAGCCGCCATTGCCTCGTACGCGAGGGCCCTGCAACTCAAGCCGAACTATCCCGATGCTCACAACAACCTGTCGTCGACGCTGCTCCTGGCTGGCGACTATGCAGTCGGCTGGAAGGAGTACGAGCATCGGGGGGACCCAGCGGATTTGGCACAGGGCTCGTTCCGGGCTAGGCTCAAGATGCCACTATGGAATGGTATCGAGCTAGCCAAAGGGGACAAACTGCTGCTCATTGCAGAGCAAGGTCTTGGGGATACCTTGCAGTTTATGCGCTATGTCATTCCTCTCCGCAACCAAGGCATAGCGGCTTCACTCTGCCCTCACCCACAGCTCACAACATTAATCCAGGAATCGGGTATTGATCCTGCGCCACTGAAGCCAAGCCAGGCAATTCAGGTGCGAGACGGACATTGGATGCCGCTGCTTTCGTTGCCACGATATCTCGGCGTCGGCCCAGAGAACCCGATCATCACGACACCATATATCGCCACTTCAGCCGATATGGTGGATCAATGGAAACGGACAATGGCACAGGAACGCCGTCCAATCATAGGCATCCATTGGCAGGGAAATCCTGATGTGGAGCAAACAAATCTCAGGGGTCGATCTTTAGCGCTCGAGGCCTTTGCTCCGATCGCAGCCCGTACTAAGGCGACGCTGGTCTCGCTTCAGCATGGCTTTGGCAGCGAACAACTTGATGCGTGCTCTTTTCGAGATCGTTTTGCGAGCTGCCAAGAGGAAATCAGCAAGGCCTTCAACTTTCCAGAAACCGCCGCCATCATCGCCAACTGTGATCTTATTGTTACCTCTGACAGTTGCGTTGCCCACCTTGCGGCAGGGATGGGGAAACGTACATGGCTACTGCTTCACAAAATGCCAGACTGGCGATGGGGTATGGAGGGCAGTAGCAGTTTTTGGTATCCGTCCATGCGCTTGTTCCGCCAGAAAGAACGAGGCAACTGGAATGACGTGCTGAAGCAGGTGGCAGCCGAACTACAAAAGGACTCCTGAGAAAACAATCTAGTTTCCGATTCAAACCTAGCACAGCTTGGTTCACCTGCAATCCTGGCGACAATCTCAGTTGGCGAGTTGATCTATCAGATCACGACTCTTCAGAGTAAATGCAAGTTTCAGTTGGAAAACCCCTGGGATTGATTTGACCCCCCAAAGGCTCAATCGTCAACTTTGAATACCCGCAACAAAGCCTGGCCTCTCTGCTTCGACCCTTTACTGATATGTGCATTACTTCAATTTTCACGAGATGCATTCCTCCCTTCGGCAGACAAGCGACAGGTCTTTCAAGCAAGAGCCGGAGCAGCATGCGCCAAAGGCCTTGGCAGGTTGAGAGCTGGCCTTAAGTGGGTCAGGGAAGGACGGGGCCTAGCTCCGGCCGGTACTCCATGAAGAAGTGTTAAGAGGACAGATAGAGGAGCGTGAATGGAACGCATAAGCCATAGCATTTAATGAGTTGCATAAGGCATTGATGGA
>CAMBZX010000081.1 GCA_945872185.1 Synechococcus sp. UW140 | reverse complement strand
GGCATAATCCACTCCAGACGGGCAAGATTAAGAGCTTAAAGAGAAGAAATCAAGCTCATCAAGGACCGATCTAGATCCAAACAGCTCATCCCGAGCAAAAAGCCGTTGGCGGGCTCCTGTGCGAGCTTGTTGTCCAGAGCTTCCTTAGGCCACGGCTGTAGTGGCCCGCATGGACGAGGCGGCCGACGCAGCGGTGTTCTGCCTCTAGCTCATCCGTGTTGCCGACTTCCCGCACCGATGTTGAGGCCAGCCGCCGGTTGGTGCACGTCTATCCCGGTGGCAGTCAGTTTCCGGGCTATGCGCATCACAGTCTTCTATGGCCGTCGCGGTCGCCCGGTCAAAAAGCCCCGCTTCATCCCGGCTGAGCTGGCCCATCAGTGGGCGCGCAAGCTCCAGGCCCGGCGCATCGGCACCGTCTCGGTGCTTTGAGCCGCCAGGGGCTGCGGCCCCTGCCCCGGCGGGCCTACCGGCCCCCGGGGCTTTCCCTCCGGGGCAGTACAGGCATGCAGGGCAACTCTCGGGCAACGCCCGGACCCTGGCCACCGGCCACACAATGCCCGCAGCAGCCCTCACCCCGATGAACCAGCAGAGCCACCAGCCCTCGTTGCTGAACCGCGTCGCCCGGGTGTTGCTGTGCCTGGTGTTCATCCATGCCGTCATTGGCAAGCTGACGGGCTTTGCCGGCGTGGCCGGCGCCATCGCCGCCAAGGGACTACCGCTGGCACCTGTGCTGCTGGTGGCGGCCATGGCCCTGATGGCGGTGGGTTCAACGCTGGTGATCAGCGGCTGGAAGGCCCGACTGGGAGCGGTGCTGCTGCTGGTGTTCCTGGTACCCACCACCATGCTGTTCCACGGGGATGTGGCCGACAGGATGGAGCGGATTCAGCTGTTCAAGAACCTGGCGATCATGGGCGGTCTGTTGCTGGTGGTCGATCAGGACAGCAAAAGTTGAGGGATCGTGATTTCCGAGAATCTGAGAAATTTCCGAGGCAGCCGGCGCGGGTTTTTGATATATGGGGGTATACCCCCCTTTTTCATCCTCGATTCGTTCGGCGATTCTGGTTTCACCGGTTCGGGATTGGCAGCTCGATCGGTGGCAATGTCGGTTGTGGGACTGGTTGGTTGTGGGAGCGATCATGCGTCCGTCAGCGACGGCGGCGTTGGTCGGCTGAGCGTTCACCTGCCTGCTCGGCAGCATCCATCCGCCGGGCAACAGCCGTAGCCCAGCGGCGGCCGGGGTCGCCGCCCCAGCCATCCCAGGCCTGACGGCCCTTGCCGTAGGTCTCCCAGCTGGAGCCCTGCTTGTCGACTTCGTGACGGGCGAAGTAGCTCACCATCCGATCAATCGTCTGGGGTGAGAGCTCCTGCCGGTGGAGCAACTGCCGGGCGCGGGCCAGCCCCACCGGCGTCATGCCGCGGTTGGATGGCGGCTGCTGGGCCCGGCGCTCCAGGGCACGTCGAGCGGCAACCGCGACAGGGGCGGGCGGCCGGAAGGAGAGGCCGGCGTAGAAGCTGCGGGGCCGACGTGCCATCGGGTGAGCAGTGGCCTCAGCGGCGAGCCCCGCGGCCGTTCACCGCGAAGGACGCTCGGTAGAGCTCAGACGCCGACATCGCCTGGGGGTTGATCGGCTCGCCGTTGCTGCCGATCCCCGACACGGTCAGTCCACCAGCGGCCTGCATCCCTGCCGGGCCCCGCTGTTGGAACAGGAAGCCGTAGACGGGATGCACGCGCATCTGATCGAGGAACTCGGTGGTCGTCATCGGCCGGCCGTCATCGCCCAGCAGCGGTTTGCTTTGGGAGTCGAGCGGTTCGAGCACGTCCTTGCCGTCACCGCCGGTGGTCAGGCGGAAGCAGGTGCCCAGCTGCCCCTTGAAGATATCGAAGAACGTGCCCCGCGCGTCGCCACCCGTGCGGCCCTCGGCCTGGGAGAAGGCCCGCTCCAATAGGCGGTCCTTGCGGAGCTGCAGGATCTGCTGTTTGGCCTCATCGCGCTCGGCGGCGACGGCGGCCACCTTCTGGGCGGAGGCCTCCTCCATCTGCCGTTCGCGCAGCTCCATCTGCTGCTCAAGGATCTGCTTCTGGCGTTCGGCCTCCTGAAGGCGGGCGTACTCCTCGGGGTTGATCTCCGAGAAGCGGTTCAGCTGCTGGCGCAGGGTGCGGATCTCTTTTTCGAGCTGGTTGCTCTTGCGCCTTTCGGCCCGCAGGGGCTCGCTGAGGCGGGTGTCATCCAGCGGGGGAGCACCGGCCTCGGATGCTGCAGCGCCGAAGCTGTCGCCGCCGCTGGCACCAGAACCGCCCTGGCCGCCGGCGCCGTTGGGGTCGCCCGTGGGGCCACCGGCTGCCGTGGTCTCACCGGGCTGGCCGGTGGCGGCGTAATTGTCGTCAGCGCCCTGGCCGCTGGCGGCGGCAGTGCTGGAGGTGGAAGAAGCAGTGGCAGTGGCCATGACCCATCGCGGCTGTCGTGGATGAGCACCCCATCCGGGCTGTGCTCCCCATCTATTGCCAGGACTCTGCGGGTTTAGAGATCCGGCTCCGGTGATGCACTCGCGGCCACCCTTCGCCGCGGGAGAAACAACCAGCTCCCCGGCACCAGTGCCGTGGAAGGCCAGTAGAGCGGCACCACCAGTGCTTCTCCACCCGGCAGGGGAGATGCAGGTCTGATCGCGAACAGGTTGAGGACCTCCCCCAGCGGCAGCGGGGCATCACCGGGCCACTCGCGGTAGTCGGCGTAGGTGCGGTTGAGCTTGCGCAGGTTGGAGCGGGTGGTGCCGTAGAGCTGGGCCACGGTGGTGAGGGTCTCGCCCTCAATCACGGTGTGGCCCTCGGGGCGCAGCAGCCAGGAATTGGCTGGCTGATCACGAAGCCAGCTCACCGTGGTGCCGTGCAGCGCGGCCAAGTTGTTGAGCGTGTCGCCGGCCGCAGTGGTGATCCGGGTGGTGCTGCTGATGTCGCTGTTGAGCGAGCGCAGGCTGTCCACCGTGGTGCCGTAGCGCTCAGCGACGGAGAGCAGGGTGTCGCCGGCTTGGACGATGGCGATGCGGTTGGGCTTGAGCACCAGCTCCAGCCGCTCACCCAGCAGCGGCTGGGCCAGTGAGCCAACGCCTCCGGCACCGAAAGGGCCCGCGAACTCGGTCACGGTCAGGCCCGTCAGCTGGCCCCGGCTCATGGGCGGCAGCACACCAGGTGACTGGAGTTGGGCGAACGAGCCGAGCCAGATAGCGCCCTGAGCCGGGGCTTCACAGAAACGGCCATCAGCCAGGAGTGGGCGATAGCCGGTTTCACTCCAGGCCACTTCCGCGGAAAGCCAGTCCCAGGGATTGCTGGGCTGGGGAGTCAGCAAGGCCGAGCGGCAGATGTAGCCGCCGTAGGTGAAGTCGCCACTGTCGATGCCCAGACCGCTGGCGCTCTCGCCCACCATCCGCCCCCGCTTGAGGAAGGCCTCGCAGACCATCCGGCCGATCCGGGCCGAATCAAAGCGGCCGGGTAGCTGGTGGATGTAAAGCAACAACCGCGCATTGGCGTAGGGCTGCAGAACAGACGTGGGCAGGGCCGCTGGCGTGGGAGTGACGGTCATGGCTCAGCCCCGAGCCAGCGCTGTGGTGAAGGCGCCGCCCTGGTTGCCCAGCTGTTGATCGCGGCTCCAGCTCTCCAGGCCAGGGAGGAGCAACAGCAGGGCCTTTGCATGACCGGAGCGCTGAAGCCGCAGGGCGGCCTCGATCGAGAGACCGCTGCTGTAGCGAGTGATCGTTTCCTCTCTGAGGAGCTCGGTGTCGAATTCGATCACATCCGCCTTCTTGACCAGCAGGGTGCCGTCCGCCGGCAGGGCATCCGGGGCCACTGCCTTTCGGCGGGTCTCGATCGGGGCCTGCAGCTTCTCGGGGCCCAGCCCCGCCAGCTCGGTATCGATGGCGGCGATCGCGTCAATCTCACGCCGGGCGGTGGGGATGGCATCGGGGTAGAGCTGCTCCAGATCCGCCATGGCGTCGTTGATGGCGCGGATCGCGGCCATCTGGGCCGGGATCGAGAGGGCAACGCGGATGCCCTCCAGGTCGGCAGCGCGCCAGCGGTAGGGCAAGTCGGTCGGGGTCTGGCTCATGCGGCTGCAGGCGCGGCTGACTCCTCTTGCCTCAGAGGAACCGGCGCAGAGCTTTCAGGCGCCCTGGGCTCTGGGGCCTGGCTTCCCTCCCCAGCCCTGGTGGCCGGGCTGTCATCCAGGGTCGGACTGCTGATCGCATTGGCCGTGGCCAGGGCCAGCTGGTGGCGCAGCTCCTCCCGGCTGATGATGCCCTTGTCGAACAGCTCGATCCATTCCTTCACCTGGGGCTGCGGCTGGATCGGCGGGGTGAGGGGGCTCACCGTCACCTGCAGACCGGCGCCGGGGGTGAGGGGTTCGCCCGTCAGCGCGCACCAGTGCTGCAGCAGCGTCGAGAAGAGGGAGGCCTTCTGGATCGCCATCGCCTGCAGCAGCGCATAGCTCTGGGAGGCGGTGAGGCTGATCTCCATCTCGGTGCGAGCCGCACCACGGTTCTGGCTGGGGATTAGAGCATCGCGGCGCATGGTGTCATCGAGGATCTGCAGCCAGGCCCGGTGCTCGGCCAGGGACCGCGCCCGGATCTCCACGAACTCAAAGGACGCATCGGCGGGCAGGTCCATGCAGGTGTTGGGGCCCAGCACCACCGGGCCGGCCTGGCTGTTGCCCATGGCGTCCACCATCCCCTTGCGCACGCCCACCGGAAGGGCCGTGCGGCTCAGGAGCTCCTCGTACTCGCTCTTGCAGCGGAAGTGGTTGAGGTACTGGTGCGCCAGCCCCAGATGCGGCAGGTCCCCCTCCCCAAAGGCGGAGCCATCGGAGGTGTACCAGCAGGCCGGCAGCCGGGTGATCCCCTCGAAGGTGGTGATCACGGGATCGTCGCAGCGCCAGCCGCTGGTGGCCTGGGGGTCAGCACAGACCGGGTGGTGAGCCAGCTGAAGGCCGGTGACGGCCCCGCCCCTGGCGGTCCCAGCCTTGGTGGCGTCGCCGGTGGTGAGCAGCTGCAGGCTGCGGTAGTGCCAGCGGTCGGGGGCGTCGGCATCGCCCAGCAGAGCATTGATCTGCTCGGCCACCGCCGCTTCCGGCCCGGCCGCCTCAGCACTCATCGGCCGGTTCACCGGCTCCCGCCAGACGATCCGGCCTGGCAGGCCATAGGAGACAGGCAGCTCCCAGTTCAGGCAGTTGGCCCTTGGCACCAGCTGCAGCCGGGGGAGCGAGAGGCGATCACCGCAGCGCAGTGCCTCCTGGCGGTCGCCCTCGCTGGGCCAGCTGTGTTCGGGGGGAAGCACCAACACCAGGGCGGCGCCATCCCGTAGGACCAGCAGGTCGGCAGCGGCCAGGATGACGCCCAGGTCCGTTCCCCGGCCATCCACGTCGGTGAGCACCGAGCTCAAGCTGGCGGGGAGGCTGATCCAACTCCCCCGGCTGAGCATGCCGGCGTAGGTGCGCAGGGCATCGCGGAAGAAGCCCGACGGGCGTGCGGCATCCAAGCGCTTGCGGTAGGCCGTCTCTGGTTCCCGCTCACCTTTGGGGAGGTAGTGCTCCTTGCGGCTGCTGCCGTCGGGGGCGGCGAGCAGGGCCCAGCAGTCGGCGGTGATCTGGAGGGATGGCCCAAGGGCGGTCAGTGTGGGATGCGTGCTCCAGGGGGCATAGGGGGCAATCGCTGCAAGAGGAGGGCCCGGGGACACGAGGCTCTGGCATCACTGCTGGCTGTTGCCAGTGAAGGATTCACTGGGGACCCCAGTGCGTTGGTGGGGTGGACGAGGGGATCAGCAAACCGGCGACCTGCCACACCTTCCGCCATTCATTCGCCACGCACCTATTGAAACAGGGCGCCGACATCCTCACGATTCAGGAACTGCTCGGGCACAGCGATGTGAAAACCACCATGATCTACACCCATATGCTGAACAAAGGTCCATCTGGGGTACGAAGCCCCGCTGACCTGCTCTGAGGAGCGGAGGGATCTTCTGCGGACCGCATAACAATCCATGAAGCAGGTGGCGATACCCGAGATGCCTTGCTCCAGTTGGTTTCAGTCTGCGAAAGGAGGCAATATCAGGTAGCTTATGCGGCAAAGAGCCGACTGATCGCAGCTTCTGTGGACCTCCGAATCACTGTTAGCGGGATCCAGAGGCAACAGTATGTCAAAGATTTATTGCCGACCAGTTGCCCCGCCGCTTTTCGCATGTATTTGTTGTATGTAGCTCCGCAGTTTGGCTCATTAAAATATGAAAAAGACAACTTACGAAGAAGCTCGTGACGCAATGCAGCCTGGCGATGTAATCGCCTTTGCTGGCAAAGACAACTTCTCGGACATAATAAAGTGGGCTACGAGGTCTAACGTCTCACATGTAGGAGTTGTACTTGAGACCAAGGTTGTCCTAGACGGCGATCCTCAGCCAGGAAAGATTGTTGATGTCATGGAATCGACAACGCTTTATGTAGACCCTGTGACAAAGGCTCGAACGGCGGGCGTACAGAGAAACAGGCTGAGCAGGAGGGTCCAGTATCATGAGGGTGAGGTTTGGTGGCTACCACTTGGCGCACAAGCGAGATCTATGCTCCATCTTCCCGACTTTGTCAATTTCCTTCTGAATAATGACAGGAAAGAATACGATGTCAAGCGACACTGAAAACTGAGCCACTTCCGACATCGAAAACTGAGCCACCCCTGACGGCGGAGGGGCGGCTGTTCTCGGAGTCGTTCCGCCTTGGCTTGGCCGGCGGCTGGTTCGGTGCTTGCTCATCGTTTTCGTGATCGGTCGGGTTGGTTGTCGTCTGTCGTTCCTGCCCGTGGGCATCTTCTGGCTGTTCCCCTCAGGCCTCCTTGGCTGGCGTCGGTGGCGGCGTGCCACCGACGCCAGACGAGGAGGAACCGCCCGCTTGCGGGCGGAACAGCCCTGATCTGCGCTTCTCCCTCAGCCGGTAGCTGTCGCCGCGGATCGTCACCACATGGCTGTGGTGCAGCAGTCGATCGAGGATTGCGGCGGCCACCACCTGATCGCCGAATACCTCGTCCCACTCCTCCACGGGGCGGTTGGAGCTGATCAGCACGCTGCCCTGCTCGTAGCGGCGGGAGATCAACTGGAAGAACAGATGCCCCGCCTGGGGCTCGAGCGGGAGATAGCCCAGCTCATCGATGATCAGCAGTTTCGGCTTGCTGTACTGCGCCAGCCGCACCTCCAGCGTCCCCTGCTGCTGGCCTTTCACCAGCGAGCCGAGCAGCTCCATCGCGGTCGTGAACTGCACCGTGTAGCCCCGGGCCACCGCCTCACGGCCCAGCGCCACCTCCAGGTGCGTCTTGCCCACTCCAGGCGGGCCCAGCAGCACGACGTTGTCGCCGTTGGCCACCCAGCGGCAGGTGGCCAGATCACGGATCTTGCCCGGATCGATCGAGGGCTGCGCCTCGAACTCAAACCCCTCCAGGGTTCGCACGAACGGGAAATGGGCGATGGTCATGGCCATCGACAGCCGCCGCTGCTCCTTGCTCGCCACCTCCGCGGCGCAGAGCCAGGCCAGGGCCTCGCGCAGATTCAGCTGCCGCCTGGCCGCCTCCTCCAGCAATCCATCGAGCTGTTCGCGGATCGCCCCCAGCCGCAGGCGGCTGAGCATCCCATCGAGATCCTCCACCAGCTGGGCGATGTCGACAGCCTCAGCGGAGGGAAAGGTGGTGGCCACGGTCGCCGTTGTCGGTGCCGGTTGCTTGCTGCGTGCCATCAGCCCACCTCCGCCACCACGGCCGCGTAGTCACTCAGCGGCCGCGCCAGTGAGGAGCGCCGCACCGCATCCAGCTCCACCACTCCAGCGTGGGTGCTGCTGCCTGCTTGGGCGGCCTCGATCGCACGCTGCGGCACCAGGCCTGCCCAATGCCCAGCGATCACCTGGCGACTGCGCTGATTCGCCGCCTGGCGGCTATGGCGCGCCACGATCCGGCCGCCCTGGCGGATCAGCACCTGTTGGTCGCGGATCTGGACCGTGACGTTCTGGCGCACCAGCGCTGCCGGGACGCTGTACCAGTTGCCCTCCACCTGCACGCAGCAGTCCTTGGCGACACGGCGGCTGAACTCCTGCTCCGCCAGGTACGACGGCTTGCCGTTCAGCCCCAGCAGCGCCGCTGCCTCCCCACGCTCAAACCGCTCCAGTGGTCGTTCGCCCGTGGTGCCGTGGATGCGCAGATCAGCGATCTCGCGGTTCCACCATTCCAGATGGCCCTCCATCTGGCCCCAGGTGTCAAAGCGGTGCCCGGCGATGCCGCTGCGTTTCACATACCCCACGCCCCGCTCATCCTTCCCCTTGGTCTGGGGCCGGCTGGGCCAGCAGGCCTTGGGCGTGAATCCCCAGTGCCGGGCAAAGGCGGCGAACACCGGGTTGATCACCAGCTCACCTGCCCTGGGGTTGTGGTGCGTGATCAGCGCCTTGGCGTTATCGACCAGCACCTGCTCAGGCACGCCGCCCCAGACGCGGAACGCCTCCTCCAGGGCCTGCAGCCAGTGGCGTTGCCGCTGGTGCCGATACACCCGGATCAGCTGACGCCGTGAGTATCCCAGCGTCAGGACGCAGATGTGCACCTTGGTCCGCATCCCGCCGATCGGCACCCACAGCTCACCGAAATCGGCCTGCAGCTGCTTGCCCGCTGGTGTCTCGTAGCGCACCGTCGCCTGACGGCTCTGCCGCAGCGCCTCCCGCCAGGCCTGCACCGCGCGTTCCACTGTCCGCAGGCTCACCTCAATCCCCTTCTGTTTCAGCAGCTCCTGCCGCACCACCTCCGCATTGCCGTGGTGCTGCTCGAACTGCTGCTGCAGCCACTCCCGGTGCCCATCCAGCTGCCCGGAGCGATTGGCGCTGCTGTACGCCTGCCACTCACCCAGCCGCAGGTAGCGATCCAGCGTGTTGCGCGAGATCCCCAGCTCCGCCGCGATCCTCCGCCGGCTCCAGCCGCGCTCCAGCAGCTGGCGCATCACCAGCACCTCCTCCGGTGTCTGCATCGCGCCCTCCAGCGCTGTCAGACCCCGTGGTGCATGGGGCGGCCTGGTCGGCGCCATGCCAAAGCCGACGCCGGCTGTTGATCGTGTCGACGCAGCCGTCTCGGCCAGGACCAATAGCCCCTGGCTTGCGGTTGCTGCTCTCCCGTCCTCGGCCTCCAGGTGGCTCAGTTTTCGTGTCGCCTCTGGCTCAGTTTTCGATGTCGCCTGACATACGACATGAATCAAGCAGTCAAAGCAGGTCTTGACTTTCTCGACGCTCAAGGTGCCACCTATGCCACGGAAGACTATGCAAAGTTTTTCTGCTCTGAGCTCGTGTCTGCGGCCTATGAGGCTGGCGGACTTTTGAAAGATGTTAACTCATCTGAAGTTACTCCTGCCGATTTATGCTCTTTCAATATCTACCAAGATGACTACTATCTTCTGACTGGCGATCCAAGGCCAATCAAGGGATTTAACTCAATGATTTCAGATGGTTTTGGAAGCCGCTAACAACAAGATCCACCTGACACGCCGCCTCAATATCTCTTCTCGCCCTACAGCTTTTTGCGTGCAGGTGATCTTGAGCGTTCAACCATCCACCTCCCACGCCACCACCCGCTGGCCGCAAGCCTCGCCTATCTCCCTCCACCGCTCAGCACTGACCCCCAACCGCACTGGGACCTCCGACGCTGCCGTCCCCAACCTGAGCAACTTCTGCCCCCGCGCATGCAGCTCCCTCCAGGAGGCCGGCACCTTGATCAGAAAACCCTTATCGCGGAGGTAGTGATACACCTCCCCATTGGCATAGGTGCGGGCATAGGGCCGAAAGGATCCACGATCCGGTGAATAGCGGCGGGCAGCCTGCAGGATGCCAAGCATGGCGATCTGATGCAGATCTTCCCGTGGGTGTCCGGTGCGCCTTGCGATGTTGGCCGCCACCCGTTCGGCGATGTCCTGATGCTGCAGGGCCAGAGCATTGGCGGCGGCATGGGGATTCACCGGCCTGTGTCGGCGCGGACGGGCCGGTGTGGCGACGGCGTGGCTCTGGGGCCGATGCGGCGTGGTGGCCTGCGGCTGGGGCTGCTGATCCATGGCCTACCGGGAGAACACCATCGGCAGCGGCGCCGAGCTGTGGCCCCGCCCGCGCCAGTACTGGGCCTCGATCCACAGCACCCCTTGGGTGAACGCGTCCACCTGGTCGTCGATCCCGCCGCGGGGCGAGAAGGCAAGCAGCTCCTCGATCAGCGAGTCGGAGCGCCGCTGAAAGCGCACCTGACCGGCTTCGACCAGCGGGGCAACGGCATGGGCCCTGGAGGCCTTGCTGCCCTTGGGCGTGATGGCAATCAACCCCGGCACCTGGCGCCTCAGCAGCTGGCAGACGGCCGGACCGTTGGCGGCGTCCTCGATCAGCACCGCGTGGGGGCGAAGGCCTTGCCGGTCCAGGGAGGCGAGAGACGCCAGCAGGAACTTGATCACCCCCGGCAGATCCAGCCGCTGCCGGTGGGCCCAGAGGGCCTCGATCTGGAGCTCCGCCCAGGGGTCCTGAGCGCCAGCAGGGGGGTGAATGGAATTCACGCCCTTTGGCGATCCTTGAGCCCCTGCAGCGTTGGCGGCCAGGGCCAGGCCCTGCCGGCGGGCAGCGACCGCCAAGTGACGCTGGGGTTCCAGCAGGCCCAGCAACGCAAAGCCGCAGGCGTCGTTGTCCTTGCCGTCCTTGAAGCTCAGGTCGCAGCTCAGCACCAGGGGCGCATAGCGCCGGGGCTGGCCCAGGGCGACAGGCAGGGGCGCTTGGATCCAGGCTTTGCGGAACAGCAGACCCTCGGCCGGGCTGGGCCGCTGTTGGTAGAGGGCGTTCCACCAGTAGGAGCCCAGGCGGGTGCGGATCCGTTTCAGCACTTCCAGCGGCACCCGTTCGGGGCAGAGGGCCTCGCCGGGTTGGCGCCAGTCCTGCACCCGGGGGCAGGTGGACGGGATCGGCCTCGCGATGCTGATCGGCTCGGCGATCGCCGGCAGGTTGAGCACGGTCCAGTGCTCGGGGTGCTCCCCGCCCTCGGGCCCGTGGCCCTCCTGGGCGAGGAGCCAGGCGATCATGTCCTGGTGGTCCCAGCGGGTCTGCACCACCACCTGCGCTGCCGGGAGCCAGTGGCCGTCGCTGCTCTGGCCGGGCTCGGCGCGGGTGAACCAGACGCTCTTGAGCCAGTCGATCAGCCGCTCGCGTTGCAGCGAGCTTTTGGCGTCTTCCGGGCCCTTGTAGGGGTCGTCGATGATGCCGAGGTTGTAGCCCTTGCCTGTGAACGGGCCCCTCACGCCGGCGGCGATGCAGCCGCCGCGCTGGGGTGTCAGCCAGTTGCCCACGGCGGCCGAATCTTTGGATAGGGCATGGCCGGTGCTCCGGTAGTAGTGACGCGCCTCCCTGGAGTGGGCATAGGCCAGCTCGGCCGAGTAGGAGGCGATGGCGCAGAACAGCTGCGGGTGGCGGCTCACCCAGTAGGCCGGGAACAGCCGTGAAACCAGAGCCGATTTTCCAGCTCTTGGTGGACAGCAGACGATCAGGCGCGTCAGCTCCCCATCGGCCACCTGTTGGAGCAGATCGATGAGCAGCTCCGAGAAGCGGCTGAACTGGAAGCTGGGGAAGGCCCGGAGGATGAACTCACCGAAATCCCGTTGTTTGTCGACCGTTTTCACCCGGTCTGGGTCCGGAGCGCCCAGCAACCCCCAGTCGGCCCAGCGATCGGTGGCGGGATCGATGAGCAGCCCGCTGTCGCTGAAGGCAGGCGCCGCGGTCCGCAAGGTAGAAGCGATGCGGCCCATCAGCCCTTGGCCTCCGGTGCCTTGATCGGGGCGCGCAGCAGCCCGCCGATCTCGGCAATCACTCGGAAGGCACCCACCGCCGCCGAGAACTGCTCAGAGTCCATCGCCCGGCGGGCACAGTCGTTCAGCGCGAAGATCTGCTCGGCCTGGTGCCTGCGGCGATCGGAGATCAGCTCCTCCACCATGCGTTGGCGTGCCAGATCGAGATAGCGATTGATCGTTTTGGTGTTGCTCACCCCCCAGCTTTCGCCCGCTTTTGCCCTGATCACCACCAGCGGCAGCCGCTGAGCGATCCACAGCTGGGCCTCAGCAATGCGCCGTTCCACCTCCCCGGCGGTGGCTCTGGGTGTCTGGGCGTGATGGGGCGCTCGGCGTGGCGGGTTGGTCTGGCTGATCGGCCGGCTCGGATCCACCGCCACCGGCTCCCACACCGCCTCGCCATCGGCGTCCTGCTGATCGGGTGCTGATCGCAGCTCCTCCACCGGATCTGCAGGTGCCTGAAGACGCGAGCACTGCGGCATGGCTTCAGAAGAGCAACTCGGGCGTCTTCGGGGGGCGGATGGTCCAGAACGGCTTGCCGCGCTTCTCGGTAGCGTTGCCCTGCTGGATCGCGGCCTCCTTGGCGACCTTGAGCTGCTGCTCGATCTGCTGCACCGCCGCCGGGAACGCGTAGTTCAGCCGCCCAGGGCTATGGCTGAACGCCCAGTCGTTGTGGGAGAAGGAGGGATCCAGCTGGCCGGCCGCCATCGCCTCGCCAAGGGACTCCAGCAGGGGTTCGAGTTGCTGTTCCAGTTGCTTCTGCTGGGCCTTGAGGGCCGTGATGGCATCGAGCAGCGCATCGATGGCGTCCACCGGATCCGTCGCACCGGGAGGTGCACCTGATGGCGCCGAGGCAGCCTCAA
>CAMBZX010000080.1 GCA_945872185.1 Synechococcus sp. UW140 | reverse complement strand
CCCAGGCACCGACGACTGTCTCCCGCCCAGGACTGGATGTTCCGGCCCCAGGACTGGAGTATCCCGAGCTGAACGTGCCCACCCAGGCAGAGTTCAACGCAGTTTCAGACAAAAACGAAAAGGGCAACAGCAAAGACAATAAAAGCAAGTCTGAGGATGACACTGCCAAGGCCAGGGAGTTATCGAACAAGCTCCCACCGCCGGCGATCATCCAACCAGTGCCTCGAGATCCCCAGGTCACGAGCCAGCCCTTTCCAAGCTTCGCGTTGTCAGCACCAGCCAGCCCTGGGGCCCCACCCGCGGCAGCCCCCCCCAAGAGTGCCGCCACAACGACGGCCGCCACGGGGGCCACCGTGAATCTTCCCCTGCTTGGCACAGTGCCGCTGCCTTCGAAAGAAAGCATGGCGCTGGCCTCCACCACGGCTGTCACCGCAACCTTCGTGGCGGTGATGGGCAAAGCCGCCTTCGAGGCCTCGCTGGAAGGGATCAAACCGATATTGCGACTTTTGGCAATTCGCTATAAAAAGCTGCGCAAACGTGAGCTGAATGTCGAGGAGATTCAGCTTGAATTTTCGTTTGCGATGAAGAAGAAAGGCAAACGAACCATTGGCGAAATGCTCAAAGACATCAAAGAATATTTCAGCGAGAACTTCTTCGACGATCTGATCGGGTAAACAATTCCGCACCCTGCGATGGGTCGCTGTGCCACCCGCCCATGCGACGAGCCAGCACATTGGGCTTTTCCAGCACAAAGCACCAGCCTTTAGCCAGCACTTTCAAGAGCGATATAGCAGAAGCTTGGCTCAGTTCGCTGTCGACGGAGGACCAGGCTGCCTCACCATCACGTCGGAGCAAACGCGTCCGTACGGACTATCGGCACTGAAGTAAATACCCTGTTTTTTGGCCTCCCCACAGCGGAGCAGGCGGACCAATTCATAATCCAAACGAGCCTTATCAGCCTCGGCTTGAGCCCGCTCCACCTCGACACGGGCGCGATCTTTACAGAGCTTTTGCAGAGTTTTATCGAGGGGCACGGACACGCCCAAAGTGAAACCTGGGTTGAAGTTGTTATTGGAGAATGATTCAGGATCACCACTGTAGGTGGTGCTGCCGTAGGCGAAACCCTGAACATTGAAGGTGGCCGATTGACAGCTGGTGCCACCGCCATAAGTATTCACCGCATAGGGACCCTGCAGAACCTGCACGGCCTGGTTGGTCACGGCACCGCTGGCGGTAGCCTGTGGCCCGGCAATATTGGTATTCGTAGGCGCCTGCTGCTGTGCCTGGCAAACCAGCGACAAACCCAACCACTGAAGACCAACAAAAAAGGCCCAGAAAAAGCTCTGGGCAACTTGGGGACCCCTTACACAACCCTTCGGGCGGCAGCTCATCTTCTGCCGGAACACCAAACGAGAAGAACCAAGTGAGGGCATTAGCGAAGCTGAGACTTTTAACAACAAGGTTTAAGGGATTGGCTCAAGCAACTTTGACCAAGCAAGATTCAAGAGCAAGTTCTTATTATTGGGTGAAAACGGAAGTGGAGGTAGTTATGGACGTCTGAGTCGTGGTGCGATCGATGGCAGTATCCCGGAAGATGCCTGGGCCGGTATAGGTTTCGGTTAACTGGAAAGCAGCGCCAGGATTGATCACCGAATAAGAGGTGCCATAACAAATGTTGCCCACCCCGGCCGTGCAGGTGGGGGTGGCAATCGCGGTGGTGCCATTGCCGGGATAGGACAACGAAACCGGCGCCCCAGTATCGTTGGCCCGAACATTAACACCGGTGACCACATAGGTGTAGCCGTTGGAGTAATCCTGCTGACGAATTACTTCATTAACAGTGGTCGTTGACTGGGTGTTGGCCGTGATGGTGCCGCTGGTAAAACTGGGCGTAACAGGCATGGCAAAAGCCGTACTTGAGGCGCCCAGCACACAAGCCGCAAGGGCAAAGAAACGGATCACGTGGTCTCAGATCAGAAGGCCGTGAGGGAAATCGTCTGGGTCGCGGTTGCCGTGGTGCCGGCTCCACCAGCGGTGATGGTGAGGGCCCCAGTAAGCGGATTCAATGTTCCAGCCAGAGTACCCGCACTTCCCGCCAGCTGAGTCGTGGATTTGCCATACAGGGTCGGTGTAGCTATGACGCCGGCTGCGTTGGTCTGCGTAGTGCTCACCGTATCACCAATATTCACTGATTGAGTCACAGAGAAGGGCATGCCAGCATTATCGATCGTGAAGCTCCCTGTACTGGCATTATCAGCAAGAGCGGGGGCTATTGCCGTTGCAGCCGTGCCCGCCCCGAGACCGAAAGCGGCTGTCGTTTCCACATTGGTACCGGAAACGCTGAGAGAAGTACCGATCCTTTCCGTCTGAATGGCGGAGCCCTGAACGTTCAGGTTAATGGAGTTTTGAATGGTTGAGGTGTAAGGCCCTGCGAGGGCAGGAAAGGCGAAAATAGGGGCGCAGAGCAATGCAGAAGCGCCAAGAATTTTGCTAAGCATTTTTAATTTGAAAACATTTGAAACTTACGCCCCATGGCGACAAAGCGCGGTATCGACCGATACCGAAGTGAGATTTGGCCCAGGATGGGCGGTAGCAAATCGGAAATTCTGGTGAAAACCTGACCCATCCAGGCGCACCTCACCGGGTCAGTGGCAACCTGGGACCAGGCTGCAGGCCGTCATCATCATCATCCTGGCCCGCCGATGAACCGGATTCCGGACAGAGGCTCTGAACCAGATAGCGCCAACGGGCCACCAGCACCGGATTATTGACCTGGAGTGCCGCCACCAGGGGGCCTGCAGCCAGCTGCAGGATTTCGGCCGTGGCCTGGGTGGCCGCCTGTTCCGCCTGCTCAATGCTCTGGCCCTGATTTCTGCTGGCGCAATAAGCGGTGGCGCCAGCCTGGGCTGGATCGCTGCTCCATTGGGCCTGGGCCAGCGGCGGAGCGGCCAGGAAGATCAAACAGAACAGAAAATTGCGCTTTATCATTCGTTATTGGTTGAAGATCTGCGGCGCCAGGCGCAAGCGCTGGATGCAATGAAGCAACGGGTCGAGGCAGACATCTTCGGCTGAGTTTACATCGTTGAAGCCGAAAGGATTATCTAAATCTGAGATCAGATACACCAAAAATAGCAGGATAAAACTAACAACGATCATAAACACATTGGATTCGAGCGGGCTATTCAATTGTGTGAAGATCAATCCGGCACAGATCAAAGCCGTGCCCAGCCAGGCCAACCAATAGACCGAAGCAACGAAGGAGGTTTCGCGGATTGTGTTAATCCTGTTGACAATCCTCAGCAGGCTTTCCAGCTGCTGCATCAGGCGACCTTGCAGCATAGGCTGTTCATCAAGCAACACGGTTGCAGCCACCGTCTGCCGGAAACAATCCTGATACGCTTGATGAAGCTGGGTGGTTGGGATTTTGGCGAGAAGCCAATCGAGCAGGGCTTCGGCCAGAGAGGTGACCGAACGTCGATGCTGGCTGATCTGCGCCTGAGAGTTATGGGCAGGAATCGCCAGCAGCTCCAGACTCAGCATTTCCAGAATGGTGGCCGCCTCAGCAGGCAAGCGCTCACTTTCCCTGAAATCACTGAGCACGCCTTGCAGCAGAACAGTGAGCAGAACCAACGTTGACAAGATCAAGGCAATGAACAAAGGGTCAATCCTTAATACATCAAGATGCAGGTCATGAACCAGACGCTTAAGCGCCCAAAGAACTGCAACCGCCAAACCAACTCTTCCGAGGAATAACAACCTGCGGCGGTTGGGGATTTTGCTCGCAATCTCCCACTGAAGACGTTGTTTCATGGGAGTGCGGGGTATTTCCGATCAGTGAATGAGGTAAAAGCTTACAGGGGGCCCGCCCACTGGTCAGTCTCGGCAGACACCAACAAGATTCGAATCGGCTCCATTTCTGACAGCCGCTGGCCCTCGCCAGCCCAGACAGCGGCTGGGCGGACCTGGAACAATCAGAACAGCATGGGAGCTTGGCCAAGGGAGGCCGCCATCGAGCCCCTTCTACCCGCGCAATCCACGGCCGGCCCATGGCTTTTCGGAGTGCGCACGCTGCGCTGCCATCACTCTGAACTATGCAGATTCAGACTGGATTGAGGCCGATGTTCATGGCCGAGGCTGGATCGTGGTGATTGCTGGCAAGCGGTGAACTGGCCCGTGCCGCGGCCTGGGCCCTGGCGAAGCGCGTTGTCACCACGCGACAACACGCTGCTCAGCGGCTTTTCAGGCGGTCGCCAGCAGGGCAGCTCGGGAGCAGAGCCGCGGGCCTCGCCCAGGCGAGTTGGGGCGGCAGGAGGCACCTGGAGCGGCGCCGACCTGGCCGCTGACGGCCAAGGAGGTCTGAGCAAGCGGCGGCTGTCCGTGGATCAACGGCAGCAGACGTGTCGCGGGCAGCCTGGAGCGCGGCAGCGGGATGGCACGCCCCTGCCGCCCTCAACCTGCAGCAGCAGTCTGCTTACAGTGATGCATCTGCTGGGTGTCCATGTCTGAGCACGGCCTCCCCGATCGGCCCCCGGCCTCCCGCCCGGCAGCAGCAATTCCGTCGTCGCTGCAGCAGCTTCGGCACGACCTCTCGGAGCGGGAAGTGGAGATCATCGAGCTGGTGGCCACCGGCCTCACCAACCAGGAGATCGCCGCCCAGCTGGTGATCAGCAAGCGCACCGTCGATAACCACGTGAGCAATATCTTCACCAAAACCGGCGCCAAGAACCGGGTAGCCCTGCTCAATTGGGCCATGGACAACGGCAAGATCTGCCGTGATGGCTTCAACTGCTGCTCGCTGCAGAACCCAGAGGCCGCCCGGAACGCCGGCTGAGGCCAGCTGCCCAAGCACATTACCAAGGCGCACAGCCAAAGCAGAGCAGCCGCAGGCTGAAAGCATCGCGCCTGTGCCGCTCAGGCCGCCAACAGAGCCTGCCGCTCGGATTCACTCCAGAGTGCCAGGGGTCTTGCCGCCAGGGCCGCATTGCTGAGCTCATGGCGGCCGGTCACTTCTTTGCCACACCAGGGCGGCAGGCTCACCTGCTGATCGGCGGCCTCCAGCTCCACTTCCACCACCACCAGCGGCGCGTTGCCGGCCTCAAACACATCCAGCACCCAGTCACCGCCGGCCAGATCCAGGCCGTAGCGGCATTTGAACAGCTGGTGGGGAGCCAGCTCCAGCAAGGCCTGGGCGTCTGCGGCGGGAATGGGGTATTCGAATTCCAGGCGGGTGAGGGCCAGCGCCTGAGCCGGTGCAACGGCCGGGGCCACCGGGGAGGGAAGCTGCGACGGCGGCGGTGGTGCCTTGAGGGTGAGCCAGGCAGCCGCCTGCAAGCCAGCACCAGCCAGGGGCTCGCTGGTGCGCACCCGCAGGGTGAGTCCAGCGGCACCACTCAGCAGATAGCCCTGCCGCAGCCTGGCCTGCCAGCGCACATGGGGGCGCCAGCCTTGGCCCAGCACCAGGAAGCGACGCTCAATCTCCAGAGCCAGGGGGACCTCAGGGTGCGGACTGCGCCGATTCTGACCGGCAGCCTCAGAGCTGGCGTAGATCGAGGGCCCAGGCGGCAATCCGCTGGCGCGTGTGATGCCGCTGCCAGGCAGACAGCGGCAGCACCATCAGCGAAAGGCCATGGGAAGGAATCAGCAACACCAGAGCCAGCAGCACCACCGCCCACCAGGGCATCACCCAAATGGGCCGGCCCTCAGGACAGAGGTGTTTGCGGCGGGCCAGGCGCACGGTGGTGCGCTCTTGCGGGGTGAGGCCAATCTCCATGACGGTGAACTTACAAAATGGTCGGCCCGGCAAGATGAAGACGCGCTGAAGGTCATCACCGAAAGCGGCCGGTTTCCACCCTCTGCATCGTTGAACATCCCCAAAGAGACTGCTGAAAAAATCTTGCTTGGCCCTGGTTGATCCTATCGCCACCAGCCAGAAACCCAGTATTCATCAGCTTTTTTCCCCGACCGGGAGGATACCGATCCGGTCTCCTCGGGATGATTCAGCCGGTCTTTTGGGGATGGCGCGCAAAATCGCTCATCGCGCGCCCATCTGGCCAGAGCAAGCCAAATTCCGCAACGGATCGCGCGCGGCACGACCAAGGCAATTCAGGTGTTTTCGATGGGTCTTGACGGCATTGCTGGGCGTATCCCCTGCCAGACCCTGTCGTGACCTGCGCCCTTGGATCAGGCCTCGCTGGCGCCCTCGCCATGCTGGAAAACATCCCGAGCTGGTGAACCCCGATGGCTGGCTCCCTGGGCACCAGGCCGGGGCGGCATGCCTGCTGGCCGCCTTCAGTTGTGGGAGGGCTCGACGCTGGTGAGACTGCCGGCCCAGTGCAGCTTGCGGGTGAGGGTGCGGTAATAGGAGGGGCTCTGCTCCAACAGCACCATCAGGGCCGGATGGGGGCCGCGCTGCACCACACAGCGATCGCCCGGCTCCAGCACCGTGGCATGGGCGCCGTCCTTCCAGAGCTTCACCCGGCGGCTGCTCTCCCCCAGGGGCCAGACAGTGAGGCGTGAGCGGGGCGGCACCACCACCGCCCGGCTGGAGAGGCTCATCGGGCAGATCGGGTTGACCACGATCGCCTCGATGCCGGGGTGCAGGATCGGACCGCCGGCCGCCATCGCGTAGCCGGTGGAGCCGGTGGGGGTGGCGATGATCAGGCCATCGCCGCGGTACTGATCCACCACTTCACCGTCGATGTCGAGCTCCAGCACACAAGTGGGCGACACTTCGTCGAGGCAGGGGCGGAAATAGAGGTCATTGAGGGCGCTGTGGGGCCCCTCGGCCGCGACATCCGCCGCCAGGTCTTCCGGTCCGCCATCGCCGGGCTGGGGCACGCCATCGCCGCGATCGATGCGGGCCTCCAGCATCATGCGCCGCTCGAGGGCGAAGCGGTCGTCCCGCAACCGCTGCCACAGGGTGTCGTCGCCATCGAGGCGCAGCAGGGCCCGGTCATGGGTGAGGAAGCCCAGATGGCCGCCGATGTTGAAGCTGAGGATCGGCACTTCGAAGCGGGCCAGATGGCGCGCCGCCCCCAGCACCGTGCCATCGCCACCGAGCACCAGGGCCAGATCGGGCAGGCCCTCCTCGGTGGCCAGCAAGCCCGGGAAGGGATTGGCGGCCAGGCCGGAGGAGGCCACGGTGACGCTGACGCCCTGGAGGCGCAGATCCTCGGCGCAGCGGCGAGCATGGCGCTGGGCCGACTGGCTGCCGCGCCGCACAATCAACCAGATCCGTTCAAGCCGCATGCGGATCGCTCAAGCGCTACAGGTACGAGATTGGCTACCAGCGCAGCAGGTTGAAGCGCTCCATGTCCACTGTTTCGCGGTTGCGATACAGAGACAACAGGATCGCCAGACCAACGGCAGCTTCAGCCGCAGCCACTGTGATCACGAAGATGGCAAACACCTGGCCGCGAATCAGTTGGCCATCGAGATAGTCGGAAAAGGCCATCAGATTGATGTTCACCGCGTTCAGCATCAGCTCGATGCTCATCAGCACCCGCACGGCATTGCGGCTGTTGATCAGCCCCCATACGCCGGTGCAGAACAGCAGAGCCGCCACGGCCAGGTAGGCCTGCAGGGGAATCGTGGCACCGAGAACAATGGTGACGGCGTCGGTGGCGGCTCGGGGATCAGCGCTCATGGGGTGGTCTCCAGCAGAGGTTGGCCGCCGGCATTGGCGGATGGATCAATCAACAAGGGGGTGCGGGTTTTCTCGATCAAGCCCTGATCCACAGGTTCACCCGTGATCACATCACTGCTGTAGACATCGCGGCGTGCCAGCACGATGGCGCCGATCATCGCCATCAGCAGCAGCACCGAGGCCAGCTCAAAGGGCAGGAGATAGTCGCTGAACAGATGTTCGCCGATGCGGATCGTGGCCTCTTCGCCCACTGGCAGCGGCCCCGGCAGGGCCCAGTGGGTGGTGAACGCCACGCGCAGCAGCAGCACGAACAGCCCGGCACACACCCCACCCGAGAGCAGGCGACGCAGCAGCAGCCCCGGGATGACCGCCAGAGTTTCCTTCTTGTTCACGAGCATGATCGCGAACAGGATCAGCACGTTCACTGCGCCCACATAGACCAGGATCTGGGCCGCTGCCACAAAGCTGGCATTGAGCAGCAGGTAGAGGCCGGCCACCCCCAGGAACACACCGCCGAGCAGGAAGGCGGAATAGACGATATTCGGCAGCAGCACCACGCCCAAAGCTCCCACCACCACAACGGCGGCCAGGACCAGGAAACAAAGCTGCTGAATGGTGGAAGCGAGCGTCATCAGGACTGGGCTCCTTGATCAGCCACCGCTGGGTTCGGGGCCGTTGAACTGGTGGCAGTTTGCTCGGTCGCCGGCGCTGACGGCTGGGACAGGGTGGCAAGCACCTGCTCGGGCAAGCGGCCGGCTCGGGGCGCATTGGCGGGCACGCCATGGGGCTCCATCACGCCCTTAGGCAGATAGGCCAGCTCCCGCAGGGCGAACACCGCCGGATCACTGGTGACGCTGGTGGGCAAGCGGCCGAGGGCGACGTTGTCGTAGTTGAGGCTATGGCGATCGAAGGCGGCCAGCTCGTATTCCTCCGTCATCGACAGGCAGTTGGTGGGGCAGTACTCCACGCAGTTGCCGCAGAAGATGCACACCCCGAAATCAATCGAGTAATTGCGCAGCTCTTTCTTCTTGGTGGCCTTGTTCATCACCCAATCCACCACCGGCAGGTTGATCGGGCACACCCGCACGCACACCTCGCAAGCGATGCACTTGTCGAACTCGTAGTGGATGCGCCCCCGGTAGCGCTCCGAGGGGATCAGCTTCTCGTAGGGATACTGCACCGTGATCGGCCGCCGCTTGAGGTGGTCGAAGGTGACTGCCAGGCCCTGACCCAGATACTGGGCGGCGCTGACGGCCTCTTTGGTGTAGTCACCGACTTTCTTGAGGAACCCGAACATGGTGCTGATGGGGGAAGGGGTGGATCCGGCGATTCGGCGCTCGGACCATCTTGACCGGGAAAGCCCGGAGCTGACGAACGGTCTCAGCCTCCGAACGCCATCGGGAATGCGAGCTTGAGCGCAGCCGTGACCAGCAGGTTGACCAGGGCGATCGGCAGCAGGAACTTCCAGCCCAGATCCAGCAGCTGGTCGATCCGCACCCGCGGCACGGTCCAGCGCAGCAGGATCGCGAAGAACACCAGCAGGTAGGCCTTGAGCACCGTCATCACAATGCCGGTGGTGGCGGTGATCATCTGCACCACGGGGGCATCCACCGACTGGCCCAGCCAGCCCGCCAGCCATTCCACCGGCACCGGGAAGCCCCAGCCGCCCAGGTACAGCACCGACACCAGCAGGGCCGAGAGCACCAGGTTGATGTAGCTGCCCAGGTAAAAAAGGGCGAACTTCATGCCCGAATATTCCGTCTGGTAGCCAGCCACCAGCTCCTCCTCCGCCTCCGGCAGGTCGAACGGCAGGCGCTCGCATTCGGCCAGGGCGCAGATCCAGAAGATCACGAAGCCCACCGGCTGGCGCCAGATGTTCCAGCTGAGGATGCCGGCACCGTTCTGCTGGTTGACGATGTCGACCGTGCTGAGCGAATTGCTCATCAACACAATCGCCAGCACCGCCAGGGCCAGGGGGATTTCGTAGCTGATCGACTGGGCCGCCGCCCGCAGCCCGCCCAGCAGCGAATATTTGTTGTTGCTGGAGTAGCCGCTCATCAGCAGGCCGATCGGCTGGATGCTGCTCAGCGAGATCCACAGAAAAATGCCCACACCCACATTGCTGATCAGCAGGTTCTGACCGAAGGGCACCACCAGCCAGGAGAGGATCACCGGCACCAGCACCAGCACCGGCCCGAGGGTGAACAGCAGGCCATCGGCCCGGGCCGGGATGATGTCTTCCTTGAAGACGAGCTTGAGGCCATCGGCCATCGGCTGCAACACCCCGAGGGGGCCGGCGTATTCCGGGCCGATGCGCTGCTGCACGGCGGCGGAGATCTTGCGCTCCAACCAGACGTTGACCAGCACGCCGACCACGGCGGCCACCAGCACGGTGACCATCGGCAGCGGCAGCCACAGCAACCGTGCCGCACCGGGGCTGAGCCCCAGTCCCTGCAGGGCATCAACGAAGCTGGCCTGCAGATCGAGACCTGAACTCACGAGGGCGGTCGTCTCCATGCGGGCGAAGGGGGTGGGTGGACCTTAGGAGGGGGTCGGTCGACCCTCGAGCGGCAGCCAGGGCCGCTCCAGGGAACCGGTGTAGATCTGGGTGGGACGATAGATGCGATTGGCTCCCAACTGTTCGCGCCAGTGGGCCAGCCAGCCGGCGGTGCGGGCAATCGCGAAGATCGGCGTGAACAGATCCCGGGGGATGCCGAGCTTGCGGTACACGAGGCCTGAATAGAAGTCGACGTTGGGGAAGATGCCCTTGGGGCCCAGCCGCTCGGCCGCCACCGCCTCCAGCCGCCGGGCGACGTCGTACATGCTGTCGTAGCCGAAGCGCAGGAACAGATCCTCCGCCAGGCCCTGCAGGATCACCGCCCGCGGATCCTTGACCCGATATTCGCGATGGCCGAAGCCCATGATCTTGCGCTTCTCGGCAATCGCCCGATCGAGCCAGGCCTCCACCTGATCCACCGAGCCGATCTCGTCGAGCATGTCGAGCACGTCCTCGTTGGCACCGCCGTGCAACGGCCCGGCCAGGGTACCCACCGCCGAGGCCACCACCGCATAGGGATCGGTGAGAGTGCTGGCGGTGACGCGGGCGCTGAAGGTGCTGGCGTTGAGGCTGTGCTCGGCGTGCAGAATCAGGCAGGCATCGAAGATGCGGGCGGCCAGGGGATCGGGCTCGCGCTCGGTGAGCATGTAGAGAAAATTGGCCGAATAGGCGAGGTCGTCGCGGGGCTGGATCGGATCCTGGCCTTTGCGAATCAACTGGAACGCCGCCACCATCGTCGGGATCTTGGCGATCAGCCGCACCACCGCCTCGGTGATGTACTGGGGGTCGTACAGGGCGCGGCGGGAATAAAAGAGGCCCAGGGAGGCGGCACTGGCCTGCAGTGCATCCATCGGATGGCCACTGGCTGGGAAGCACTTCATCATGTCGCGGATGCGGAAACTCACCCGCCGGTGCATCTGCACCTCCTGCTCAAAATCGCGCAGCTGGAAGATCGTGGGTAGCTCGCCCCAGATCAGCAGGTAGGCCGTTTCCAGAAAGGTGCTGTGGGAAGCCAGCTGATTGACCGGATAGCCCCGATAGGTGAGCACCCCACGGCTGCCGTCGATATCGCAGATCGCCGACTGGGTGGCCGGCACCCCCTCGAGGCCGGGACGAAAGACCGGAGCTGAGGCCGCAACCGGCGTATCCGCCGGCGCGGCGGTGGCAGGGGCCGCTCCGGAGTCCGCTCCATTCAGCGGGCTGGCCATTTCAGGGGTGATTTTTGCCGCCATCACGATCGGGTCCGATTTGGCGAACCTACGCGGCGACGTCAAGCCCACGCCGTAGCGCTGACTGCCACCGGCGCGATCTCAACCGAGGAGGCTGCGGGGGCTGAGCAGCAGCCGCAGGCGGGCGCTGCCGGGCGTGGGACCAGCGGGCAGCTCCAGCAGGGCCAATCCCGCCTTGCGCAGCTCGATCGCTCCCGGATGGGCCCCCAGCAGGCGGGCGGCCAGCAGGCCCAGATCGGGCTCATGGCCCACCAGCAGCACCCGCAGTCGCACCGGCCGCTGCTCGCCGTTCCCCGGCTGGACCAGGCCCAGGGGGACCGGAGCCAGCCCGGCCAGGGCATGAACCAGCAGCGGCAGGGGATCGTGACCGGGCTCCAGGCTCTCGCTCAGTTCCAGGGCCGGCGCCAAACCGACGGAACGGGCAATCTCCGCCGTCTGGCGGGCCCGGGTGAACGGACTCGACAGCATCCGATCCGCCGCCAGACCCAGGGCCAGCGCCCGCTCCAGCACCTCACGGGTGCGCTGGTGGCCCTTCGCCGTGAGCGCCCGGGTGCGCTCCGGGCGCTCCGGGCTGCGCTCCTCAGCGATGCCATGACGCAGCAACAGCAGTTCGGCAGCAGCCATCGGTGTTCAAACAGCCTGAGGCCATCCAACAGCCCCAAGCCCCCCTGATGACGCTGGGGGCAACAACGGCCAACGGATGCAGTTGCAGTTGCTATGGCAGTTGCTGATGCAGCGGCCCTGGAAGGCCCGAGCTGGCGCGCGCCATCAGCGCTCAAAACTGAGACGGGCCTGCAGATGCAGGGTGCGACCCTCGGGCTGGAGCGCCACGGCCAGCCCCTGCACTTCCCCATCAAGCCCGCCACCGGCCAGGGCCGAGAGCAGCTGCCAGGGCTGCCAGAGCCGCAGCAGCTCCCGCGAGGGCCCACGGGTCAGGGCCCACTGCAAGGGGGCATCGGCACGGTCGAGGGCCGCCAGGGCCGCCTGCAGCTCCTCGCGACCCCGGCCGCCCGTGGGCTCATCGAGCACAGCCAGGTTCCGGCCCCACCAGGCCAGGGGGCCACTGGCCAGACGCCAGGCCGCCAGGGTGGCCTGCAACGACTCACCGCCGCCGGCCTGGGCCCGGCGCTGGCTGCTGGCCTCGAGCCGCGTCCAGACGAGGAGCGAACGGTCGCCCAGTTCGAGCGGTGCCTGGATCAGGCCCGCCGCCGCCAGCTCGCCCTGCAGCTGCTCGGGCGCCGGCTGGGTGCTGGCCGTACCCAACTGCCAACCCTGGGGGCCGGCGGCAAGCAGCAGCGGCCCTTCAGCCCGCTGGGCCACCAGGTACGGCAGCGGGCCAGCTGCTGATGGCGAGCCTTTGGCCGGGCGTTGGTCGCCCGAGGCGAGGCGCTTCTGGCCCG
>CAMBZX010000079.1 GCA_945872185.1 Synechococcus sp. UW140 | reverse complement strand
CTTGCTTTTATTGTCTTTGCTGTTGCCCTTTTCGTTTTTGTCTGAAACTGCGTTGAACTCTGCCTGGGTGGGCACGTTCAGCTCGGGATACTCCAGTCCTGGGGCCGGAACATCCAGTCCTGGGCGGGAGACAGTCGTCGGTGCCTGGGGGGAACGGCCCATGGAATCCCCCGTGGCCGAAACGCTGGGGGGCAGATCACGGGTCACCGTGACAGGATTAATCCTCAGTACGGGCAATCTGATTCCGTTGTAGCGGTTGTCCGATGCGCTCACCGTGGGGATTGGGGAGATCTGCGGAATCGGATCCACTGGGATAGCTTAAAAATCAATCAAATGCAATCTATCAGGTCCAAGCGCCGTCTCGACGTGACCATGATGCCAGGGCCTGATCCAGGCGCTAAAGTTATTTGGTTTCGCCTCTATCCCGGGAAGGATGAATGCTGCTGAGCTTGCTGGCCGACATCCTGGCGATGGACACCCTCATTCGACTCTGGTCCAAGCCCCTGCCATGGATGTGGTGGCAAGTACTGGCGATGTTTATTGGTGATATTGTGTTGATGACTCTCTACCGGGGCACCGTCAGGCGCAATGGTCGCAAAAGTCAATCCAGCAGAAGAATGGGTCTGCTGACTCTCTTCAATCGCCTCGGTTTGGTGGCCATCGGTTTGTCTTCTTTGTTGCCCTGAAGGGAAGTGTGTGAAGCAAGGTTTTTGGCCCCTTGTCCTGCTGCTCCTGCAGGGTTATGCGACGCTCTATCTGTCATCTCCGTTGCTGGCGGGTGTACAGCCCATTCGTCCCTTGCCTAAAAAAGATGGCTGTCCCAGTGACTACAGCAGCTGGGACGGCTACTGTCTGCCTGGTCGTTCGGCCCGGGGTGCGATCGAGCGGATCGGCGCCTACTGCCCGACTGGTTTCGAGGCCTCAGGCGCTTACTGTGTTGCCTATCCCCAAGGGAGAGAAGCCATTCCCAAAGTTGGCTATTCGTGTCCGCCGGGCTGGGACAGTTCCGGAGCGTACTGTTTGAGCCCCTGAGGCCTTTGTGCTTTGTCCTGCTGATTGGCCCGTAGTCGGCTGGCCGCTTTGAGCTGGGGCCAGGACCATGCCCCTCACGCCCCCTGTGGTTTTGCCATGCTCTCTCACTGCGCGGCTGCGGGTTGCACACGACCAGAATCGTGTCGGATTCAGACCCCGACCTGGTTTCGATGCTGGTTTAGATCTAGGTGGTTGTCCCTGGCTTCGTTTGGTTTGAACCGTCGGCTGGGTTTGTCGGAATTGCTGATGATCCAGTGGCTGCTGATCTGGTTGGTTGCGATTTGATCGTGGCCAGGCTTGATAGGCCTGCTTTTCTTGATGCCAGTGGTCTTCGTTCTTTCTCCTCAACGGATAACTTCCCAGAGGGCAGGTTGCTGCTGCATGATGGTCTGACTGTGCGGCGGTTGCCGTTCCGGAGGTGATGTGCTGCTTCAGGAGGCCCTGGCTGCTGGTCAATTCGCCCTGACGGCCGAGGTAACCCCCCCCCGGGGTGCCGATCCGAGCCGCACCCTGGCGGCGGCAGCGGGGTTGCGGGGGCTGGTGCATGCGGTGAATGTCACCGATGGCAGCCGGGCGGTGATGCGCATGAGCAGTTTGGCGATGTGCCGGCTGTTACTGGAGCAGGGCCTGGAGCCGGTGTTGCAGGTCACCTGCCGCGATCGCAACCGGCTGGCGCTGCAGGCCGATCTGCTCGGTGCCCACGCCCTCGGTATCCGCAATCTGCTGTGTCTCACCGGCGATCCCCTCAAGGCGGGCGATCAGCCCAGATCCCGGCCGGTGAATGAGCTGGAGGCGGTGCGGCTGCTGCAGCTGGTGCATCGCTTCAATGCCGGCGAGGATCCGGTCAAGGGGGATCTGCCCGACGGCGGCACCGACCTGTTTGCCGGTGCGGCGGCCGATCCCCAGTCCCCCAGCTGGAGCGGTCTGGGAGCTCGGGTGCGGCGCAAGCATGCGGCTGGAGCCCGCTTCCTGCAGACGCAGATGGTGATGGATGAGCAAGCGCTGAGGCGTTTTGTGCGGGAGATCACCGAGCCCTTGGGCCTGCCGGTGCTGGCGGGGGTGTTTCTGCTCAAATCCGCCAAAAATGCCGCCTTCATCAATCGCGTCGTGCCTGGTGCCAACATCCCTCAGCCCATCATCGACCGCCTGGCTGGCGCCGCCGATCCCGCCGCCGAAGGCATTGCCATCGCCGCCGAGCAGGTGGCCACCTACCGCACCATCGCCCAGGGGGTGCACCTGATGGCCGTCAAGGCCGAGGAGCGCATCCCCGAGATTCTGCGGCTGGCGGGAGTGGCGGCTGTGGCTGCCAGCGCTGGTGGGGCGGCAGCGGCGGGAGCGGAGCTGGCGAGGGCTCAGTTTTCCAGGTGATCGTTGGCGTGTGAGCGGCGTTGACCTGAGCCTGGGCTGAAGCCACAGCTCACATGAGAAGCCAAAGAACGTCTATACGCAGACGCAGATTGTTGTGGCTGTTTGATTTAACGGCGCTACGGAGGCGCTTCAGGGGCTCCGGCGGCGCGAAGTTGAATCTCCGAGAAAAGCCGAAAATGATTGCATTGGAAGGAGTTTTGGCTTGGTTCTGCCCTCTGATCGCATCAACAAGGTGCATGCCATTTCGAAAGCAATTGAAGTCTGGGCTATGCATTCAAAAAATAGTCGTCGAGCTCGGCGAGATCCAACGCGACTAGAAACAAGCCTGCTATGGCCAGCGGTTGAGGGCTACGGGCGATGTGGCGATGGGCCCGATCAGGGACTCAGCGCCAGCTCACTTCCTAGCAGTTCCGCCATTGCCTTTTGTTGCGCTGAAGGGGCCGCCACGTCCTGGCGGCGGGCGTCGGTGATCAGCCAGTCGAGGGAGGCTTCCTGCAGGTCGAAGTGGTCGCCGTTGCGATCGACGCAGTAGCGGCCGTACACCAGTTTTTCCACCAGGCGCACGCCGGCGCCGATCCGGGAATAGTCAAAAATGATCGAGTTGTCGATCGTGGCGCCACTGCAGATGTGGCAGCTGGGGCCGATCATGGCCGGGCCGATGATCGTGGCACCGTCTTCGATGCGGGTCATGCCGCCTACATAGATCGGCCCCTCCACCGTGATCTTGTCCCAGTCCGCCGCCACATTCAGGCCCGTATAGATGCCCGGCCGCACCTGTTTGCCCGGGATCTGCACCTGGCGCACATCTCCCTGCAGCACGCTGCGGATCGCCTGCCAGTAGTCCGGCACCTTGCCGATATCCACCCATTCAAACTCCATCGGCAGCGCATAAAAGGGCGCTTCGGCCGCCACCAGCTTCGGGAACAGATCGGAGCCGATATCGAAGGCGGTGCCGCTGGGGATGAAGTCCAGCACCTCAGGCTCGAAGATGTAGATGCCCGTGTTGATCATGTCGCTGGCGGCCTCATCCACCGCCGGCTTCTCCTGGAACGAGAGCACCCGGCCTTCAGGATCGGTGACCACCACGCCGTAGCTGCTCACCTGCTCCCTGGGGACCCGCTTGGTGATCATGCTGGCCATGGCGCCTTTCTGCTTGTGGCGCCGCACCGCTTCGGTGAGATCGAGATCGATCAGGGCATCGCCGCAGAGCACCACAAAGGTGTCGTCGAAGAAGGGCTGGAAATCCTGGATGCGCTTGAGGCCGCCGGCCGATCCCAGGGCATCGCCGATCAACTGGCCATCTTCAATCCGGCCTTCGAAGCTATAGGCGATCTGCACGCCGAAACGCTGGCCATCGCGGAAGTAATTCTCAATTTCCTCCGCCAGGTGCGACACATTAACCATGATCTCATTGAAGCCGTGCTCTCGCAGCAGCTCCAGCAGAAACTCCATCACCGGTTTCTGCAGAATCGGGATCATCGGCTTGGGCGTGGTGTGCGTGATCGGCCGCACCCTTGTTCCCTTGCCGGCCGCCAGAATCATCGCCTTCATCGGCGTCGGCCACTCCAATCGTCAGGTCACCTTAGGGAGGCGGCTCAGGCTGCCAGTGGCTGGCGAGCCGGCCCCCCATCTGACCCCTGCAGCCCTGCCCCCTGTAGCAAGGGGCTGGCGTTGGCCGCCACGGCCAGGGGTAGCGGCACCATCTCGGCGGCGGCCGCCAGGCGCTTGAGGCTCAGCGGCGCATAGAGCCCACCGGGCTGGTCCAGTTCCACCTTCCCCTGGGAGCAGAGGAACAGCAGCGCCCAGAACACCCCCACCCGATCCTGGTCCAGGTCCTCCTGGGCACTGGCCTGATCCACCGCCTGGCCCCACGCCTGCACCAGGTCTTCGAAGCCCACCCAGCTGTTGTTGCTGCTGCCGCTCCAGCTCTGCAGGAAGCGGCTGAGGGCGGCGGTGGTTTCCGGCAGCTTTTCGCGGTGGGCCAGGGCCGCCACCTGGGCGATGGCAGCCCGGTCGCTGTAGCGCTTGGGCCGCTGCTTCTGGCGCACCCGACCCTCATCGGCTTCCAGTTGGGCGGCGATGTCTTCCAGCTGGCGGATCAGCTCCCCCAGGGTCACGGGCCGCTGCAGCGGCGGCGGGGCCACCAGGCGCCGCTGCAGACGCCGCTCCGGCCTGGCCGGCAGGCTGAAGCCAGCGTCCTCCCCAGACCAGTCGTCGCCGTGATCGTCGTCGCCGCAGGCCTCCAGCACGAGCACCTCCGCGGGGAAGGTGGCCGCTTCCAGCACCTCCGCCTTCAACCCCACCAGCACCGAGGCTGCCAGGAAGGCCTCGCTGCTCTCCGCCAGATCCTGCTCGTAGCTGCCCCCCTGGATCGCCATCAGCCTGGGCGCCTCAATCCGCTGGCGCAGTTGGTCGAGGAAGCCGTCGATCACGGCGATCACATCCACATCCCAGGGGTCAATCTCACCCCGTTCGGCGGCATCCTGTAGCAGGCGGATGGCCAACCTGGCGCCCGCTTCAGCCATCCTGCCCCCGGCCATGGCAAGCGATGGCCGTGCTCGGTGCGATGGCCTGGAAGGGAGCGAAAACTAGGATCATGACCTGGACCTGGCGATCAACTTAACGAGCCCGGCCCCAGCTGACCAGTCAGCGCTCGAGATTTCCGTCTCTGGAGTGGATAACGCTGGTGTTGCTTGCGGAGCCCGGACGCTTCCCCAGAGAAAACGACGCTGCTGCCATGGTTGTGGATGAAGCGCCGGCTGCTGTTGCTGCCGAATCAGCCGGAATGGCTGACCCAGAGGCAACGGTGGCCCCAGAGGCAATGGTGGCGTGCCCTGCTGGTTTGAGTCGCCCGTTTGGCTTGCCCAGCAGCCAGGGCCTGCCCAGCAAAAAAGACTGCCCAATAAAAAGGCCTGCCCTGTAAAAAAGGTCTGCTCAGCAGGCAGGGCTTGGCCCATGGAATAGTCGGAGGGTTCAGGCGGCGCTGAATCACTCCATGGAGATCGAGGCCGCTTCAATCGGTACCGCGGCCTCGCGGCCGGAGGTCTGCCCAGCAGCCGGCAGCAGGCCCAGCTGGGCATCCACCGTGGCGCGGTAGCGCTGCAGATCGTTTTCCAGCTCCCGGATGCGCACTTGCTGGGCCTCCGCCTCATCCGGATCCTGCAGGGTTTGCACCTTCTTCACCACACCGCTCCAGACGGCGAAGATCCAGGCGGCTGTGGCGCCGATGCCGCCCACCAGCAGCAGCAGGGCGGCCAAGGGCAGGGTGGTGCTCACCCCGGGCAGAAAGTGGACCGTGGTGGCGGCGGTGTTCTCAAGCGTGAACATCACCATCGCCAGGCCGAAGCTGAAGATCAGCAGGAAGTTCAGCTGACGCATGGCTGCAGTGGAATCCGGGTGAGGAGCGTAGACAGAGAGCGCCGTGGCGCCAACGTAGAAGGGCGGCGGTGCAGGGTTTTGTTACCGCCCGGGGCTCACCAGTTCTGACCAGTGTTCAGCCCCAGGGGGTCTTCAGCCCAGGGCCGGGGCCGTCAGCAGGGAGGCTGGCACCAGGCCCATCGGCAGCTGACGTATCACGGCCCGGGCAGGTGGGTTATCCACCTTGGCCAGGGCCACCTCCTCGCGGGCCACCAGGGCCTCGATCGAGGCGCGGTAGGTGTCGGTCATGATCCGCGGGTAGAGGCCGATGCCGATGATCGGCACCAGCAGGGCCGAGATGATGTAGATCTCGCGGGGCTCGGCGTCCACCAGCTGGGTGTGAGCCGCCAGCTCGGCGTTCTCCTTGCCGAAGAAGATCTCGCGCAGCATCGACAGCAGGTAGACGGGGGTGAGAATCACGCCGATCGCCGCCAGCACCGACATCACCACCCGGAAGCTGAGCGAGTAGGCCTCGCTGGTGGCAAAGCCCACGAACACCATCAGCTCACTCACAAAGCCGCTCATGCCCGGCAGCGCCAGCGAAGCCAGCGAGCAGACGGTCCAGAGCGCGAACATCTTGCGCATCTTCTGGCCCACGCCGCCCATCTCATCAAGCTGCAGGGTGTGGGTGCGGTCGTAGGTGGCCCCCACCAGGAAGAACAGGCTGGCGCCGATCAGGCCGTGACTCACCATCTGCAACATGGCACCGCTGGTGCCGAGGGCGCTGAAGCTGCCGATGCCGATCAGCACGAAGCCCATGTGGCTGATCGAGCTATAGGCGATCTTGCGTTTGAGATTGCGCTGGGCGAAGGAGGTGAGCGCGGCGTAGATGATGTTCACCACCCCCAGCACCACCAGCAGCGGCGCGAACTGGGCGTGGGCCGCCGGCAGGATCTGCACGTTGAAGCGCAGCAGGGCATAGCCGCCCATCTTGAGCAAAATGCCAGCCAGCAGCATGTGCACCGGTGCCGTGGCCTCGCCGTGGGCATCGGGCAGCCAGGTGTGCAGCGGCACGATGGGCAGCTTGACGCCGAAGGCGATCAGCAGGCCCGCGTAACAGAGCACCTGGAAGCCGGTGCCGAACTCCTTGGCGGCCAGAGCCGTGTATTCAAAAGTGGGAGTGCCACCGCCATAGAAGCCCATGGCCAGGGCCGCCAGCAGGATGAACACCGAGCCGCCGGCCGTGTACAGGATGAACTTGGTGGCGGCATACTGGCGTTTCTTGGCGCCCCAGATCGCCAGCAGCAGGTACACCGGCAGCAGCTCCAGCTCCCAGGAGAGGAAGAACAGCAGCATGTCCTGCACCGCGAACACGGCGATCTGGCCGCCATCCATGGCCAGGATCAGGAAGTAGAAGAGCCGCGGCTTGAAGGTGACGGGCCAGGCCGCCAGCACCGCCAGGGCGGTGATGAAGCTGGTGAGCAGGATCAGCGGCATCGACAGACCGTCGGCGCCCACCGACCAGGCCAGGCCCAGATCAGGCAACCATTGCACCCGCTCCACCAGCTGTAGACCCGCCACGGCGGGGTCGTAGCCGTTGAGGTAGCCCCCCACCGTCAGCAGGAAGGTGACCAGGGCGATACCGAGGGCATACCAACGGATCTGTTTACCGTCTCCCTTGTCCGGGACGAAGGGGATCAGCAGGGAAGCCGAGATCGGAAAGAGGATCGAGGCGCTCAGCCAGGGGAAGACCACAGGCCCATGCAAGGGTGATGGCTGGAGTGTAGAAATCCCCGCCTTGCCTGCATTGGGCCGGTGGGGGATGGCACACAGGGTGAGCCAGTCCGCCGGCGCCTCAGCCGAAGGCGCTGAACAGCAGCACCATGGCGATCACGCCGCCGAACACGATCAAGGCATAGAACTGCACTCGGCCGGTTTCGAAGTATTTGAGGCCTTCGCCGCTGCCCAGCGTGAGCAGGCCGGTGAGATTGACGACGCCATCGACCACCTTGGAATCCACCTCCAGCACCTGGCGCGCCAGTTTGCGACTGCCCTTCACGAAGATCTTGTCGTTGATCGCGTCCAGATACCACTTGTTGGCCAGGAAGGCGTTGATGGCGGGGAAGCGGTCCGCCACGGCGGTGCCCAGGTCGATCTTGTGCAGCAGGTAGGCCAGCACCGCCAGGGTGATGCCCGCCACCGAGATCGCCACCGAGGCGCCGGCCAGGGGCAGGAACTCGCCCCAGGAGAACTGTGCGGCCATCTCGGCGGCTTCCTCGGGATTGAGCAGGGCGGCGAAGCGGCTGTGCCAGGGGGTGCCGAGCAGGCCGATCAGCACCGAAGGCACTGCCAGCACCGCCAGGGGCATCGCCATCTGCCAGCCGGATTCGTGGGGATGGTCGGCGTGGTTGGAGCCGTGGTCATCGCCATGGTCGTCGCCGCTGCCCTTGCCTGCCGCCAGCATCAACTGGGCGGCGACGGCCTTGTCGTTGCCGCGGAAGCTGCCCTCGAAGGTGAGGAAGTAGAGGCGGAACATGTAGAAGGCGGTCATGCCGGCGGTGATGAAGCCGCCCACCCACAGAATCGGGAAGCTGCCGAAGGCCTGGCCAAGGATCTCGTCCTTGCTCCAGAAGCCGGCCAGGGGCGGGATGCCGGCGATGGCCACACAGCCGATCAGAAAGGTGGTGCTGGTGATCGGCATGAACTTGCGCAGGCCGCCCATCAGGCGCATGTCCTGGGCGAGCACGGGCTCATGGCCCACCACCTCCTCCATGGCGTGGATCACCGAGCCGGAGCAGAGGAACAACATCGCCTTGAAGAAGGCGTGGGTAACCAGGTGGAACATGCCGGCCACCGGAGCGCCACAGCCCATGGCCAGCATCATGTAGCCGAGCTGGGAGACGGTGCTGTAGGCCAATCCCTTCTTCAGATCCATCTGGGTGAGGGCGATCGAAGCCCCCAGCACCAGGGTGATCGTGCCGATCACGGCGATCGTTGCCTGCACCGCCGGGAAGGGCGCATACACCGGCTGCAGCCGCGCCACCAGGAACACGCCGGCGGCCACCATCGTGGCGGCGTGAATCAGGGCCGAGATCGGCGTCGGGCCCTCCATGGCGTCGGGCAGCCACACATGCAGCGGGAACTGAGCCGATTTGGCCATCGGGCCCATGAACACCAGCAGGCACAGCAGCACCGCCACGCCGTTGCTGAGGCTGCCGCCGGCCACGGCCTCACTGAGGCGGCTGCCGATCTCTTCGAAGCCGAAGCTGCCGGTGGCCCAGAACAGGCCCAGGATGCCCAGCAGCAGGCCGAAGTCGCCGACGCGGTTCACCACAAAGGCTTTCTGGGCCGCATTCGCCGCCCCATCTCGGTCGTACCAGAAGCCGACGAGCAGGTAGGAGCACATGCCCACCAGCTCCCAGAACACATAGATCTCCAGCAGGTTCGGGCTGATGATCAGGCCCAGCATCGAACTGCTGAACAGGGCCAGATAGGTGAAGAAGCGCACATAGCCCTTGTCGTGGGCCATGTAGCCATCGGAATAGACCATCACCAGCAGGGCGATGGTGGTGACCAGGGCCAGCATCACCGCTCCCAGGGGGTCAACCCGGAAGCCCATCTGCAGATTGAACGTGCCGGCGCTGGCCCAGTCGAACAGCACCTCGGTCATGCCGGCACCCGCCAGCTGTTCCGCCAGCACCGCATAACTGAGCACGGCGGCAGCGCCCACACAGGTGAGCAGCATCACGGCCACCGGCTTGCGCAGGCGGTTGACGGTGCGGTTGAAGGTGATCAACCCGAGACCCGAGAGACAGGCCCCGAGCAGGGGGAGCACCGGGATCAACCAGGCGAGCTGGGCTGCGGACGGCATCCGGGTGGATCGGCTGTCGCGAGTGTAGGCAGGGTGGCTGCGGGATCCGGTTCGTGTGCGGGGCTGCCGATCAGCTCAGCCAGTGGCCGAGGCCGGAGCGCGAGAACGCGGTGGCTGCCACGCCGATGAAACGGTGGGCCCACCAGAACAGGCCCACGGCAATCGCGATGCCCAGCTGGGAGGGCCGCAGGAACTCCGAGAGCACCAGGCGCTGGCGCCCATCGAGCACGGCTTGGAACGGAATCACCGAGGTGCTGGCCTGCAGCGCCTCGAAGGCGGCCCCAAAACGGTTGTGCAGGCGTCGATCGCCATTCCAGACCGCAAACAGGTGGTGGGCGATCAGGCCGAAGCAGGCCCAGGCGGTGAAGCTGGTGCCGATCCAGAGCAGGTGGGTGGCGCACCAGAGGATCTGGCCCACCGCCTGGGGATGGCGGCTGATGCGGATGATGCCGGTGGCATAGAGCCGTACCTGCGGCTTCAGCAGCGCCGGGATCTCCAACAGGTTGTAGGTGGCGGGGTAAAGGAACAAAAAGCTGATGGCGGTGCCGGTCCAGACCACCGGCACGATCCAGGGCTGGTCCTGCAGGTTCCAGAGCCGCACACCGTCGTAGCGGTGGGCCAGGAAGTAGCCGATCACCACCACCGCGGCCGGAATGCTGAGGGCGGCGAACAGCAGCCGCCAGGCCCGCTCACCGATCCGCTCCACCCCCCAGGCCCGCAGCGAGGCGCCGCCGCTGTGCAGCACGGCGAAGGCCAGGAGCAACGCCAGCATCACCAGGCTGCTGGAGTGGGGGCCGCCGCTGGGCATGGGCTCGGGGAGCAACTGTGACGTCCGGATTCTCGCCGCCAGCCGCGCCCCCTAGAGTTCGAACCAGCGCGACGATGGGGATCGCCCAGGGGCTCGGACTCGATCCAGGCCCCCAGACCATGGCCCCAGGTACAGCCTGCCGGCCGAGGCTCTTGCCAGGGATTCGTTCCATGGCAAGCCACCCGTGTCCAGGCAGGCAGTCAGAGCCAGCCACCAGGATCCAGCTACAAGGATCCAGCTCCAGCGATCCACCCGTAGAAGCTCCAGCCACAGCGATTCAGCCCCAGATCCGATTCCCCCGCCGGCCCATGGCGCCCAAGCACCCAAGAGCGGCTTGTCCCACCGTTCCCCAGCAGGCCTACCGCTCCCGGCGCTTCGGCCCCGCTCCCAGGCCTGGCTTGCAACCCTGAATTCCTCCGACCCCGATCGACCGCGGCCTGATCCCCTTGAACCCGATCTCCCCGCGCCTGATCCCCACGTCTGTGGCTTGCCAGGCGCTGCGGCCATGTCCATCGCCTCCGGCTTGCCAATTTGTCTTGCTCGGCCAATCCGGCTTGCTCAGTCAATCCGGCTTGCCTGGCCAGCCGGCCCCGCAGGTCAAATCGGCGCCGCAGGTCAAACTGGCGCCCCAGCTCAGAACGGTGCCGCACCGCCGCTTCCTCAGGCCACAACGATCGGGTCTGCAGCCTGCTTCGGCCCTGCAGTCCAGCCCTTTCCGACAGCCGTGCCGTCCTCTGCAGGCCAGTCCTGCCAGGCGCTCACGATCTGCCTTTGTCCCGTTCTCTGACCCCGTGGCCTGACGCGATTCCATGGCGGACCTCCCCTTCACCCTTGATCAGCTGCGCATCCTGCGGGCCATCGCCAGCGAGGGCAGCTTCAAGAAAGCCGCCGACAGCCTCTATGTGACCCAGCCGGCCGTGAGTCTGCAGATCCAGAACCTGGAGAAGCAACTCGATGTTTCTCTGTTCGATCGTGGCGGCCGCAAGGCCCAGCTCACCGAGGCCGGCCATCTGCTGCTGAGTTATTGCGATCGCATCCTCAGCCAGTGCCAGGAGGCCTGCCGCGCCATCGATGATCTGCACAACCTCAAGGGGGGCTCCCTGGTGGTCGGCGCCAGCCAGACCACGGGCACCTACCTGATGCCACGCATGATCGGCCTGTTCCGCCAGAAATATCCGGACGTGGCGGTGCAGCTGCAGGTGCACAGCACCCGCCGCACCGGTTGGAGTGTGGCCAACGGCCAGATCGATCTGGCGATCATTGGCGGCGAGCTGCCCGGTGAGCTCAATGATCTGCTGCAGGTGGTGCCCTACGCCAACGATGAGCTGGCCCTGGTGCTGCCGCCTAAGCATCCGTTGGCCCGCTTGCCGGAACTCACCAAGGACGACCTCTACCGGCTCGGTTTCGTCTGCCTTGATGCCCAGTCCACCACCCGCAAGATGGTGGATCAGCTGCTGCTGCGCTCCAAGCTCGATGTCGGTCGGCTCAAGATCGAGATGGAGCTCAACTCCTTTGAGGCGATCAAAAATGCTGTGCAGGCTGGCCTCGGCGCCGCCTTCCTGCCGGTGGTGTCGATTGAGCGGGAATTGGCGGCCGGCACGCTCCATCGCCCCCAGGTGGTGGATCTGAACGTGCGCCGTCAGCTGAAGCTGATCACCCATCCCGCCCGCTACTGCTCCCGGGCGGCTGAAGCTTTCCGCAAGGAGGTGTTGCCGGTGTTCGCCAGTCCCGACAGCCCGCTGCGGCAGGGGGGAGGGGCCAGCCGCGCGGACAGCAGCGGCGCCGTGGGCTGAGCGCGCGCTGGGTCTCGGCTTGTCGTCAGCGCTGAGCGTCGAGGGCGTCGCCGCAGCGGATTGGGCGCGAGCCGGCCAGTCGATATCTCTCGTCGATATCCCGTTCGCTGAAGGCGCCGAGGCCGCCGCCATCGACGGGATCGGCTCGATGGGCTTTTGTCGCCTGGGCCGGTTGGTCTGGCCCGGCGTCGCTCCGGGCCGGCCGGAGCAGCCGCTCAGAACTGGTTGGCTTCCGGGGTGATGCCGGCGGCATCGTCGGCGACGCCCTTGGTGATGAACTTGTTTTCGGTGACGTCGGTCTGATAGACGCAGCGCACGATCGGCTTGTCCTTGACGGAACCGATGTAGGCGAAGGTGTTCATCCGCTGCTTGCACTGGCGCATCTGCTCCGCCGTCACGGCACCCTCCTTCTGCAGCACGCTCCAGTTCTCCCGTCGGATCACGCAGCCCGGCTTGAGGGTGGGCTGGGTCACGAAGCTGCTGCTGGGGTTCATGGTCGTGTACATCTCCACGTCGATCACGAAGGCACTGGCGCCCCATTGCTTGCAGAACTCGGGGTCGGCCACGGCCATGTCCAGTTGCTGGCTGCTGGCGATGTTGCCCTGATCGCCCTGGGTGTTGCTGGACAGGCT
>CAMBZX010000078.1 GCA_945872185.1 Synechococcus sp. UW140 | reverse complement strand
GATGGATAGTCTATGATGGACAGTCTGTAGGTGATTTGCCATCGCAGACATCCTTGCGGCGCACAGCGATCAACATGGCGTTGCCAGGTGATAACCCAGTCAAATCTAATTTTCTGAACCGGATAATTTCGAGGTTTGCGTCCATCTGATGCGGGTCAGTAGATCGTTGAAAAGCTGACAATGTCTGCAGTGATGATGTCCAACCGCGATCAGAAAGTCGGCGCCACGCATTTCAAGGCAGGGGCCAATGTCGGTTTGCATGCAGGGCAGAATCAGAGAGTGTCACATGGGCCTTGGCCAGGGCGGCGGTGGGCTGATGCAACCGGCCGAGGTTGTCGCCGATTGAACCCATGCCACCCACCAGCCCCAGAGGGAGCGCCAGGTTGCCGCGGATGACGGAACCATCGGAGTCCGGAGAGTGCGGCTGGTGGCGATCTCCCCGGATTCTGTCGTCATCTCACCGATGGCCAATCTGTTGCTGGCGAAGCGTCCGCTCCATCCCTGCGCCAGTGACTGAGGCAGCCAATTCGGCCAACGTTGCACGGGTGGATAGCTCCGGGCAGCAACATTGCGCGCCTTGACCTTGGCGCCGCGGACAGAACATGGTTTGCTGCCTGGGAACAGGCAGATCACGCACGGCACCGACTGGCGGAGGCTCCGCTGGCAGTGGATTTCCCCCGCAGCCCTGGGCTCCTCCATCCAACCAGTCCCGCCTCAACTCCCACGACATCAGCGGCCACTGTCACAGCAACCTCTGTCACAGCAACCCCCTACCGCCCACCGCTCCCAGAGCTGCAGCCCCTCTTTGTCTCTGCTCCCACTGCCACCGAGGCCACCGTGGCCGCCCCCACTGCCGACGTGACCACTGCCGATGTGAACCTGCCGACGGATCCATTGAGGACGTCTGCACCGCTGACGATCCGCAACCTTGTCCCATCTCTTCCCGAATCGCAATCGTGTTGTCTTTTGAACGCTGCTGCTCCTTGGCGTACAAGCCCCTGGGCGACAAGTCCCTGGGCTCCTGGTCCCTGGCTGCCTGCCTGGGCCTGCTGGTGCTGGCGGGGGTGAGCCCGGCTCAGGCCAATCCAGCGGCACTCGAGCTGCCTGTCGCCACGGGTTGGGCTCATGCCCCGAAATTGGCCGATGCCCCCCTCGCCCCGTCCCCGGATCCGGCGGCAACCGCAGTTTTAGGTCCATCACTGTCAGACCCAGCACCAGCATCGGGCGTCCTGACGGCAGCCCCAGCGCCAGGACCGACTGCTGGGCCGGCGGCCCAACCCGTCAGCCCCTGGGCCAGCACCTTCGAGCTCTACGGCTTCCTGCCGCTGCGCACCGAGACAGGGCTGGAGATCGGTCAGCGCTCGACCAGCTTCGATGTGGGGTTGGGAACCCTGCTCAGCAAGCTCAAGTGGGCCAGCTCGGCCCGGGGCTCGGTGGAATACGGGCGGCTCGGGCTGCTGGGAGATGTGCGCTACGACCGGCTCGGCGCGATCAACTCCCGCACGGGCGCCAGAGGACTGGTGGGATTGAAGACGCAGACCTCGTTCAATGCCACGGTGGCCGATCTGGCTCTGCGCTATCGCTTCGGTGCCCGCGAATCAGCCCGGGGCAAGGCGGGGCATTTCAGCATCATTCCCTATGCCGGCGTTCGCGTTATTGACACCAACTTCGGCGTTACTGCCACTGTCAATGTGCTGCGGTTCGAGCGCCAGTTCAGCCGGGAGCTTAGCCACACCTGGGTGCAGGCCCTGCTGGGCACCCAGGCCACGGTGTTTCTGGCGCCGCGACTGCGCCTGTTCGGCCGAGCCGATGTCGGCGGCTACGGCAGTGGCGAGAGCGAGAAGCTCTCGGGCAATGCCCAGCTGGGCCTGGGTTATGCCCTGGGTCACAACACCGACCTCAACATCTCCTGGCGCTATCAGGGGATGGATTGGAACAACGGCCAGAGCGGTCGCAACCAACGGGGCATCAGCTCCGATCAGAATGGTGTCGAGATTGGCCTCAAGTTCTTTTTCTGACCTGCAGGTCCCTGGCGTAGCCGAGACGCAAACCCACACCCGTGCCCCGGTAGTCGACGCTGACGGCCACCGCCAGGCCCGGGCTGGGGTCGTAGCCGCGCCAACCGCCTCTCGTCAGGTAGCCCCCGGCCCAGACCTGTCGTTCGTGTTCGCCCACCTTCGGAAGTTTTCACAGTTCGGTGATGACCGTTCCCCGCCATGAGCGCCCGATCAGCCGCATTTCTGCGGGTTCGCCGAGGCCGCGGAAGGCAGGGCCGCTCAGCGCTCACGACGGGGCCGACCGATGAGCCGGCCAGCCCACCCCACCCCACCCCACCTCGCAGTCTCTGGGGTGCCCAGTCGCACTGCTGCTGGCCGGAACCCTGACCTGCCTCCTGGCCTATGGCCTCACCAGCCACTTGCCGTTGATCGCCTCCACCCTGTTCAGTTCCCTGGCCCTGGTTGGCGGCGCCTCCTGCAGCGGTCGCCTGCAGCAACGGGTCGAGGTGTGGGTGGGGCCGTCGTCGGCACGGCCGTGGTGTTGTCGCGCAAGGCCCTCGACACCACTCCCCAGGCTGATCTCGGCCAGCGGGCCGTGCTGTTCGCCATGTTGGCCCTGGCAGGACTGGTGGGTGGGCTGGCGCTGGGCTTCGATGCCAGCCGGGCCGATCGTCGCCATCCTCGGGAGGTGCTGCGCTCGATCAGTGCCCTGACCACAGGGGTCTTCGCCGTGCTGGTCACGATCGTGTTTGTCCACTCCGGTCTGGATCAGGCCCGCACCTTCTCCAGTCGGCTCAGTACTTCGCCGACGATTCTCGTGGCCTGTGTGGTGGTAACTGGCTGGCTGGCCAGCCTGTTCATTCCCGGTCGCTGGCGTCCGCGTCTGTCCCCTTCCGATCCCTCCCCATGACCATTGCCCCGATCGTCGAGCAGCTGCTGGTACCCCTGGCCACGGCCACGGTGCAGCATCGGCAGATGCTGCGGTGCTTGCGGCGCGAAGACTTCGTCTACCGCGAGGAGCCATCGATCGCTCTGGCCACCGCCGTCTGCATCGCCCTCATCGGCATCCTCGCCCTGGTGTTGCTGCTGGCCGGGGCCTTGGCCGCCTGAGCCGCCCCCGCCATCTCCCTATCCCGTTTGCGTTTCAGCCCGAGTCGCTGCAGTTGTCATGGTCCAGCTTCTGATCAAGGTCACCCTGTTCGCGTTGATGTTCGCCCTGGGCCTTGGCCTGCAGGGCACGGCCCTGCAGCAATGGCGACAACGCCCCGCCCTGTTCGCGCGGATCCTGATCGGCAGCTGTCTGCTGGTGCCTTTGGGCGCCTTGGTGCTGATCAAGTTCAGCCTGGCGTTGCCTGTGGCACCGCCGGTGCGCTTCGCCATCGTTCTGATGGCCCTATCGCCCAGTGCGCCGCTCACCCTGCACAAAGCCGGCAGGAAGGGAGGCGATCGTGAGATGGCGGCCCTGCTGCAGGTGCTGGCGGCGATCGCCGCAATCATCACGATTCCGCTGATGGCGGACCTGTTCCGTCAGGTGTTCACCGTCAGTGGCTGGGATCTGGCCCATGCCGAAGTGGCGTTACAGGTACTGGTAGTCCAGGTGTTGCCCCTGCTGCTGGGCCTTGGCCTGCGGCGCTGGTTCCCCGCTCTGGCGGTTCGACTGGTCGGACATCTGGAGAAAGTGGCCAATGGCCTGCTGCTGCTGTTGATGCTGGTGATCCTGGGCTTCACGCTGCCGGCACTGGGCTCGTTTCTGGCCGACAACCTGATCGCCCTGCCGCTGATGGTCGTGATGGTGGCGTGGTGCCTGGCGCTCGGTTGGTTGCTGGCGGGTCCTGACCCGGCGGAGAGCACCACCACGGCCCTGGTCACGTCGATGCGCAATCCCGGCCTGGCCTTACTGTTTGCCTCCACAAACGCTCCGGGTATTCCAGCGGTGAAGCTGGCGATCCTCAGTTACGTGCTGGTCACGGTGATCGTCTCGATTCCCTTCCTGATGGCGCAACAACGCCGGCAGCGCAACAGCCGGCAGGCGGCCAACTCTTGATCAGAGATGGGTTCTCAGCCGGGTAGGCGCGCTGGAAGAGACAGCATAATCACAGTCATGGACCTCAACGCCGATCTCAACCAACGCGTCGCACTGGACACCACCGCCCTGCCGTGGAAGCCTTCACCGATGTCAGGAGTGGAACGGCGGATGCTGGATCGCCGCGGCGGTGAAGTGGCCCGCGCCACTTCGATCGTGCGATACGCCCCCGGGAGTCGCTTTGAGCGCCACCACCATGGCGGCGGCGAGGAGATCCTGGTGCTGGCAGGCACTTTCGCCGACGAGCAAGGCGACTATCCGGACGGCACCTACCTGCGCAATCCGATGGGCTCCAGCCATGCCCCCTTCAGCACAGGCGGCTGCACGCTCCTGGTGAAGCTGCAGCAAATGCACCCGGCCGATCAACAGCGCCTGGGGATCGACACCCACAATGCAGCCTGGCTGCCCGGCCTGGTGAACGGACTGGAGGTGATGCCACTACATGGCTTCGGATCCGAGCACGTGGCTCTGGTGCGCTGGGCTCCGGGTACACGGTTCCAGCCCCACGCCCATGGCGGTGGTGAGGAGATCCTCGTGCTGGATGGGGTCTTCCAGGACGAGCACGGCACCTATCCGGCCGGCACCTGGCTGCGAAATCCACCCGGCAGTGTGCACCGGCCCTGGAGTGAGTCAGGCTGCACCATCTGGGTCAAGACCGGCCACCTTCCAGCCGTCCAGGCGCTCGACGGCTCAGAGGCGTGAGCCTGGCGTCTGTACAAAGGCCTGGTCTTCGGCGCTCGACAGCCGTACCAGGGCGGCATTGCGATAGAGAAGCAGCCAAAGTGGGTGATCACATCCCTCTGCCTGCGGGCGAGATCGGCGTTCCGGGGATCGCTGAAGCGCTCGAACAACGGCGAACAGCACCGTCGCCGGTGCCGTGCCTGGAGGTGTCGTCGGGCGAGGGGCAGAGAGGTGTATGCAGCTACCGGCAAAGGCCTGACGTGAGTCCGAGTCCGATCGGATGCTTTGTCAGCCAAAGGCGTGCTCGGGACGTCACCGGGATCGGGCGGGCCATCAATCTCGCCAGGACAGGCGCGAGCACCCCGTCGTCCAGTTCGGAATCCATCATGAAACGCATCGCTTCCACGACAGCAGCCAAAGTTCCAAGGCGGTAGGCATGGTCCTGGATTCCGGCGGCCAGGAAGGCAAGTTCGGACGTTGCCCGGGCATTGGCACAGATTTCGAGGATCCAGCGCAAGCGTCCCGGTGGGAAACGGCACCAGTTGCGACAGGCAAGCCAGGCGATCCGGCCGGCCGCAGTCGCTGGGTCTGGGAATCGGGAACTCGTTCGCAGGATCAGGGAGAGACGGCGCGAGCGAATCGCCTCGGTTGCCGTCCCCTGCATCGCAGCGGCACAGAGGTGACGCAGATCACTCCGCGTCGCGCCTGGTACATGAACCTCGATTGAGCGCACTGGAAAAGGTTTTCCGGCAAACTGCAGACCGGCAGAAGAGGATGCCAAGTCGCCGACTGCCGTCGCCTGCAATCCGAGTCCGAGTCCGGCTTGCCTGAGCCGGGCCGCCGCAGCGACGGCGATTTCCGATAGGTACCAGGCACGGCGACTCCATCCTCGACAGCGATTCGCCTCAGAGCCATTCCCTGCCAACGAACCGAGGCGGGAAACGGCGAGAGATGCCAACTCGTAGCTGGCAGGATCCTCCCGGTCGAAGTGGCCTCCCGAGATCCACTCCGCCCAGGCCGCCTGGGCGGCCGTTTCCGAGGCGAGGCATGCGGCGAGGAGGAGCCGATGCCGGGAGTTCGGGACGGGGCCGCGCCAACAGGAAATACCGGGGACATCGCTCCCGGCCGAGCCGCCATGACCAGAGGATTCAAGCGACATTGCCGCACAAGGCGAGGTGTTGCTGGACGCGTGCAGCCTGCAGGCCGAGCGCGAGAGCGGACCGGAAATCCCGTTCGGCAGACGTGGTGTTGCCGGCGTGTAGCGACGTTAGACCGCACCAGAATAAAAGGTAGGGATCGTCCGGATAGGCATGCCGGTAGTGAACGATCCCACCCTCACCGTTGGCCAGGACCGGGGACGATTGCCTGATCAGATCCTCTGCCGCGGCCAGCTCGACGGCGGTGGTGTCCTGGAGGCCTGCGAGGCTGACGGTGAAGGCGTGCCCCTGAGGGCCCAGACTTTCCACAAATTTACGTGCCCCGGACTCGTCCCGGCCGGGGAGTGGAACGGGGCTGCGGCGTAGTGATTCTGAGGCGGAGAGGAAAATCACGCCGAATCGGGCCGCGTTGCGGTCGGGATCGAAATGATCATGGGCATGTTCCCGGGCGGCATCCCCGAGTCGACGACGAAGGGAGTCATCGTCGGCGAGGCGTCTGATGGCGGCGGGGTAGTCGGCTTCCGATTGGCACACGAGGCCGGTCCGCTCGTTTTCGACCAGTGACGTGGCGCCGTTACCGGCGAGGACGACCGGCGGGATGCCGGCCCACATCGCCTCCTGGATCGTTTTCTCGCTCGTTGCGGACGTATCGGGCGCCAATGGATATCCGAAGATATCCATCTCCTCAAACGCCGAACGAATATCCTCGATCTGCCCGTGGAAACGAACCCGGTCCGAGGCACCTGCCGCGTCGAATCGTTGCTGGAGGACTCCACGCCATGATCCACCGCCGTACACCTCGAAGCTGACGTTGCGGTCAGCGACGGCCAGGCAAAGATCCGCAAACTGCGGATGCATCTTGGTCGGCTCGACCAGGCCCAGATAGCCGACGCGGATCCCCGCGTGGGCCCGCGGCCTGAAGCCCTCCAATCGCGACATTTCCGCAAGCGCAGGGATCGACTCGACCGGGCATCCCCTGCGGTTGGCTTCGTGGACCGCGGCGGTTGCGAGGCTCCCAGCCGTCGAAAGCACGAGCCTGTCCGGGAATAGCCCCACTGCTGCCGTCAGAACCTGTGGCTGGGAGGTACCGGCGACGGCGCTTTGAATGACCCATCTCGAGGCGGGCAGTTGCCGACTCAACAAGTCGTAGAGACGGGGGTGGTTCCAGAAGCTGATATCCACGACATCCGCAGCCGCCACGGCGGCACGAATCGCGGCGAGGTCGGGATTGATCAGGATTTCGATGCCGAGTCGGCGCGCCTTGATCAGGAGCGGTGCCGACACCGGCGGATCGAGAACGACGATCTTTTGGCGGATGCCGATGTCCGTTTTCTGCCAGGCGGCGGCGAGCACGAGGAGGTGCCGTTCCGGTCCTCCGCCGATGAATCGCGGAATGATGTGGAGGAGATTCATGGCTTGGAGTTGCCGCGTCGTCTGCCGATGAATCGCCGGGCGACGATCAACAAATCCCGGCGGTAGGCATCAACGTCCGCCGACAAACTAACGCCACGAGCACCCTTGAACAATACGGTGTCGTCGATATGGAAGACGAGCTGGTTCGACTCCTGAAGCCGCACGAACCAGTCGCTGTCCGTGCCGATGGCGAGCGTTTCATCGAAGAACCCGATCGCGTCAAAAGTCTCTCGTCGGACAAGCATGGCGCCTGGGGTGAAGCCCGGAACGGACCGACCGACTTGTCCGAGTTGGGCCGGCGTGGCCTCGGTTCCCGGAAGCCGTTCGCGGACGACCCGACCAATGACGGCCCTGGCTGTCGGATTCGCCTTCAGAGATCGCATTCTGACGGCCAAGGCATCGGTGGCCCAGCGGTCGTCACCATCGCAGAAGGCGATCCACGGAGTCTGGCTGGCGAGGATGGCCTGATTCCGCGCCGTGGCGAGCCCCCGCCCCTGCTGGTGGAGCACGCGGGCTCCATGGGCGATGGCAATGGCCACGCTGTCGTCGGTTGATCCGCCATCGATCACGAGGATCTCACCGGATTGCGATAGCTGGGGGAGGATGCTTGTGAGCGCGGCCGGGAGGTGGGGCGCGGCATTGCGGATCGGCACGATGACGGTGACGGCGAAGGTCTTTGTCAGGACGCCTCCACAAGCCGCGTCGCGAGGGCGCGGACAGCCTTGAGGAGTTGGTTGAACAGCGGCGACGAAAGCCCCTGGGAGGCCAGATGCTCGAGCAGTTGGCGTGATTCCTCGGCGTGAAGAAACGGCGCGAGATGATGCCGTGTTGCCGGGTCGATCGGGAAGGTGGGGTTGCTACGTGCCAGGCACGCCAGACGCGCCGCCATCGCCGGATGCCGGCAGCGTGCCAGGAGTTGCACCAACAGCGACGCCCGTTCGAATCCCCGATCAGGCAGGCGCGCGTCGCGGCACGGACGGATCGGGCGAGCGTCGTCGGTTTGGAGAAGCGCGCTGAAGTCGTCGGCAAACAGGGTTCTGGTGGCATCTGTGCCGATGCCGGTGTTGCGAATCAGATTGACCGGCGACGTGATGGCGTGGAGGCCGGCCACGCCATGACGGAGATAAAAGATGTTGTCCCAGGCAGTGAGTTCCCCTCGACGGAACATCTGCAGGCCGAGGGCCTGGTGCGCATGGAGCAACGGATCAAGATCGTCACGAGCGATATCGTCCGCGGAAGTCTCCGGGGCGCCCGCCAGATCCTGGCTCTGGACATGCGACCAAGCCCGGCTCGTGCAGCCCCATCCCCAGATGCTCCCATTTCGGCTGCGGATGTGGTCCTGATCGGGTGCGCCCCACGTTCCGAGGGGATTGCGCCCGCAGACGATGCCCACGGTCGGATCGTCGCCGAATCGCTCCAGCATCGCTTCCGCCCACGACAAAAATGTCGGATGCGGCAAGACATCGTCTTCGAGGACGATTGCACGATCGGTTCTCGCGAAGGCCCAATTGAGGCCTGAGGCGATGCGTCGGTCGCAGCCGAGATTGGTGTCAGAGAAGTCGCGTTCGATTGCGCATGGCCAGTCGATGCAATCAAGAGCGGCCCTCGACGCGTGGCACCGTTTGATGTCGGCAGGATGCGCTGCGCGGGGTCCGTCTGCGATTGCCAGGATCCGCGGCGGGCGAATCTTCCGCAGCACCTGCAAGAGATCCCGGATTCGATCCGGGCGATTGAAGAGGACGACAGCAACCGGAGTAAGGAAAGGCCTGCCAGGGGTCATGGGACACCGGCAAGTGGGTGCAGCAGCCCAAGGATTGCCGATGTGACCCGTTCAAGATCCCATCCGAGCCCGAGCTCGTAAGCCGGAACCTCACGAACCAGGGACGACGCTGTGGAGAGCCAGTCGCGCGGAGAGCCCGATCCGCAGGCGATGGGCAGGGCGGTCGGTCCGAGCCGTTGGATCGCCGCGCGCGGGGAGACACGTCGGGGCAGGAGGGGTCCGTCATCACCCACCGTCAACGCGACGATTGCCACGAGCTGGGCGGATCGGCTGAATGTGATGGCAGCGGGCAACGCCACAGCAGCCTTGCCACTGGGGGTGATTCCGAGAGTCGGCCAGTCACCAGCCTCGAGCCGTTGCCGCGAATCAGCGTTGAGCTTGGCGGTTGCGTAGACGCCGTGGATCAGGGGAGGGACGCTCCGGCCTGGATCTCCCGCCTCGACGACGCACAGATCGTCGCCGAGGAACTGACAGCCGGCGCGGGCGCATGCCAGGGCGGTGGTGGTCTTGCCCCGCCCACCAATGCCGACGAAGAGCACTCCACGTCCATCTATAGCCACAGCCCCCGCATGCACCATCTGCAGGGTCCGACCGGACAACCATGCCGCGAGGGCGTGGTGGGCGGGTTGGGCGCGGAGGTCGCCGCTGGTGAGCGCGGCGGGCGAGGCCTCAAGGCGCAGGAGCGGATCGGCCCCCGGCCGGTATTGCTCGACGCTCGAGGGGGCCCGGCGGATCACGACCAGTTCCCCGTCTCGCCCGCGGTGTGATCCTGTTGCGAGGCGGGACCAGGGAGCCTGGGAGGAGGGCTCCGGGACCGCGGCGATTTGGAGCACCGAGTCCGATGGAGGCTCGGATTCGGCCGCTTCGATGATCCCCTGCAAAGCCGGACGGACGGCGGCAAGTTCGCTACCGCCGCAGACCGCGAGGCGGCGACCGGCAATACGGATGACGAAGGACGCATCCATCCCGGTTGTCATCGCTTCTCTGCATCCCTACGTGGCCATCCCTTGCTCGAATCCACTTCGTGAATGGGGTCCATTGAGATGATGTCGGCGATCTGGTCGTACTGCTCCAGAGCGGGAGCGACGAACGCGGCGGGCCAGGAAACGTCAGGAGCGGGAGACTGGTCGGAAGGCGCGTCCCTGCGGAGCATTTCGGCAGCTTCCAGCGATGCGAGGAACGTCCGGGTGGGGGCTGCCGCACTCTCCCCATAGCGGGAGGCAATCTCGTCGACGAGCGCCTCAGGGCTGATTCCGCTGCCGAGACGCTGCCAGATCTGGGGCCCGATACCGGTAAATAGGAATAGATGCCCTTTCTCAGCGTCGATCAGGACTGTTTCTCCATCGATCGTGTCGTTGGGGAAGCGTCCGCTGTCAGCGAAACGGATGTCTGGCATAAGCACTTCAGATAGTCGTGTTGTTGGGCCGGGCGGCGAACCGGCTTTGTTTACGCAACAGGCCGATCAACTCGGCACGGAGAGGGGTTGGGGAAACCACTCGGGTTTGGTTTGGTGTGAGAACCCCAAACTCCCATGGCTCCCTCCCTACCCAATGACCAAGAACCCATGCGACAGCATGGGTTCTTGGTCTTGTGTCGGTCAGTCAGTCAGGGCCATGCCTCCTGTTGCCGGGCCACGAAAGCCGCCCTAGGGTAGGTCACCTGGATGGTCAACGGCTATGCTGCAGTCGACGGTGGCAGAAGCCAGGAGTCAGCTCTCCAGCCTGCTGGACGCGGTTAAGGCCGGCCAATCCGTGGTGATCACCCGCCGCGGCAAACCCATCGCCGAGCTGGTGCCGCGCCGCAGGGTGCGTGATCTACTGCCCCAGCTCGCGGCCCTGCGGACATCCCTGCCTGAGCAGACCTACAGCGATGTGGAGACGATCAGGACGATGGACCTGCATGCCGAGAATGGGGAGCGGCTCAAGCCAAGTCCCAGGGATTGATCAACTCCAGGCCGATCTCGGCGAAGTCGTTGATGTCTCTTGTAGCCAGGGGTACCCCATGGGCCAGCGCCGTGGCCGCGATCACCGCATCGGCCGTCGCCATCGGCCGGGCCAGCCGTTCGCGACGCCGCAGCAATTCGCCGTACCAGTGGGCCGCTTCGCTGGTGAAAGGCCAGATCCGGTCAGCGAACAGCTCGGCCGCCAGCACCTCCCAGCTCTGTTGGAGTTGCTGCTGACGCCGTCCAGCTGGTAGCCGGGCCAGGCCGTGCAGGATTTCGGCTTCGTTCATGGCCGTGATCGCCACCGCCTCTGGATCGAAGCCATCGGCCCAGGCCAGCACCTTGGGCTCGGGTGCCGGGCGCATCAGCTCCGAGATCACATTGGTGTCGAGCAAGATCACTGAGAAGCCTTCCTTTGTGACTCTGTCGTCATTAGGGCTCCAGGTTTGCTTGGCTGTCGAACTGGGCTGGGGTCGGCAGAGAGGAACGCTCAGGCAGGTCCAGCTCCACGCCACCGAGCTGGGCGAAGTGCTCATGAATGCGACTCCCCAGCCCGTTGCCTCCAGTGATGGGCTGCCGGCCTTCGATGGCGGATCGGATGATCCTGCGGGCTTCCTCCTCCATCGAGCGGCCGTGGCGGGCGGCCTGAACGCGTAGCTGCGCCTTGGTGCTTTCGTCGAGGTTGCGGATCGTGAGCGTGGCCATGGACGACGACTGCTTGCGCTGACAGCAATGCTATCAATGCTAACGCCGCAGGCAGCTGCTCACCATGCCAGTCCTTAGCTGCCTAGGCCGAGGCCCCCTCGCCGGGGCTGTGGCAGCTGGGGATCGAGAACCACGAACACACCTCCCGTGTCGCCCGCCTCGCTGAGCAGCTCGACAGCGAAGATCCAGGAATCCGCTCCCAGGCCATCACTGAGCTGGAAGCAGCCCTGCTGCTCGGTGCCAGAGGCACGAGCAGGGACCAGAGGCCTGGCTGGGGTGTCACCTACACCGCCCGCGTGCGCGTCACCGTCACCGCCGGAGGCCTGCCGCCCCTCATTCGGGAGGGCAGCGGTGCTGGCCGTCGGGAACTCCCCAGGGAGGCAGCGATCAAGCTGTGGGGTGAAAAGCGAAAGGAGTGCTGGGCCTCCTGTGGTCCCCAGTGGTGAGCTGTGCCGCCCTGAAGCCTTCGAGTGGGGCTGTTGCCGAGCCCCGGCTGAACCGAACAGACCGCTTGCCAGCACAGCTCTGATCAGCGCAGCTGATCACTTCTATCCGGTCCGCTGATAGTCGCTGGGCTGCTCAATGTCCCGGCTGTCGAAAGATTCCGTTACGTTGGCGATGCCGGAATACCGGCCTTCCATCCCGCTCTTCACGAGCACCAATCCCTGTCCTTATGACCGCCACAATCCAACAGCGCTCCGGCGCCTCGGCGTGGAACCAGTTCTGCGAGTGGGTCACCTCCACCAACAACCGCCTCTACGTGGGCTGGTTCGGTGTGTTGATGATCCCCACGCTGCTGGCCGCGACCATCTGCTTCATTGTTGCTTTCATCGCTGCTCCTCCCGTCGACATCGACGGCATCCGTGAGCCCGTTGCCGGCAGCCTGATGTACGGCAACAACATCATCTCCGGTGCTGTTGTCCCCTCCAGCAACGCCATCGGCCTGCACTTCTATCCCATCTGGGAAGCCGCCAGCCTCGACGAGTGGCTCTACAACGGTGGTCCTTTCCAACTGGTGATTTTCCACTTCCTGATCGGCATCTACGCCTACATGGGACGTGAGTGGGAACTCTCCTACCGCCTCGGCATGCGCCCCTGGATCTGCGTCGCCTACAGCGCCCCCGTGGCCGCTGCCAGCGCCGTGTTCCTCGTCTATCCCTTCGGTCAGGGCTCCTT
>CAMBZX010000077.1 GCA_945872185.1 Synechococcus sp. UW140 | reverse complement strand
AGAGCTGGGAGGCGCCGGCGGCCAGGGCCTGGTCGCGATCCGCGTCGGAGATGTCCCAGAAGACGTAGGCCCACTGGGGATCGCGGGGCAGGAAGACGACGCGGGTTTCGGCGGCGGGGCGACTGGCGGGAGGCAGCTCGGCCTCGATCGCTTCGGCGGCCCGCTCGGTCGCGCTCTTGCCGATCGCCTCGGCCAGCCCCTCGCGATCCTGGGCGCTGTAGCGGCTGATGCCGAGGGTGCGGGCCACATCGCGCAGCTGCCGCAAACTCAGGGAAGCCAGACGGGAAATGATGTTGCTATCCGTCATTTGGCTTCGCAGGGCGATTGATGCGGAAAGTTTCCGGTATTAAGTCCGTCTGGGATCACCCCTGTCAGCAGATGGCGACACGCCAACTCCCACCTGCTGGCGTATCGCCGGCAGCTGCTGCAAGGGGGCGCCCCAGTCCTTTTCGGCAGCCTGCGCTGCCAGCGCCGACAGGACTGCTAGGACATGCGTACTCATCACCCGTTGCTGCTGTGCCTCTGTCGCTGTTGTCCCCCGGGCTGCCCGTGGCCCTGTGCGCTGAGCATCCACCGCAGTTCTGTGCCCTGGTGGGGGAGTCGGTTGCTGCGGGCTTCCCCAGTCCAGCCGATGATTATGTCGAAGCGCGCATTGATCTCAATCACGAGCTGATCCCTTCCCCCCTCTCCACCTTCTTCATGCGGGTCCAGGGTGATGCCATGCGCGGCGATGGCATCGTCGATGGCGATCTGCTGGTGATCGATCGCAGTCTCGATCCCCGCGTCGGCATGGTGGTGGTGGCGGTGCAGGCCGGCAGCTTCATCCTGCGGCGCCTCGGCCGCCGCGATGGCCGCCTCTGCTTGCTGGCCAGTGACGCCCTCACGCCGCCTCTCCCCCTGGGCGGCGATGACGACACGGCTGACCAGCTCTGGGGCGTGGCGATTCATGCCATCCACCACCTGGCCGGGGCGCCATCCCGCCGCCATTGAGACTGTCTGGACAGAGCAGCCCAGAACGCTGCGAGTGGGTTGCGACGGCTGAAAATCTGGCGCTGCCGGGGAACGGCTCGGCTCAGGCGTTGCCGTCGATCTCCGCAATCGGCAGGGTCAGCACCAGTCCCCGGCGTCGCAGCTCCTGACGGAATTGGGCGGCCAGCCCTGGCTCACGCCGGCTGTCGCCGAGCCAGGCCCGGCGCAGATGGCCGAAAACCGCGGCCATCCGCATGGCGAGGAGGAGACAGACCAGTACCTGCAGACAGATCTTCAGCACGGGGCCACGCAGGTTGCGGCTGCTCAGGAGAAGATGGAGATCAGCCTAGGAGCCGGCGCGTGGAGCCAGGCTTGGGCCCCTCTCCCCATTGGGGATCTCCTGTGCCTGAAGCCATGGCCAAACCGCTACCCGCTTTGAGTGATGCCGATCTGGAAACTCTGCACGCGGCCCTTGATCCGCTGCTGGCTGGTTTCGGAGAGGGGGATTCCTGTCTCGATGATGCCAGTGCCTTTCTGGCCAGACTGGGGCTCGCCACGGCAGCCGGAGCCGATGGCCTGGCAACACCACTGATGCAGTGGCTCGAAAGCTGGCGGCAGGCCGGCGGCAATCGCCAGACCCTGCGGCTGATGGTCTCCACCCTGCTGGCCGAACGGGGCCCCGCTGGAGCAGCTGAAGCGGATGGCGCCAGTTCCCAGGGGGCCGCTGCCCAGAAAACAGTCCCATGAAGTCTGCCGGGTGTCTGGCGGCCCCGCAGCTGCCCCCTGGGAACGGGAGGATTGCCCCCAACTGGGGGCATCAGCTCTCGGCTGACTCCGTCACACTGAAGCCAACGACCATGAGGGAGGTGGGCCATGGGTGACACCACCGCGACAAGGAGCGCCGGCAGCTGCCTGGGACGCACCTGCTTGAAATGGGGCGCCGATGGCGAGCTGGAGGCCCTGGATCTGAACCTGGTGCTGGAGCGCCTGGCCAAGGTAGATCTGGATGTCGCCACCCTGCGCCAGGGAACCGTGGATTGCGAACCATGTCCATCGATCAGCTGAAAGCCTTTCTGGCGCGGATGCAGGACGACCCAGGCCTGCGCCAGTCGGTCGTGGCGGCGGCAACAGCTGATGACGTGGCCCAGATCGCCTTGGCGCTGGGCTACGAATTCTCTGGCGATGAACTGCTGCGCCTGTCTGGTCAGAAGGTGGGCCGGGTCACAGTCACCAAGCAGGACATGCCGGGCGAATACAACTAACGGATGGGGGCCCTGACAAGGCAAGCTGCGCCCCCACACTTCGGCACATCGCGCCAGCCAAGCCGGTCGCTGAACCGGTTTAGAATCAGAGTCAGTCAACGGGAGGGTTTCCCCATGGCACCCGCTCCCAGCAGCGATTCGGCCTGTCCCCTGGGCCTCAAGATCGGACAGGTGTCTGACTATTCAGGGCTGCCGGTGAAGACGATTCGTTTTTACTGCGATCAGGGACTGATCAGTCCAGCGAAGCGATCTGAGGGTGGCTACAGGCTTTTTGATGAGAGTGTGTATACGGAACTGTCGCTGATCCGCACGCTCAGGACGATGGAGGTGCCCCTGCCTGAGTTGCGCCGCATCCTGGAGGTGAGGCGCTCCGGTCTTTGTAATTGCTCCTCTCTCAAGGGCACGATTGAATCGAAAATGATCGCGATTGAGCAGCGCATCAAGGATCTGGGCGAAATGCGAGCCGAATTCCGCAAGCTTCTGGACGGCTGGCAAGAGTGCGGCGGCATGAAGAGCGATGAAACGCCGTAATCCCTGAGCCAACCGCTCCCGACCCCCAGGGACTCCGACAGGAAGCGCCCAGTCGAGCCATGCTCCAGACCAGGAGTGCTGCCGGAATCACCCGGGGAGGCCCCTGGATCACGGCCAGCTGAGATGCGGTAGCCGTGATCACGACCTCAGCCACGACTGCGGACTTGACCCTGACCCGGGGCCAGACAGCCTCGACCTCGTGCCGAAACCGTCACAAGAGGCTCCAGCAAGACGCCTGAGCTGGAAGGTTGCAGCAGGATGCAGCGCAATGCGGATGTCACTGACCGCAGCGCCCCCCGCGCCTTGGGGCGGGGGCATCAATCCTTCCGCGCTCGATCAGTCCCTGTTCATGCCTGAACCACGTCGTCTTGTCCTGCCTCTGCTGCTGGCCGCCGTCTCGATCCAGGCCGCCAGCGCGCGTGAGGCGGCGGTTGCCATCTCAAGCCTGGCCGCCATCAACGCCTACAGCCAGGAGGAGCAGGTCACCAGCATCTCCCAGTTTGCTGACGTCAGACCCAGCGACTGGGCCTATCAGGCCCTCGCTAACCTGGTGGAGCGCTATGGCTGCGTGGCCGGCTATCCCAACGGCAGCTTCAAGGGCGGCCAGTCGCTGAGTCGTTATGAAGCGGCGGCCCTGCTCAATGCCTGCCTGGATCGCGTCACCGAAACCACCGACGAACTCAAGCGCCTGATCCAGGAGTTCCAGAAGGAGCTCGCCGTTCTGCGCGGCAGGGTGGATGGCCTTGAGGCCCGCGTCGGCGAACTGGAGGCCAATCAGTTCTCCACCACCACCAAGCTCAAGGGATTGGCCACCTTCGTGCTGGGCGCCAACAGCTTCAGTGGCAGCGCCATCAACACAGGGGCCAACAGCGTCAACCGGCGGGCCAACGAGCTCACCGGCAAGCCTCGCTCCGCCGTGTCGCTGCCGAATGCCACCACCTTCAACTACGACGTTCAGCTCACGTTTGACACCAGTTTCAACGGCAAAGACCTGCTGCGCACCAATCTCCGGGCCGGCAACTTCGGCGACAGCGTGTTTGGTGGTGAACCCCATTCCCTGGGTCTTGCGGAGCTCGAGATCGCCTTTCAGGAAGATTGCGGCGCCGCTGATTGCGGTGATGTCGTCGCCATTGACAAACTCTTCTATCAATTCCCGCTCGGCAGTGGCTTCACCGCCACGATCGGAGCCCGCGTCGGCCAGGAAGACATGCTGGCTCTCTGGCCCAGTGTCTACCCAGCCGACAGCATCTTGAATGTGATGACAGTCAATGGTGCACCAGCGGCCTACAACAAGAACCGTGGCGCCGGTGCCGGTCTTTGGTGGGAGAAAGACAACTTCAGCATCAGTGCCAACTATGTGGCGACCAATGCCGATGGGGGTGATCCAGCTGCAGGTGGCATCGGCACCAAGGGATCCGGTGGTACGGGAACCGTTCAGTTCGGCTATGCCGGAGAACAGTTTGGTCTGGCAGCCATCTGGAGTTATGTGCAACCCGAAACGGAGTTTGTGCCTGGCACGACACCCTTCACCCATTCAGCGATTGATCACAATGCCAATGCCCGCACCAATGCCTTTGGCTTGAGTGGCTACTGGCAGCCGCTGGAAAGCGGTTGGCTGCCTTCCCTCAGCCTGGGCTGGGGCATCAACAGCACCACTTTCCTCAGCAGCCAGAGTGAAGGCAGTCTCAGCACCAGCCAATCCTGGATGGCGGGACTGCAGTGGACCGATGTCTTCGTGAAGGGCAATGATTTCGGCATGGCCGTGGGCCAACCTGTGTTCGCCACCTCCCTCACCGGTGGCATCACTCCCGATGATGGCGGTGTCGTCTGGGAGTGGTGGTACAAGGTTCAGCTGACGGACAACATCAGCGTGACACCAGCCATCTTTTATCTCAGTCGCCCCCTCGGACAGGTCACACCCAATGGTGAAACCTTCAGCCAACTCGGTGGGCTGATCAAGACCAGCTTCAAATTCTGACTCTTTCCAGCCCAATTAAGCGCAATTAAAAAATCTTGAGGAGCGGGCTGATCATCGCAGCCCGCTCTCTTTTTTGGCTGAATTCTCAGAGACCTGGCGTCAGTGACGGGGTCAGAGTTTTGCCACCGTCGCTCGACGATGATGTTGGCGACACAGCAGTCGGAGTCGTGGCTTGAGCATGACGATGCCCGGGCCTGGGTGGACGCCGATAAGCGCCGGAGCCACCGCCACCACAGGCCAGCCAATCGAGGGCCACAGGATGAACATTACGGGCTTCTGTCTGGCTGAATCCGGCCTGGGCCGAGAGGTTGGACGAGCTAACGAGAGAGAGAACCAATCCCGACAACAGGATCAAAGCTTTCGTCGCGATGTGCATCAAGGTCATGGTGACTTTTGCCATCCTAAATGCCCTTCCATCAAGCCGAGCCTCCCGGTCGGTTTTTGAGCACCATCGTTGCTCTTCAGCAATGAAAAGTGTTGCGGGCTCAGGGAGCTGGATGTTCCTGGCAGGGCATCCACAGCGACCCCATCGCATGCACGCCCTTGCAGCCCAGTTCCTTGGCTTTCTGCAGCGCCACCGCTTTGCTGGGATAGGCGTAGAGATTGGATCCCGCCGACTGATGGTGATGTTGCTGCTCGATGGCGTTGGCGCTAGCACCGAGTCGGTAGAGCCCCATGCCCTCAACCCCGACCCACCAGATCCCCATCACATTGACGCCGGCCACCAGCAGGCCCATGCCAACGGCACAGACATTGATCAGGCCCATCCCCACGGCACCGAAGCTGATCACGCCCATCGGCACCACGCCGATGCTCACCACCCCCATCGGCACGATGCCGATCGAGATGATCCCAAGGGGGGCGATGCCGATCGCCAGCAGCCTGGGCTTGCCGCCGCAGCCCCCTTGCTGGCCATCGGCGCCTGAGAAACCGGTGATTTCGATCCTCATCAAGGCGTCATCGGCATGGCGGTGCCATGACCACCGGTGGCAGCACCGTGGTTGGCGCAGGGCATCCATTGGTTGCCCATCGGATGGGCGCCCGTGCAGTGGAACGCTGGCGCGGCGGCCTCCGCCTCAGCCTTGGTGTTGAACATCGCCTTCTGAGGCGCCTGGCCGCTGGGTTGCCCGGCCCAGACCTGGGTTGGCGCCAGCCCGCTGAGACATCCGCCCAGGACAGCACACAAAATTCGGCCTCGGCATTGGTGCGGCATGGAGTTCGATCGACGCGACAATTGATTCTGACGTAGTAGAGGAGCGGGGCCAAGGGAGGGGAGATCCTGAAGCCACTGGTGGGTGCCGTTCAGGCCAGGCAGGATTCCGGCGTGACTTCCCCTCGAGCCAGGGCTGTGGCCTCAGCCAGGCTGGAGCAGATCCTGAACAGATAGTCACCATCGTCGAGTCCGGCTGCGGCGAAGGCTTGTCTCACCTGGGGCTGGAGATCGGTGACAATGACACGAATGTGCCGGTGGTTGGTGCACTCCTGCAGGAAGCGGTGAAACGCCGAGGCGGCACCAGCATCGAAAATAGTGATGCCATCGGCATAGAGAATCAGGTTCATATCAGTTTCAGTGCTATCGAGCAGATCCCGCAGGACTCCCTCCGCCGCCGCGAAAAACATGGCCCCGGTGATTTTCACCATGCGCCAGACCCGTGGCAGGGGCTCCTGGCTGTAGTGACGGTTGGTGCTGATGTCACAAATCTAGTATTTGAATGCCGCCGTTTTTCTAGGCTGCGTACTGGCTAGCTCTCAAGGCCACCACGTCCGCGAGCCCTCAAGGCCACCGGCACAAAAAGTAGAGAACCAGAACTGAATCAGGCGCTGCGACTAGGTGGCCAAAACTTTGACAGGGTTGAGGATGGTGGGATCGGCGGGCGCCGAAGAATCGGGATCCTGAATCAGCATGTGCTGCAGAACCCGCTCAGCGCGTTCACTGTCGCGCCAACGAATCAGGTAAGCCGGCATACTCGTGCCCCGGGCATTGATCTGCTCCACCGGCGCCATCACCCAGCCGCGGCGGGAGCGCCCCTGGGGATTGCGCTTGATCACAGAATCGCCCTGTTGATAGCGGAAGCCGATGCGTTCAGCGCTCATTTGATTCTCAGCATTAGGACTCAATTGTGGACGGAGGAACATTCAGCTCAGCCGTCGTCTTCCGGTCCCGAACCAAGCACTTGCGCCTGCCAGTCGGGTCCCATTCTGGCCTCGATGAAATCACGGATCAGCTGGCGGACCACCTGAGAGGGGGTGACGTCTTCCTGCTTGCAGAGCGCCTCAAAACAGGCCTTTTTCCTGGGGTCGATCAGGACGCTCAGACGGGCCGTCCGCTCTTCGCTGGGCAACGGTGAAGACTCCTGCAGGACATGGCGCTGCAGCAAGCCTATGGATCCATTACCCACCACATGCAACTCAGGCACAGATTAAATAATATCCTATTACAGCAGCGCCCTGCCTGGGAGTTCTGGCGGGGTTCGCCACGGACATCGCCAGCCACAGCAGAGGTGGAGCGATCCTGCTGCTGGGCAGCTTCGCTGGCGAGCAGGAGGACGAGCCGGCGCTTGGCGGTGCAACCCTGCTGGGGGCAGCCACGCCCGGTTCAGCGCCGAGGGTGGCAAGCACCTGATGCTCGACATCGGTAGCCCAGCTCGGTATGCCTGCCTGGTGGCAGTACTGGAGCGGATGCCACTGCACGGCCAGTGTTCAGCCACTTTCCAGGCGAGACACCAGCAGGGCAGTCAGCAGCACCGCCAGCGAGACAGCCGCTTCGCTGAGCAGCTGCAACACCCCGACCTGCTGTTTGAGGTCGTGCTGATGGTCGTAGCCGAACAGGGGGACGAAGAGGGGGTGGATGAAGATGCCGGCAGCAGCGGCCCAGCTGACAACTCAACAGCAGCATGCCGTTGCCACCGCCGGCTTTTCAGCGAGGCTGCTCAAACAAGCCTTTGCGGACTGCAGCAGACCCTGCTCCAGCCAGAGCCGGACAAGTTGGAGCGAAGATCATGGCCTGGCAGAGGGCCTGACAGCAGGAGCGCAATTGGGTCAGTTCTCGCCGCTGTTGCTCTCAGCCTTGGGGTTCGCAGGGGTATCGCTGCTGCCACTCTCGCCGGCAGTTGGCGTCTGTGGCCTGGGTTCCATCGTGACGCCCAGGCTGCGGCAGGTGCCGATCGGATCGACACCCGGGGCCAGGCCCAGGGCTTTGCGCAACATGTCGAGCTGAGCCACAGACTGCAAATCAATCGTGGCGGCCACCTGCCCGCAGGCCAGCTTTTTCAGGGCCTGGGTATCGGGACGCCCACAGCCCACCAGCAGCGCCACAGCGATGCAGGCACCAACAGCACCAACCCTGGTCATCGTGAACCTTTCGGACCTTTGGCCAACGTAGACACAACAGCCAACGGCTGCCCAACTGGAGGCCCCCAGACAAGGGCCTGGTCCTGCAGGGCACCGGCCCGGTGTCTACGACGGAGGCGGCGGCAAACATCCACGCCATGTGGGACGTCGATCAGCGGCCGCCAGCAAACCAGCGCTCGAAAGCGCACACCGCTCCCGCCCGGAGCAGGAGCGGCGCGATGAACAGCGCTGAATTCGATCGCAGCATGAGTCGCCACCGTTGCAGATCATCTTGGAGCGATGCTTGGGTCCTGATGTGATCAGGTCGATGCCATCACAACTGCAACACTCCTGGGTCTTGATGAGGTCGATCCCAGGGCTCTCCTTGGTCATCAACAATCATAGGTGCCATTGCATTAGCCAGAATGAAACACCAGCATCCGATAGATATCTGCTGGCTGCCCAACCAAAATTACTTTTGCTATCACCAGGATTACGGCCTGTTGATGGGACTGAATGCATGCACAGGGCGCATCGCGAGCAAGTCCGGAAGCCCCTTGGGCTCCAGCAAAGGCAATCTCAACAGCATGCGACAACCAGTCATGGGGGCTGCCAGTGCCATGATCTGGCCACCATGGGACTCGGTGATCGCCTTGGCCATCGCCAGTCCCAGCCCAAAGTTTCCGGCCTGGCTTCTGGCCTTGTCCCCCTGCCAAAAGCGCTCAAAAACCTGCTGGCGTTCCTGCTCTGGGATGCCCGGACCCTGGTCATCCACCCAAAGCTCCGCCCAGCGACCGTTGCAGTGCAATCCCACGGTCACGGTGCCACCCCTGGGACTGAAGCGGATGGCATTGACCACCAGGTTGACGATCAATTGCTTCAGCCGGCCAGGATGGGCCCGCAAATGCACGAACCCAGCAGCTAAAACAAGCAACTGGACCTGGTGATCCTGCGCCATGCCTTGATAAAGATTCACAATGTCTTCAACAAGGTCCTCAAGGTTGAATGCAATCCAGGCACTTTTGTCCGCAAAATTCTTGTCTAGTCGCGCAAGCATCAGCAGGTCGTCAATCAATTGAGCCATTTGAGCGACAGCTTGATCGATCAGACACAATTTATGGATGAGAAGGGGACTAATCGCATCCCGTTCCTGGCTATAAAAAATACTGCCAAACACAGATCGAATCGCCGTCAAGGGATTGCGCAATTCATGCGAAGCATCAGCTGTAAATTGATGAAGACGATGAATGTGCTCCCGGATTGGATTCAACGAGCTGGCCACCATCCATTGACTGACGACTGCGGCCAGGATTGCCGCCAGGGTCGCCCCGATCAGCAGGCCATTGCGCAGGCGGGTCAGCTCTTTGTGCGCAGGCTCCGAAGACAGACTCACGGAAACATAGCCTTCAAGCCTTGGCGGCTGATGGATGCCGCGATGAACGTAAACAGGCCTCCAAATCAATAAACCCACATCAAAGACTTGCAGCTGGCTACTCTGCAGATTTTTGAGCGGTGGAATCGTGCCACCATTGATCGAAAAGTTACCATAGCGAGTGATTTCTTTTAAATCTGCATTGAACCAGCGGATTTGCTTGCCATCCAAATGAATAGTATTACGATTAGCCAGGTCGGCCACTACTTTGGCTTGACTTATCTCTGCCGGCTGACCATTAGCCTCCTCTAACTCGTGGCGCAGTAATGGCAGCTGCGAAGCGGAATCAGCAGCCAGTTGCATGACTTGGGCCTGCTCAACCGCTTGGCTTGTGTTGCGCACATAGAGATATACCGAAGCTGCATAAGCGATCAGCAAAGATGATGAGAAAATGGCATAGCGAATAATCAGTCTTCGCCTGGCACTGGCATAGTCAGCTGGCATGCATTGGGTTCATGCGAAAGCCAATACCATAAACCGTTTCAATGAGATCAACAGGTGCACCATGTTTGCTTAATTTACAGCGCAGATTCTTGACATGGGTTTTCACCGTTTCCTCGCCAGGCACTTCAGACCAGCTCCACCCGGCGTTGAGCAGGCTGTCCTTGGAGCAACTTCCCCCTTGCGCTTTGAGCAATTGCTCAAGGATAAGATGCTCCTTTCCCGTTAGCTTAATCTCGACTTGATTCCAGCTAGCCTTGTGACCATCGGCCAGCAACTCAAGCTTACCCCACTGCCATCTAGACTGGGGGTCCGCGGCTGCTCTCCTCAACAGAGCCTTGATCTGTGCATGCAGCACCTCAGCGGCAAAAGGCTTGACAATGTACTCATCAGCGCCCACTCCCAGGCCAGATATTATATCTAAATGAGTATCTCTTGCCGTCAATAACATGATCAAAGGTTGCTTGATGAGCTTCTGGCGTATTTGCCTACAAACACTGAGTCCATCCAGCATGGGCATATTAAGATCCAGAATCAAAAGGTCGTAATTGAAGCCTAGAGCCATGTCTAATCCTGTGACGCCATCGCCTGCCCCATCTACAGCGTAACCCCAGTTATCCAGGAGCTCGCAAAGAGATTCACGGATAATTGCATCATCTTCTACTACTAAGATTTTCACCGTCTCAGTTGGCCGCCGATCAGAATCAGCTTAGCAGGCTGTTTCAACTTGCTTGAGGCCATAGATTGATGCATGCCCCTAGACTAGACTTAGAATGCGAGCGCAGGCTTGATTGATTTTCCGGCACTTGGCTTGATTACTGAGCATTGGACAAGTTCGTACTGCCAATTTTGCCGCAAGCGTTGGTAATGCTGGATTATTGGCGCTCGGAGCGAGGCTAAAGACCGACGCCAGCAGCGATCCGGCAGCAGTGAGAGCACCACGCCGCTTCCTGCATCGCCCCTACACTCGCGCCTGGCGAGATCGGATCCGAGGCCATGGTGTCGCAACAAGCCCATCGCCATGCGGGGGGCAGACCGGCTCGCCGGGCTGTGACGAGCAGCTGGGCTGAAACGTCAGCTCAGCGAACCGATCTTGCTGCCCAGCGATGAATTCTCCGATCTGGAGCGGTGGCCACGGCGATCCGCCCCGCACCCGAGGTCAGAAATACCACAAGGTGCTGCTGCAACTGCTATGGCGCATGCGACTGGATCTGATCATCTGGATCATCGCCGTGGCGGTTGTCGTGCTTGGGTTCGCATCCAGCCGCTGGCCCCTGCCGCCAACGGCTATCTCCGTGATCGGCATCGCCGTCTCAATCTTCATCGCCTTTCGCAATACCCAGGCGATGGGTCGCTGGTGGGAGGCGCGGGCGCTCTGGGGCATGGTGATGAATGGCAGCCGCATCTGGCGCGATCTGCTGCTGGGCCTCCTGTCAGCGGAACAACTGGCCACAGGGCGGGGTCGTCGGCTGCTCGATTATCAGGTCGCCAAGGTGTGGCTGCTCAACTTTGAGTTGCGCAACTTCTGGCGGGCCGATGTCCGAGAGGCTGTCACGGCTCTGCTGAGGGATCTGGATCTACCAGCAGACATCTGCCTGCAAGAACTCTGCCGCCAACAGGCCCAGGCGATTCAGCGGCTCCACCGCGATGGCTGGGTGGATGCTTTCGGGCGCATGCAGCTGCTGGATGGGACCAAATTCGATCACAACGCCATCGGCGCTCTGGAGCGGATCCGCAATACACCGATCCCACCGTCCTATGACATCTTTGTGCGGATGATCACCTGGCTCTACGGCGTAGCGTTACTGGTATTTTTCCATCATACGCATCATGACTGGATCGGCATCTTGCTGTTTCTGGGCTTTCTGATTGCTGAACGCATCGGGGCCTATGTGGAAGGTCCCTTTGATCGTGATGGGAACAGTTTTTCCTTGCCACTCAATAACTTCTGCTGTGTGATCACCGAGGACCTATTGCAACGGAACCTGGAATTCAGCAACTTTAGTCCCAGCCGTGATCCAACCAACTGGGAGTAAGCCAAACCAGCCAGCCTCCTGTCCTGGAGCGCCGGCGTGAAAGGACCAGCTTGACTGGAACAGCACACTTCATCATCAAGGACAGAAGCGATGCGATCAGAAGTTCAACCTGGCGTCGTCGTGATTGGCGGCGGAGTCAGCGGCTTGACGGTGGCCTGTTATCTGCTCAGAAAAGGGTATCGCGTGACCCTCATTGCCGAAAAATTCGCACAGGAGACCACCTCCATGGTGGCCGGTGCCCTATGGGAAATGCCCCATGCCGTTTGTGGTCACCATGAGGCCGGCGAGGCTCTACAACTGCAGCAACAGGAGCAGTGGAGCCGATTCAGTTATCACGTCTTCCGGCGGCTGCAGACCATCAACGGTTCAGGCGTGCATCTGCGCCGAGTGCATTTTTACAGTGAAAAGCCCTTGGCTGAAGATCGGGAGTCGCGGCGTAAAATTGATCGTCTCAAGCGCTTCGTCCTGGGCCTGCAGATCTCGGACAATCCGAACCGCGATGTACGCCCTGGGGTGACGATCCGCAGCCATTATTCCTACCTGGCTCCGATGATTGACATGGGTGTCTATCTCCCCTGGCTGATCAACGCCATTGAGGCTCTGGGGGGAACGCTGGTGTCGAGGCTGTTGCAAGCCGAGGATCTGGACAATCCTGACCAGCTGCTAAATAGCTTTGATGCCGCCCAGCTGATTCATTGCAGCGGACTGGGGGCCAGCCGCCTGGTGGATGACACCGCTGTGTTTCCGGTGCGGGGCGCCTGGTTCACCTTCCCCAACGACGGCAGCCTGTTCCCCACCATGCACGAAGCCCATTGTTCCAGTCTCGCCGCAGATGCTGACGACGAGCATTTTCTCTTTGTGCTGCCCCGTGGCTGCGATCAACTGGTCGTCGGTGGGATCGCCAATGCCCATGTCAGTGACCTGAACCTGCCAGCGGATTCAGCCGTGCTGCAGACCATGCTGGAGGAGGCGAAGGTGTGGCTGCCCGAGTTGCGTGATCTCAAGCCAGCGGATCGAACGGAGCTGCGCGTTGGCCTGCG
>CAMBZX010000076.1 GCA_945872185.1 Synechococcus sp. UW140 | reverse complement strand
ATCGTGCCCGGCGATCCGCACCCGATCAGCTACCTCACTGCCGGTGTCAAGGAAGGCATCAGTTGGCTGTGGCTGGCCAAATGGCTGCGCACGGATGCCAGCTTCCATTTCATCCATGCGGCCGACATCGCCACGGTCTGCGCCCATCTGGCCACTACGCGCCACCTGCCGAACCCGGAACCGGGCCAGGGCGCGGTGCGGCGGCTGGTGCTGGGCCAGGCACCGATCACGGTGAACCAGGCGGTAGCCAGCCTGGTGCGCTGGCGCCGCGGCTGGCTGCCTGCCTTTGGGGTCGATCTCCAGGGTTGGTTGATCGAGGGATTGATCAAGTTGCTGCGCATCGAGGTGAACGCCTGGGATCGCTTCTCGATCCGCCAGCGGCATTTCGTGCACGAGCCGGTGAGCCCGCCGGAGCGCTTTGGCCTCACCAGCCTGGCCCCCACCCTCGAGGCCGTGCTTGAGGCTGCGGGTGTCCCCCATCGCGGCCGATTGCCCGGTTGAGCGGCGGCCGCTTCGCCGTGCGGCCCAGCACGGAGGGCTGCGCACCATGAACCGTTCTGACGAAACGGCTGACGCCCCCCGGCGGAGCCATCAGGCCTCGCTGGCGAAGGGCACTCCCACGCGCCAGGTTCCCCCCGCCGGCAGGCTCCTGCGTGGCCGTTGTTACAGGGTTTTGTTGCAGTTGCCGCTGCTGCCCCCGAGCGCGGCCTGACGACCCCTAACTTGATGCGGTTGACGTGCCCTGCTGCACCCCCATGCGTCGTCTCCTTTCCCTGTTTGCTCTCTGCCTGGCGCTGCTGCTGGGTGCCGCCCCGTCCTTTGCCGCCGATGCGGCCCATGGCGGTCAGATTTTTTCGGCTAACTGCGCCGCCTGCCACATGGGTGGCGGCAACGTGGTGAATGCCGAGCGCACCCTCAAGAAAGAGGCCCTCGAGGCCTATCTGGCCAACTACAGCGCTGGCCATGAAGCCGCCATCGTCACCCAGGTGACCAACGGCAAGAACGCCATGCCCGCCTTCGGCGGCAAGCTGAGCGCCACCGACATTGAGGATGTGGCCTCCTACGTCGAAGCTCAGGCCACCGCCGGTTGGTCCTGAACCCCAGGTAAACCTAACCAGGTTGCCCAATAGCTAGGTCTGCAGGGTGCCCCGGCACCCTGCAGCTGACCAAGGCCCTGGCAAGACCAGGGCTTTTTGTTATGGAATGTCCCTGACCCGGCTCCTGCCGGCTTCAGCCCTCACCAGCCTGGGTGCGTCTTAGAGCCAGTACGGCGAGATAGAGAGCCTCAGGCACTTCGCGGATGTCGTACTCCGAGGGCAGCACCCCATGGGCGTGTTGATGAACCGCCAACCAGCAATTGCGTTCGGCGTCCTGGCCGGAAACATCAAAGGAGTGCGAGGCCGCTACAAGTTGCTGCAACAGCTGGGGGTCTTCGGCGGCCAGGCTCATGGGAAAGGGGGCAGACTGCGAGCACCTGCATGGCGCTGATGCAAGCATCATCGCTGGTCTCCATGTCAGACGACTCACCATCCCAGCCCGGATCCACGGCTTGGGAGCCGAGGCAGCGTCAGCCACCCCTCTCCGTTCCTTAACCCCAGATTGACGAAGCCAGTGATGCCAGCCCCAGCTCTCAACTCCTGCAAAGCCAGAGCCGAAGCGACGACCACCCTGCCTGGCTCTCACGGTTCTGCCTCCGCAGACCGTCGCCCCGGCAACGTCCTGGGCCTCCTGGGCCTGGGGCTTCTGACCGGGGTGCTGCTGCATACCCCCCAAGGCCGGGCCCAACCCCTTTCGCCCAACCAACCGGAAGCGATCCGGGTGCGAGGCATTCCGCCGCTCCCCTGCCCGCTGTTGGTGCCCGCCCAGGATGCGGCGCTGCAACCGCTGCGGATCGCTCCCAGCCAGGTGGCGATGAAGAACAGCATGGGCTGCCTCTCACCAACCGATGCGTCCACGTATGGCCCCGATGGCTGCCCAGTGAAACTCTGCAAGCTGCCCCAAGGCACGGTGCCCCTGCCGCAGCGCTGAAGGCCAACTCCGCCCCCGCTGCCGGCTCCCTAGGCAACCTGGCATAGAGCCTGGGGCAACGGGGGCTGGTCGGCACAGGAAACGTCTTGGGTTCATAGCAGAACCTGCTGGCAGTCCCCACGCTCCATCCTTATGGGGCGGCAGGCGCCATGGCGAGCTACCGACATCCTCAAGGTGACATCAAGAAGGTGCAGCTGCTCTCAGTCTCAAAGCGCCCGATGATGGTGGAACTCAGCTAGGGGCGATAGCCACAAATCTCCAGAATTTGTACCTGAATCTCAGAAGCCACTGCAACAAGAACCGGTCGTGACAACAATCAGGCCGGTGACGGCTCATAGCATTGATCATATTTTGGGGCTGTGGTTTAGTGCCGTCTACCAGAGCAAGAAACCAAAATACCACGCCACCTTAACAGTTTATATCGATAGACCATCCATCTTGATAAAGAGCCACGACAAAAACTGTATCGATGTGCCGATCGCGTGGTTCGCATCGACGACGAACGACACATCACATTCAGAAGCTATTTGAACTCCATAGAACCCCACCATTATCCGCATGCCTCAAGTCAAGCACCGCCAGGCAATGAGTGGCCATCAACATCCGGGAAAGTCTCGTAGATAAACGAACAATCATGGCGAATCTTTTCAGCCGTGAGTCCAAATTTTTTAAGATCATATTGGTGCTTCGACTGATAGGCAGACTGAGTTTTACCTGTCTCATTAATTGATTGACGCAGCACTTCATCAATTGGATGATCAGCAAAAGCACATATTTCATGCAATACAGCCTTAAAATCTGACATCAGGCGTGGATACGTGACGATCAGGACATTGGAGCGAGAGATCCGGCCGGCTGTCCAATCAGAATTAAACTGACGCAGAAGGTCGACCAAAGAGTTATACAAGCGATCGAGAAACAGTTTTTGCTTGCTTTCAGGCAGATCCCAAAATCCAAGGGCGCTGTTTTGGACGCCGGTGACGAGTGACATCGCAGAGGGGATGACCTCTATAGGATCACGGATTAAATAAATAATCCTGGCATCGTGGAAATATTCAAGGAATGACGGCATCCGGATGCTTGTTGAGAACAGCTTCGCGACGATGCCGTCCGAGCTGTTCCACACCATGGATCGACGCCAGATCGCTTCAAGCAATCGAAAATCCCGTGATCCAGTGTCACGAACCTGAGGGTCGAACCAAGGCAATAACTCTAAATCGTGGTGCGCCAGGAAAAATCCATAGACAAAAAAACCATCGAAGTAACGGAAAAGTACAGCCGCATCATCTGTTTCAACAGACAAAAGATCGGTGTCATGAGCAACTGTACTATGAAAACGTGCAGGACTAATCTTCTCAAGAAATGGCACAAATCGGGAGACCAGCCTCTGTAGCGTGAGTGAGGGACAGATCAACTGCCATAGCTGCATCCCTGCTCCGAAATCATTCTGAATCAGCCAGCGCTGCAGGAATGTCGTTCCACTGCGAGGATTGCCGACAATCACAATCGGCCTGCGGATCCTTACCTCTCGGATCGTTGGGAAGAATAAATGATCGGCAATCATGCCAATAGATACGACAAGGCGTCCAGACAGCAAAAGCAAGCCGACGCAGAGCGCGCGAATCCAAATACCGAAGGTGCGGCCCATGGCTGTCCAGGCGAACCAGAGGCGCTGAATCAGCAGTTCTCCTCGATACATATATGTCTTTACCAGCGCAAAACGGCAGCAGCGATTGAAACGCCAGCGCCTGTTCCAACGAAAAGGATCTTGTCTCCCCGTTTTAATCTGCCCTGCGCATGTGCATGTGCAAGCGCCATCGGCATTGAAGCGGCAATGCAGTTCCCGTACTCTGCGGTTATATCCACAACCTTTGCAGGATCGAGATTGAGAAGAGTAGTACCAGCAGCAACTCCTGGGCCCGAAGCCTGGTGGGGAACGGTGAGATCAAGGTCACTGGACTGGATGCCGGCACGCCCGAGAACCGTATTAACGACATCGGCCACACGGGTGACAGCAAACCGATAGATCCTGGGACCATTCATATGGAATCGATAGTGCTCAGGCTGCGTGGTGGGCGCATCGGGATGGCGATGTGTCCCGCAAGCCTCAATTTGTGCCAGTTCAGCACCTGAGGGATAGGTGCGCATTTCATAAGCAAGCAACTCCGAATTCTCTCCATCAGGTGTGGGCTCAACCAGCGCAGCGGCGGCACCATCGCCAAGTATGGCCGCGCTCTCGGGCTCATTCCAGTCGATGCTGCGAGAGGCAATTTCAGCGGAGACGATGGCGACTTTTGTGTAGGCCCCCGCCGTGATCAGAGCGGCGGCATGCTGCAGGGCAACGAGAAATGAAAGACAGGTCGCATGAATCGACATGCTTGGAACCCCCTCCCAGCCGAGCTCCCTGCTGATAAAAATACTTGTGTCGGGAATCAGCTGACAGGGAGTTGTCGCTGCGTTGATCAAAAGATCAGGACGCTGGTTACCAAGAGCCTGCTGCAGAGCCTTGGCGGCCATAGCTTCATTTGGCTCGCTGGCGAAACGTCGCCGCAAGACTCCGGTACGGCTTTCGATCCATTCAGCAGAACGATTGATTCTGCTTGAAAGGTCTTCAGCTGTGACGATATGCGGAGGAAGATAGAGCCCAAGACCCGTAATCTGAATTCGCATGGCAGAATAAGTCGCCTTCAGAAGTGCCGACGCAAGCACCTTCAAATTTTATCACAGCACTCCTCTGTGAGCCTACGCAACCTGTCACCCAAAGTCATGACCAAGCACAGAGGCTGCCGTATCCAGCGTGCAGAGAAAACAGGTATCGATTGTGACATCATGCAAACTAAATGATCGATTCTGGACATTGAAACCATTCGATGCGACAGGAGCGGCTCTCGACACCGCAGCAGCGACTTTCCTCTGAGGATGGCGGAGCCAATCTGGTGGCATCTTTGTTGAGAGCGGAATCGCCCGTCCGCCCGCTGCTGCGGCCTTGACGCGGGCACCAATGATGTTGCGTCATGCCGTCGAAGACACCCAGCCGCCGCTCCCACCCCCGCCTAGTCCATGGTCGTGATGCTCAGCAGGACTTCAACCAACCGCTGAGGATCACTTCTGAGCCGGTCGTCGGCAAGAAACTCCATGAGCCACCTGTTCATCGCTGATGCTGCCGCTGCCGTCAGCCATGGCCAAGATGAGAGTCTTTACAACCTTGGATCGAGAAGAACGCGTCTACTGGGGGTTCCCTGTCGTCAGCTGAAATGTGCTGGCGGCCGCTGTGGGCGTTGGGCCGCCGCCAGCATCGTGAACAGGACCAATGACCGAGTGTCTCGCGGCCGTAGCATTTCGCAGGCCTTCTTCTCCCATTTCGCAGCAGGTCCTACCTGGCTACCAGGCGGAGGGTCGGCAACCCAGCCTGGAGACCCAGAATCCAATGTCCCCGGATGGTCGTTCGCTGCTGAATGCCCCCGGAAACGGAGTCTGCGCTGACGGTTTACCGGCCAGCCTGAACAGGATTCCTCGCCAGGGGAGGAGCGCCGACCCACGAGGTTCGGTCCTCCCACTCGGCTTCTCCAGCAAGCCTCCATACGGTTCTTACAGCACCAGCCATCCCATCGCCGTTGAGATCCCAGCCATGCATCCCACCGCCGAACTGTTCACCGAGAAGGCCTGGGCCGCGATCGTCGCCGCCCAGCAACTGGCCCAACAGAAACGCCAGCAGCAGATGGAGAGTGAACATCTGCTGGCGGCCCTGCTCGCCCAGCAGGGTCTGGCGGGCCGGATTCTGGAAAAAGCCGGGGTGGATGTCGGTGCCCTGAGCCAGAAGCTGGAGGCCCACATCGGCAGCCAACCCTCCCTCAGCGCCCCGCCCGACAACGTCTACCTGGGGAAGGGACTCGACCAGGTGCTGAATCAGGCTGATGCCCTACGCAAAACCTACGAAGACAGCTACATCGCCATTGAGCACCTGGTGCTGGCCCTGGCGATCGATGATCGCTGCGCCAAACAGCTGTTCTCCCAGGCCGGCACCAATGCCGAAAAGCTGAAAGAGGCGGTGCAGGCCGTGCGTGGCAGTCAGCGGGTGACGGATCAGAACCCGGAAGGCACCTATGAATCGCTGGAGAAGTACGGCCGCGATCTCACCAAGGCGGCCCGCGACGGCAAGCTCGATCCGGTGATCGGCCGTGATGAGGAGATCCGCCGCACGATTCAGATTCTCTCGCGCCGCACCAAGAACAATCCGGTGCTGATCGGCGAGCCCGGCGTCGGCAAGACGGCGATTGTGGAGGGCCTGGCCCAGCGCATCGTCAATGGCGACGTGCCCCAGGCGTTGCAAAATCGCCAGCTGATCGCCCTCGACATGGGCTCGTTGATTGCCGGTGCCAAGTACCGCGGTGAGTTTGAGGAGCGGCTCAAGGCTGTGCTCAAGGAGGTGACCTCCTCCGAAGGCCAGATCGTGCTGTTCATCGATGAGATCCACACTGTGGTTGGCGCCGGTGCCAGCGGCGGCGCCATGGATGCCAGCAATCTGCTCAAGCCGATGTTGGCCCGGGGCGAACTGCGTTGCATCGGCGCCACCACGCTCGATGAGCATCGCCAGCACATCGAAAAGGATCCGGCCCTCGAGCGCCGCTTCCAGCAAGTGTTCGTGGACCAGCCCACAGTCGAAGACACGATCTCGATCCTGCGTGGCCTCAAGGAGCGCTATGAGGTGCACCACGGCGTGCGCATCGCCGATAACGCCCTGGTGGCGGCGGCGGTGCTGTCCAGCCGCTACATCGCCGATCGCTTCCTGCCGGATAAGGCGATTGATCTGATGGATGAATCAGCGGCCCGTCTGAAAATGGAGATCACCTCCAAGCCGGAGCAGATCGACGAACTCGATCGCCGCATCCTGCAGCTGGAGATGGAAAAACTCTCCCTCGGCCGCGAATCGGATCCGGCCAGCCGCGATCGCCTCGAAAAACTAGAGAAGGAGCTGGCCGATCTGTCGGAGCAGCAGAGCGCCCTCAACGCCCAGTGGCAGCAGGAGAAGGGCGCCATCGATGAACTCAGCGCCATCAAGGAAGAGATTGAGCAGGTGCAGCTGCAGGTGGAGCAGGCCAAGCGCAGCTACGACCTCAACAAGGCCGCCCAACTCGAGTACGGCACCCTGGCCGAACTCAACAAAAAGTTGGCGGCCAAGGAGGCGGAACTCACCGGCGCCCATGGCGACAAGAATCTGCTGCGCGAGGAGGTCACCGCAGAGGACATCGCCGAAGTGATCGCCAAGTGGACCGGGATCCCGGTGGCGAAGCTGGTGCAGGGTGAAATGGAGAAACTGCTGCAGCTCGAGGCCGAACTGCACAGGCGAGTGATCGGCCAGGACCAGGCAGTCACGGCGGTGGCGGATGCCATCCAGCGCTCCCGCGCTGGCCTCAGTGATCCGAACCGACCGATTGCCAGCTTCCTGTTCCTTGGCCCCACCGGTGTGGGCAAGACGGAACTCTCCAAGGCCCTGGCGGGCCAGCTGTTTGATTCGGACGAGGCGATGGTGCGCATCGACATGAGCGAATACATGGAGAAGCACGCCGTCAGCCGTCTGATCGGAGCGCCTCCGGGCTACGTGGGCTACGAGGAAGGTGGCCAGCTCACCGAAGCGGTGCGGCGCCGGCCCTATGCGGTGATCCTGTTCGACGAGGTGGAGAAGGCTCACCCCGACGTATTCAATGTGATGCTGCAGATCCTTGATGACGGCCGCGTCACCGATGGCCAGGGCCGCACCGTGGATTTCACTAACACGGTGCTGATCCTCACCAGCAACATCGGCAGCACGGCGATTCTCGATCTGGCCGGAGATCCGGCTCGGCATAGCGAAATGGAGAGGCGCGTCAATGAGGCCCTGCGGGGCCACTTCCGGCCTGAGTTCCTCAATCGGCTCGATGAATCGATCATCTTCCATAGCCTCAAGCAAGAGGAATTGCGCCAGATCGTCGAGCTACAGGTGAATCGCCTGGCCAAACGCCTCGAAGATCGCAAGCTGGGGCTGCGGCTGGAGCCGGCCGCCCTTGATTGGCTGGCCGCCGTGGGCTACGACCCCGTGTATGGCGCCCGTCCGCTCAAGCGGGCGATCCAGCGGCAACTGGAAACGCCGATTGCCAAAGCAATCCTGGCCGGCAGCTTCCCCGATGGCTCCACCATCGCCGTGGAAGTGGAAAGCAATAGCGATGGAAATGGCGATGGCAATGGCGATGGCGCCAGGTTGCGCTTCCGCCAGGCCGAAGCCGTCAACCTCAGCGGCCCGGTTCCGGTGCTGGTGTAACTCAGCCTGCCAGGCGATCAATGCGGCGGGCTAGGGCCAGGTCCAGGTCGGAGAGGCCGCCGGTGTCGTGGGTGGTGAGCTCGATCACCACCCGATTCCACACGTTGCTCCACTCGGGATGATGGCCGAGGGCCTCGGCAGCCAGGGCGACACGGGCCATGAAGCCGAAGGCCGCCGAAAAATCAGCAAAGATGAACTCGCGGTGCAGCTTGCCGTTGGCCAGGCTCCAGAGCGGTAGGGCCTCGGCCAGCGTATCGATGTCCGCCGGGGTCAGGGGTTGGGCTGCCATGGTGAGAAAAAAGCTGGGGATGACTAGGAGTTGACGGTAACGAAGGCCTGGAGCCCTCCGGTCTGGGCAGAGGCGGTTCAGCCCCATGCCGCAGCAAATACCTGCTGAGCCGCCATCGGCTGCGTGCCATCAGCTGCCGGCGATCACAGACCTGGCGAAGCAGCATCGGCCAGCTCATGCAGGCGATCAATCAGCAGGTCCACCTCGGTGTCAACAGCGTCCTCAGGGACTCTCTCCGGCTGGCCAGCCAGCTGGCTGGCCGCCAGCTCCAGGCGGCGTCGCACTTCCTGCTGCAGGCGCTTGCCATTGCGTCGTCCCAGCAGGGTGGCCGCAGAGGCCTGGCGGGCGGGAGGCTCTGGCATGGCGCTCAGCCGCTCCCCAACCTGAAGCTCAGGCCCGCCAGCAGCGCTGGAAGCCTGGGCCAGGCTCAACCGCAGCGCGGCCAACTCCAGCCGCAGGGCCTGCAACTCCTGCCAGATCTCCGGCAGCCCTGGCTGGAACGAGCTGGATGTAGTCGCCATGGGTGATAGAGCAATGGCCAAGCCTTTTCCCCATCTTGGCTGAGGCGCCGTTTGTCGTCTGGCCTGGTTCGAAGGGGCGAGGCGCTGCAGAGCGCTGCGACAGCGACCAGGCCGAGCGACCATCTCAGGCCAGAAACCACCAGAACCCATCGCTGTCCATTGACTGGGCTGGCTTCCAGTAGGGGAGAATAGAATCAGAGAGTATCGCCATGCCTGCTGCTGCCAACCCCACGCCACTCCAAGAGCAGGATGGCTTGGGGCGGCCCGATCGCCCGCTGACCAGCTTCTGTCCGTGGCCGCGTTGTTGCCCCTGGCTGGTGATCTTGGCTGGCGTGGCCCTGGGCAGCGTGGTGGGCCTGTCGCCCTGGCTGTTTCTGGTGATCGGCGCCCTCTGCCTGTTGAGTGGCTGCTTTGTGCAGCGAGCCTGAGCGTCGTAGCGACCCCTGTCTCCCGGGCAGGGGCCCGGGCACGTGTCGGGTAAAGAGGGGCGGCCGATAGGGTGAAAACAGGGAAAAGCTGCAGGCGTTCAGTGCCAGGACCCGAGGCCCAGGCACGCCTGTCCGAGTGAAAGCCCCTGCGACGCCTGTTCAGCCTGCCATTCGATGCAGATGGCAAGGTCTGCTCCGATTGGTGCGAGTTTTCTGAGCATGACGAGCAAACACCTGATCAAACCCGCCAGGCCAAAAGCGTCCATGACTCGGCCGGCAAGCGTTCACGCCGCGCCGATCAGGTGCAATGACAGCTGCCTGTTGCTGCCGGCTTGGCGATGCTCCCAGAGATAAACGGCCTGCCAGAGTCCGAGCAGCAACCTTCCGCCCTGAAAGGACAGGCTCAGGCTCATGCAGGTGAGGGCGGTGCGGATGTGGGCCGGCATGTCGTCCGGGCCTTCGTCGGCGTGGCTGTAGGCCCGCAGCGCGCCCCGACCACTGATCGGCTTCACCCCTTCCGGCGGCACCAGGGCCCGCAGATAGGCGGCCAGATCCTCAAGCACGCGGGGATCGGCATTCTCATTGATGGTCAGCGAGCAACTGGTGTGCAAACAGGCCAGCGTGGCCACACCGGTGTCGAGGCCCGAGGCGCTGATCTCGCGGTTGAGGCAGGAGGTCAGGTCCAGGAAACCCTCACCGCTGGTCTGGATGGACAACTGGGACAGGGACTGACTCAGCATCGGTCCACCGCCTGGGAACTGGGGGGCATGTCGATGAGCTTGAGCGGCGGCGCCGATCCATAAGCATGACAGGACACATGTTCAACCATAGGGAGGGGCAAGCTGGTAACTCCTTCGGAGCAAATAATCGCGTTTATTGCCCAGGTGACTCGCTACTCAGCGGCACTTGCGGGGGCGATCAGCCAAGACTGCCACGCTACCGTCCAGAAGCACGGACGAGCGGTGCTCAAGCAGTTGTTGGGCCAGGTCGTCCTGGAGAGTGTGCTGGTCGAGGCGGATGCGCTAAACACAGCAACCATTTTTCAGCAGCTCTAGAAACAGGGGGAGATCAGTCATAGCCAGGACCTCGCCTCGACACTGCCAGTCCCACGGGTGAATAAGGGAGGAAGAGACTAACTTCCGCAACTAACTTAGCGACCTTCATCACACACGAAGCAAGCGAGGGGGGCCTGGGGTCTCTGCTGCTGGATGCGCTCCCGCTGGGCCACCAACTGAGCGCCCGCTTGGCCAGGTGCACACCCTGGGGAATCAGACTCTGGCGAATCGGGCAGGCCAACAGAGCAAGAAAGCGCCGGACGCTAAATCATATATGTGGAAGCAAACTTTCGCACAAAAATTATGCTAGATCAGAATTCTCGTATCAACATATTTGCATTTGAGGGCTGCAAGACCCCTTGAAACTGGCACAACCACCTGAATTCCGAAGTAGTCATCAATTTATCGAGCCATCCCTTACCTCAAAGAAATCAAAAAGTTTTATTTATAAACACATTCCCTGAAATGCCACCAACCGTACGCACGTACGCCTGACTGCATAAAGCAGCAATCTCCAAAGATTCATATTGCTAGTTTCCATTAAGTGACATGAAGCGTCATCTTCCGCTCGAGGAAAAAGATGACCCCATCATCGTCGCGCATGAGAATCGCAAGTCGAGTCAAGGGAGGCCTCAGCGCGCAGATTACAGTCGTTGCCGTATTATCATACTTGACAAGATTTACCTTGAGGACATTGGGCAAAGATATTGCTGGATACCTAGGCAAAGCACTGTTGCCAATCAGCTCTTCGAAGACATCAGCACCTCTACTTTGAAACAGGACTGATAGAAAGTTACAACCGCAAGAACCAGCAGGCCGATGTCTAATTTTGCCAAAAAATTATTGGCTTATGATGCATTTCAAGGCATGCGAAAGACACAATGTCTCTCCCCGCCAACCAGGCCCAATAGTTCGTCATTGGAATATAATTAGCACTGGATTGCACCAGCGGGCCATGAAAAAACTCTTCAAGATATTAGCACTGATCAACAAATTTAAGCCCAGAAATCGCAGCAAAGACGTAAAAATCGAAGTTTTAGCTAATCATTAGTGACACCAAAGACAGCCTGGAGCGCAGATTCAGCGGAAACACAATGCAGAAAAGGCACCCATGTAATCTTTGCATGAACAGATGCCCCTAACACGAAAAGATGCGTAGAGAAGGTTTCTCCGTTTGCACAAACATAGGCGATGCACTTCTTTGCTTAAAAGAATATAAAGCAAGTTGGCCAGCAGGAATTAGCAGTCGAACAATTAGGTATTGTCATGCATACAACGAGACATAGCAACGACATCCCCCTATGTGGGGAGAAACGCTCGGCGTCTAATCCTATCGCAACCAAACAACTTCCAATAAATCTTCAATGCCACAATGCAGTACCGTCAACAATCTAACCTGCCAGATCAAGTGACAAGCCGATCCTGCCCTCTCATGATTTCGCGCCACGCGTGCTCAAAGCTAAAACAAGTGATCTGATTACTGATGTGCTAAAGCAACCGCCCTAGATAGGATTAGACCCAAGATATCATAAATCATAAAGCCATGAACCAGAATCAAGATCCTAGACCGCGCCGAAGTGCCCTTGATTGCACTGATAGAGGCAGAAAATGCAGTCGAAAATGCTGCAACAAAATAATCAATGACTCGTGGGGTTTCCGTCTCGTGCTCAAGTTTAAACAAGGATCGTCCGCTTGCAAGGCAGAACACATCAAGTCGCCAATAAACCCACCCCCAAACCAAAAGAGAGTAGGGAAGAAAAAAGAGAAGTTGGGTAATCAGCAAAAAACGAGAACTGCTGACATCAAAAATCAGAATATTCAAGCCAAAAAGAAGGGTAACCATCCGGAGAAAATAATATATACCCATAATGTCGCACAATCTTCTTGGCAAACCACGTGAGGTGCCTGCAAGAATTGCATAGAAGCAAAAAGCCAGGAATGGGGTGGCGAAAAACCTATTAGCAACAAGTAAGGACGAAGTAAATTGAGCGTATAGGGCAAGAAAGCGATGGTTGCTGACGATACTAGAAATATCAACAGCGAGAAAATACTCCTGAAAAAGGAGAAAAAGTCCAACCGTCAGGAAAAAGGCACCCTCCCAGTTGAGGAAAGATTTAGCCACTTTTACATTAGCGGCAATGAAATCACCAAGTATGGCCACAGTGGATCGCTTCATTGTTCAACAACTTCCAATAAATCCTCAATCCCACAGTCCAGTACCGTCACAATCTTCCCCGCCAGATCCAGCGACAGAGCTGATGCTGCTTTGTCGTCGTGCCGTGCCAAGCGTGTGATGGTCGTCGCCGCCACTCCTGCCGCAACCGCCAGGGAGTTCATTGTGATCGCCTTCTCTCCTGTCTCAGCACGACGCAGGTTTGCCTTTGCCAGTGCCTTAGCGAGGGTCAGTCGGACACATTTTGCCATGGAAACACAATATGTCAAGCATCCAGAGACTTTAAACCTGCGCTAAAAGACAGTAACACAGTGTCTTGTACAACACAAAGGCATTATCATCAGCAAAGGAGGATCCTGTACTGGTTAACGCCTGATGTACGCAGACACAGGAGGGAAACACCGCCCCCTTGCTCAGTCACCAGTGCCCTACACCGCATCCTGCTGCTGCAGTCCATAAAGACTCAAATGACCCACTCCGAACTCAACCGCCTTGTGCTGTCAACCATCAATGCCGCAGAGGTCGTGATCATCGTCGCCATCGAAAATCAGATCTGCGTGTGGGAGCAGCTGGCGTCCCCTGCAGTGGTGTAAATCCCCTGGCCTCAGCCCCGGCGTAGCCGGGGCTGAGCTGATAACCACTCCAAGCTCCAGCGCTTGAAAGGGGTGGGCAGGCTCGTTTCCCTGGTTTGAGAACCACCTCAACCAGACGAACCATGCCCAGGCGA
>CAMBZX010000075.1 GCA_945872185.1 Synechococcus sp. UW140 | reverse complement strand
GGTTTCAACTTCAACCAGTCGATCCTCGACGGCCAAGGCCGTGTGGTGAACACCTGGGCCGATGTGCTGAACCGCGCTGGTCTGGGCATGGAAGTGATGCACGAGCGCAATGCTCACAACTTCCCCCTCGATCTGGCTGCCGCCACCGCCACCCCCGTGGCGCTGACCGCTCCGGCGATCGGCTGACCAGCTGCGCTGGTTACGCATCTAGGTATCCCCCACCGGCAGTTGCCGGATTCAACCCCCCTCTTACGAGGGGGGCTTTTTATTGGGGGAAAATCTGAAAGCCGGGCATCAAGAACTCCCGTCGCAACATCCCCAATCGACGTCGATTAAGCCGCCACTCCGTTCGGTTCATCGATGATGTGATAACACTCACGCTCATCTGAACAGCACAAATCGCCGTAGTACCGCTCCAACACGGCATAGGCTTCGTCATAGCTCGCAAACGAATTACCGGCGATGGCATCACTGCTGCCATCATCTCGAATGATTCGGTACCTGCTCACTGCGCCTCCTGGACTGATGGCGAGGGGGAAAGGCTACTGTCCTTCGCCGGAACCTCTGGACTGGAAGCCACCAACAACAGCAGCCGGTTCCCCTCCGGATCCCCCAGCCAGGCCTCTACACCAAAGGTCTCGCGCCGGGGAGCCTCCAGCAGGGTCGCCCCCAGAGCGGCACAAACCGCAAGCCAGCTCTGCAACACCACCAGGGGATCGGCACCATCTGAACGGCACTGCAGGCCAAGCGCCAGCCGGCCGGCCTGGCGAGGCTGGGGCCGGTTCCTGGAGGGGGCATAGATCTCCAACTTGCCGCCGGCGGGCCAATTCAGGCGCCAGTGCTGGTGATCGCGCCCAGGCTTGGCCTCCACCTCCAGCAATGCCGCGTAGAAGCTCGCCAAAGCGGCCGGATCATCAGCGGCCAACAGAATCAAACCAGACACCATCGCCGCCATTCAGTCCCAGGGACTAGTTGACCATGTCACAGCCAAGAGCGGAAAACTCTCTCTGCTTCCAAGGGGCTGAATGGCGGCGATGGCTCGTCACCAAGTGGACAGGTGTTGGACGAGCCCTGCATTAACGCAGCGCTGTCACCACGGCCGTACCAACAGCAAAGGAAATCCCCAGCGCAACGACGACCTTGCGATCCACGCGCTGCATCTGCTCAATTTCAGCGTCACTGGCTTGGGTAGCCTTCAAGAAAGCAACAATCGCGCGAATCAACACAATCAGGATGAGTGGATAGGCCAAGAGATAAATCTTGTCCATAAACACGAGATAGCCAAGATCTGGGAGCGTATCGGAATAGCCTTTCTGCAAAAAGATTGCAGAGAGCAGGGCGCCCATGGGCAGAGCCAGTCGTGCATCCAGAGACCTAGGATTGACAAGCAGAGCAACAAGGGCAGCCATCACGACAATCACCAAAGGCAGCATCTGCTTCCAGAGGAAGAAGCTCAGAGGACGCTCAATCACCATCTCAAAGTTGGCAACGGAGTAATTAGAAGATTGCTCCATTTCGCCAAAGTTGGTGCCATAGGCATGTTCCAGGATTTCACCTCTCCAACCCTGGAGTTTCCAGCCTGGAATCTCCAGTTTCTGATCAATGCCTGAGGAGTCTTCGTCGATCACAAACGACAGCTGGTTCACGCCACTGGTCGTGTCCTCAATCCTGATTCCCAGATTATGGCGATCGAGCGGGTAGTCAGCCAAGCTGAAGGGCTGCACGAAACGACCCTCCACACGGAATAGTTGATACTTACTACCATCCGGCAAAGTCTTAGGCGCCTCGATCAGTGGCTCCAGCTGCTTGCCCCACTCCTCAACCATGTTAGTGAACTCAATGGTTGAGGAAGGATCGATATCCCCTTTCCAGCGCAGCCAAACATAAGCATCTGCATAAAAAGTATTGCTGGCTTGATCGAGATCATAAATCGCCACTGGATAAAATCCGACTTTGACCTGCTGGGCTCCGGGCGGCGGTGACGACAACGGTATGTAGGTGCCTTTTCTGGATGGATTGAGAGGCGCGCCCGCCTGTATTGGAGCTCCCGTACCAACCGCCAAAAGCACCATCATCGCCACACCCAGAGCCCAAAACCAGACCGACCGCCGAGACAGCGCCATCGCAACCATGAACGAATGAGCACCCCCTTTAACAACAGATTCGGAATATAAAAAGCTTCTGACCTTCCAATGTGATGAAACTTAGGAGAAACCAGGAAGTCCAATCTGAGCACAAAACAATGATCCCGTGATCCCAGGCCGTCATCACCAGTGCACAGACCTGGCGGCCAGGCCGCTGAACCGACCCAAGGCGCCAGGAACGCGTCCGACAACACCTCCTCTCGATCCGGCTCGCTCCCTGGCTGATCACTAGCAAACGGCAGGATGGTGTCGATGCCGAAGCCTCTTGGAAGATCAGTTGCGGAGTCAATTTTGAAATCAGTGGTGAAATCAGCGACGTCGATCAGCACAGCGACATTACATGGCATGAATCCCTATAGGTCGGCAGACATGAACTGGAGACAAGCCAGCTCAAGACTGAGTGCTGATTGGGGCTCAAATTGGATGAGCATAGAAAAATTCGCGCGGCTTTCCGCAGCCCGAGAAAGGCAGAATAGCGCAGCGATTCCGATCATCCGCACCAGAACTTTGCAAGATTTTATGCTGGCATCTTGCCTGACTGAAGCCCCACTTTCTATCTCCAGATTTGGAAAATCTTGCTACCTATCCCCTATCCAGGACAGTCAGGTATTTAGAGTGCGGAATGAGCATCAGATCCATTCCAGCTCAGCAACCATTCAAGAGGATAGGATAGGCAAAACTCCCCGTACGGCAAAGGCCTTTGGCTTTTATTTGGGGATTTCACATCGACCAGGCAAGGCTCTGACGGCTGCGAAGCGCCTGCTTCAGGTCGCGGGGGAGACCCTCAACCCTCAGGCCAAGGGTCGTGCAGTTGGATTGATCAAGCGCGACAGCCGCCGGCTGAACAACGACCCAACGTCAAGACGTTGCCTTACCGGCTGGCGCCATGGCAGCAAGCAAGAACCGCTGCTGTTAACTCCATGCACTCCAGGTCGGGCTTTCTGACCCATCCCAGACACGAGGGAAAGCCTCTCGGCAGGGTTCGCAACCCATATCCAATCGTGAACGGTCAGCTCGGACATCACCATCACAGTCCGCAGCGGATTGACTTGGTGACGCCCCCCATCGCATCACCAACCCCTGCGATCCGGCACGCGCCCTCCTGGCGCAGCCGCCAGCCCAGACTGACTGGCGTTCCTACTACCGGGACGTCCTGAGCCCCTCTCCTCTCCCCACCGCCGCCGGCGCCACCCATGCGCTGTCCGCAGCTGCGCCCCCCCCCTGGCGCCAGCAGCTGCGCGACGCCCTCGACGCCCTGCCGGCCGCCCGCCGCCGTCAGCTGCGCAGCCTGGAGCCCGCCGCCACCGCCGCGTTCCAGCCCACCCCACCCGCCAGGACGCCCCTGCTGGATCTGGCCAGCAACGACTACCTCGGCCTCAGCCGCCACCCCGCAGTACTGGCCGCCGCTGCCGCCGAACTGGCCGTCAGCGGCCTGGGCGCCGGTGCTTCGCGGCTGGTGTGTGGCACCAGGCCGGTGCATCTGCAACTGGAAACCGAACTGGCCGCCTGGCTGGGGCGCGAGCGGGCGCTGCTGTTCCCCAGCGGCTTCCAGGCCAATCTCGCCGCGGTGTGCGCCCTGGCCGATCGCCACAGCCTGGTGCTGGCCGATCGCCTCATCCACCACTCGCTGCTGGCCGGCGTGCGCTGCAGCGGCGCCCGCCTGCAGCGCTTCGCCCACAACGACCCGGCCGACCTGGAGCGCCGCCTGCTGGCGGCCCGGCGCCAGCGGCCCTCTGGGCGGCTGCTGGTGCTCTGCGAAAGCCTGTACAGCATGGAAGGCACCAGTCCAGCACTGGCGACTGTGGCCACCCTCTGCGCCCGCCACGAAGCGCCGTTGCTGGTGGATGAGGCCCATGCCCTGGGGCTGCTGGGTACCGGTGGCCGCGGCCTGGCCCATGGCCTGGCGGAGGTGGCGATCGTGAGCGGCACCTTCGGCAAGGCCTTCGGCAGCGGCGGCGCCTTCCTGGCCGGCGATGGGCTGGTGGGGGAGTGGCTGCTGCAGAGCAGCGGCGCCTTCCGCTACAGCACCGCCCTCGCCCCGCCCCTGGCGGCCGGAGCCCTGGCGGCCCTCGGCCGGATCCAGGCCGACCCGGCGATGGCCGCGGCCCTGCTGGCGCGCGCCGAACGCTGGCGGCAGGGCCTGGTGGCAGCGGGCTGGCCCCGGCCCCCCGGCTACGGACCGATCCTGTCGCTGCAGGTAGGGGAGGACGAGCAGGCGCTGCAGCTGCAGCAGCAACTCGAACGGGCGGGTCTGCTCAGCGTCGCCATCCGACCGCCCACCGTGCCTGCCGGCACGGCCCGGCTGCGGCTGGTGTTGCGCCAGGATCTGCCCAGCGGCAGCCTGGCGAGCCTGCTGGCCGCCCTGGGCCCGCCCCCGGCTCCAGCCCCCTGCCGCCCCAACCCGCCCCGGGATCGCCATGTCAGCAGCTGAAGCCGCGGCCCTCCAGGTGATCGCCATGCACGGCTGGTGCGGCGAAGCCTCCCATTGGCAACCGTGGCGCCGTCGCTTTGCCGCCGCACACTGGCACTGGCAGAGCGGTGAACGCGGCTACGGCAGCGCCGAACCGCAGCTCCCGACCTGGCTGGAGCGGGGCGGGCGGCGGGTGCTGATCGGCCATTCGCTCGGGCCCCACCTGCTGCCGCCAGAGCTCTGGGCCGAGGCGGAAGCGGTGGTGCTGCTCGCCGGCTTCGGTCGCTTCGTACCGGCCGGCCCCCCGGGTCGGCGCCTGCGCCAGGCCCTCTCGACGATGGAGCGCCAGCTGGACGACAGCGACAGCGCCCGGGCGATGCTGGGCCGCTTCCTCAGCCAGGCCGCTGCCCCCGATCCCGTTGAGCTGTCACCACCAGGGCCACAGCAGGGGCCCCTGGGCCCGGCCCAGCTCCTGAGGCTGCGCCGTGATCTGCAGCTGCTGAGCAACACCGAGGGCCTGCCTGCGGGCTTTCCCCATGGCGCTCCGGTGCTGGTGGTGGAGGCGGTCCAGGACCAGATCGTGACGCCGGAGGCACGGGAGTTGCTGCGCCAGGAGCTGCCGGGGGCGGAGCTGGTGAGCCTGCCTGACGCTGGTCACAGCCTGCTGAGTGCGCCGGTGCTGCCCCTGGTGCTGGCATGGCTGCAGCGCAGCCTGGCGCCATGACAGCGCCGCTGTTCCCTGAGGAAACCGGCTCCAGCTTCAGCCAGCGGGTGCGCCTGGGCTTCGGCCGTCGGGCCGCCAGCTACGAGCCCCAGGCCCGTCTGCAGCAAGGGGTGGCCTGGCGGCTCGGGCGGCTGTGCCGCGAGCTGCCCCTGCCGGCGGGCCCCATCGCCGACCTCGGCGCCGGCAGCGGCCTGCTCAGCCGTGCCCTGCTGGCCCAGCGCCCGCAACTGGCGGAGTCGCCCCCGCTCCAGCTCGACCTCTGCCCCGAATTGCTGGCCCGCAATCCGCTCGCCGGCCCCAGCCGCTGCCCCTGGGACCTCAACCAGGGCCTGCCGCCCGGGCTGGGTGCAGCCGCCCTGCTGCTCTCCAGTTTTGCCCTGCAGTGGCTCGACGCCCCAGCCGACCAGCTGGCCCACTGGAGCCGCTGCCTGGCACCCGGCGGCTGGCTGGCCATGGCGCTGCCGGTGGCCGGCAGCTTCGCGGCCTGGCAGGGGGCGGCCAGCGCCGCTGGCGTGCCCTGCAGCGCCTTGCCCCTGCCCCAGGCCGCAGCGCTGATCGCGGCGGCCAGCGGCGCCGGCCTCGAGCTGCGCCACAGCCAGCGGCTGCGCTTCAGCCGACCGGTGCAGGGTGGCCTCTCCACCCTGCGGCTGCTGGGTTCGCTCGGGGCCACCGCCAGCCGCCAGCCGCCGCTGACGAGCAGTCAGCTGCGCCGCCTCCTGGCCCACTGGCCCGCCGAGCCGCTGCGCTGGGAGGTACTGCTATTGATCGGGCGCCGACCGCTGGAGTCGGAGGCCCACCGCAAAACTCGGTCCGCCATGCTGAGCGCCACGCCACAACCGCGGAGCTGACAACCCATGCGCCTGGTGGTCTGCGGCACCGACACCGACGTGGGCAAGACGGTGGTGAGTGCCCTGGTGGTGCAGGGCCTGATGGCCCGCTACTGGAAACCGGTGCAGAGCGGCCTGGAGGCTGGCGGGGACACCGAACAAGTGCGAAAGCTGCTGGCGCTGCCGCCGCAGCGCGTCGTACCGGAGGCCTACCGGCTCACCACACCGGTGTCACCCCACTGGGCGGCCGAGCGCGATGGGGTCGTGATCGACCCAGCGCGACTGACCCTGCCGAGCGGCCACGACCCGCTGGTGGTGGAATGCGCCGGTGGACTGCTGGTACCGCTGCGACGCGACTGGCTGCAGATCGATCAGATCGCCCGCTGGGGCCTACCGGTGCTGCTGGTGGCCCGCAGTGGCCTGGGCACCCTCAACCACACCCTGTTGTCACTGGAGGCGCTGCGGCAGCGGGCGATTCCGGTGCTGGGCCTGGTGCTGAACGGGCCGCCCCACCCCGACAATCCCCGCACCCTGGCAAGCCTGGGGGGCGTGCCGGTGCTGGCCGAACTGCCCGCGCTCGAGCCGCTCAGCGCCCAGGCCCTGGAACACCAATGGCACGCCAGCCTTCTCCCCCATACGCTGGGCCGATGAACAAACGTCAGCTTCTGATCAGCGGCGCCGTGGCGTTGGCCTGCGGGGCCATCCTGGTGATCTTCACCGACATCGAAACAGGCCTCGTCCGCTGGGTGAACTGCGGCCCCCTGGGAGGACCGCAGGAGCATCGCTCCGACATCTGTCGCTGAACCCCGCCTGGGCCCCTCAAGGGCGCAAGCAACCGCTGCAGCCGGGAGGCGATCAGAACCGGAAAGCGTGCCGTGGCAGCAGACCCTCGCCCCAGATTGCTGGCGGTCCCGGCTGGCGCGTTCGGCAGGAGACTGGCCCGCCATCATGGCCAGGGTGTTCCATCCGAGCCTGCCCCCCCAGGATGATCCCTTCCCCTGCCTGGCATCCCAACCTCTGGCACCCCACCACCCAGGTGGCCCGCTCCGAGCCGCCGCTGCGGGCAGTGCGCGGTGAAGGGGCCCTGCTGGAGCTCGACGACGGCCGCCGCCTGATCGACGCGATCAGCAGTTGGTGGGTCACCCTGCATGGCCACGCCGAACCCACGATTGCCGCTGCCGTGGCCCTGCAGGCCCGCACCCTCGAGCAGGTGATCTTCGCCAACTTCCGCCATCCCACGGCCGAAGCGTTGGCGGAGCGCCTCAGCGCCCTGAGCGGCCTGGAGCGGCTCTTCTTCTCCGACAACGGCTCCACCGCCGTGGAGGTGGCCCTCAAGATCGCCTGGCAGTGGTGGCATAACCAGGGGATCGCCCGGCCCCAGCTGATCGCCTTCGACGGGGCTTATCACGGCGACACCTTCGGCGCCATGGCGCTGGGATCTCGCTCCCTGTTCTCGGCTCCGTTCGCGCCGCTGCTATTCGACGTCGCCCACGCCCCCTGGCCCGCCACCTGGTGGGGCGACGAAGCAGTGGAGGCCCGCGAGGCGGCCGCCCTGGCCCAGCTGGAGCAGCTGCTGGGCCAGCCGACGGCGGCGGTGATCCTGGAGCCCCTGGTGCAGGGGGCCAGCGGCATGGCGATGGTGCGGCCGGCCTTCCTGCGCCAGGTGGAGCAACGGGTGCGGGCCGCCGGCGCCCTGCTGATCGCCGATGAGGTGCTGACCGGCTTCGGCCGCTGCGGCGAGCTGTTCGCCTGCCAGCAAGCCGGCATCCGCCCCGACCTGATGGCCCTCTCCAAGGGGCTGACGGGGGGATTCCTGCCCATGGGGGTGACCCTGGCCAGCGAGGCCATCTATGCCGGCTTCATCAGTGAGGAGCCTGGTCACACCCTGTTCCATGGGCACAGCTTCACGGCCAATCCCCTCGGCTGCGCCGCGGCCCTGGCCAGCCTCGATCTGCTGGAAGCCCGACCCGAGCGCCACCGCGGCATGGAGGAGCGCCACCGGCCGCACCTGGAGGCGCTCGCCGGCCGGAGCAACGTGCGCCATCCGCGCCTGCTGGGCAGCATCGCCGCCTTCGACCTGGCCGTGGACAACCCTGGCTATCTCAATCCTGCCGGCCGGCACCTGCAGAAGCTGGTCATGGCCCAGGGGGTGTTCCTGCGCCCCCTGGGCCATGTGGTCTACCTGCTGCCTCCCCTCTGCATCGACGACGAGCAGCTGGCCCAGTGCTACGCCGCGATCGCCAGTGCCAGCGCCCAACTCTGAAGCGCTGGGCTTGCCCTGATGGCTTGGACAGCGCTCAGGGCCCGACCAGGATCGCGGCCTCCACATCGGCGCGGGTCAGGCCATAGGGGAAGCGACGCACCCGCTCCGAACCATCGTGATGCCAGCACACCTGCAGCTCCTCGATCCCCAGTTCGATGCGGGCACTCCACTGGGGCCGATGCAGATCCCAGACCGCCGAGCGGGCCCGTTGCTGATGGGCGCCAAGCTGGCGCAGCCACTCCTCCAGAGCCGGCAAGGGATGGTGATACAGGGGGGTGCGATCGGGCGGCAAGGTCGGCATCGGATCGCCGAAGGGTTCAGGGAGCTTGGCTCAGCACCGGCAGTGGTTGGTCCAGGGCGGCGGTCCCCTGGCCCTGAGCCACGACGGGTTCGCTGCTCGAGACAACGGCTTCGCTGCTGGGCCGGCCGGCGACAGCTGGCACCTCGACCCACCAGCTGGGCCTGGTCATCAACTCGGCGCCGCGGGCCCAGGCCAGACCCACCCCCAGCACCAGACTGAGCACCAGGGCCAGGGCCAGCAGCACCAAGGCGAACCACTCCCCACCCGAAAGGCTGCGGCGCACCGGAGCGGGCCGGGGCTGGAAAGTGGCGCCGGCCGGACTGGCGGGGGGGCTGAACACCACCGCCGGTCTCGAAAGCTGGCGCAGCCGCTCGTCATAGGAGCGGCGGGCGGCAGGATCCCCGAGAACCCCATAGGCCTGGCGCACCTGGCGAAAGACCAGCTCCGCCTCGGCCGCCGGCAGCGCGGTGGTGTCGGGGTGATAGCGCTTGCTGAGGGCCCGGAAGGCCTGGCGCAGCTGCTCAGTACTGGCGTCGGCAGACACCCCCAGCAGCTCGTAATGGGTGGGCATGGCCGTGAGATTAGGCAGGGCCACTGGCTTGGGCGGGCGGGCAGGCGGGCGCAAACCCTGCAACCGCCGGCTGGGCATGATCCTAAGGAGAACGAACCCCCCAGCAAGCGCGGATGGCTGCCAGCCCTGCCACCTCTGAGCCTCCAGCCGCCCTCTGGCAGACGCTGGGCTGGCAGCCGATGCCCGAGCAGCTGGAGCAGCTCGTCGCCCTGCAAATCGCCCTGCGCCAGGGGAACGAACGGGTCAACCTCACCCGCCTGGTGGAGGGCGATGACTACTGGATCGCCCAGGTGTTCGACAGCCTCTGGCCCCTGCTGCCCTTGCTGCAGGCGGAACGGGCCGGCGCCCAGGAGCCGCTGCAGATCATCGACGTCGGCACCGGCGGCGGTTTCCCGGGTCTGGCGATCGCCATCGCCCTGCCCACGGCCCAGCTCACCCTGGTGGATTCGGTCAGCCGCAAGGTGGATGCCGTGGCCGCCATGGTGGCGGAGCTGGGGCTTCAGGGCCGGGTGAGCCTGCGCTGTGATCGGATCGAGCGCTGCGGTCAGGCGGCCAACTGTCGCGGCCGCTTCGACTGGGCCCTGGCCCGGGCCGTGGCCAGCGCCCCGGTGGTGGCCGAATACCTGGTGCCCCTGCTGCGGCCCGAGGGGCGGGCCCTGCTCTACCGGGGCCAGTGGAGCGCCGCCGATCAGGCCGATCTGGAAAAGGCTCTGGGCCCCCTGCGGGCCGCGATCGAGCGCACCATGCCCCTGGAGCTGCCCAACGCACGCGGCATCCGGCATGCCCTGGTGCTGCGACCGCTGGGCCCCTGCCCCCAGGCCTACCCGCGGGCCGTGGGCATGCCGGCCAAACACCCCCTCGGCGGCTCCAGCGGCTGATCCGGCACCCAGCCGCTGGCAACCTGGCGAAGGGCCGCGGCCAGCCAGCCGCTGGACAGCGGCCATAAGGAGGCTTGCAGGACTACGGCGCTGGCTTGGGAACGCCTCTCAGGGCTTGTCGGTGCCTGCCATGAGGCGCTGTTGCTTCTCCCCTCCGAGGCGCTCGCGCAAACGCCGCAGCAGATCCGGGATCTCCTCGGCCCAGGGGCTGGCAGCCAGAGCGGCCCGCAGATCCTGCTCGCTCACCTGGTGATCGAGGGCGTCGGCGTTGTGGCCGGGAAACCAGTGCCCTCCCTCCCCCAGCAGGCCGTAGCGAGCCCGGCAGTACGCCTCCAGGCCCCAAGCCTCCAGCAGGTTGTGGAGCCAGAGCAACAGCGGCAGGTTGATGCCGCCGGGGGTGGCCTCCCAGGCCGGCAGTCCCTGCTCCCAGCTGGCCAGCCAGCGCGGATCCAGGGCCTGGCGGCGGGCCGTCTCGAGACGCGCCAGGATCGGCGGCAACAGCTGGCTCGCCTGGGGCAGCAGGGCGGCAGCCTGCAGGTGAAGGTCGAGATCGCCAGGCCGCGCCGCGCCGACGCTGATCGTGTGAATACCGGGGGCGGAGAGGCAGAAGAGGTCGTTGAAGACGATCGGATGCAGCGGCTCACAGAGCGCCCTGAAGCGGGGCGCCGGGGTATGCAGATGGCCGCCCTTGTCGGTGGGGCTGATCACGAAAACCCCCATGTCGTGGGCCAGGGCCGCGTCCACGGCGGGACGGTTGTCCTGGCGGATGAAGTACCAGTGGAGATTGATGTAATCGAAACTGTCGCTCGCGATCGCCGCGAGGATCAGCGGCAAGGGCGCGTGCGTGGACAGTCCGATGTGCCCCAGCCGGCCAGCGGCCTGCCAGCGCCGGGCCACCGCCAGGCAGCCTCCCGGCCGCAGCACCTGCTCCAGCAGTTCGGCGTTGTTGACCCCATGGAACGCCAACAGATCAAGGCGCTCGCCGCGGGCCTCAAGGCCCAGCCGCTCCACACTGAGGTCGAGTTGCTGCTCGAACACCGCCGGGTCGGAATGGGGCGCCAGCTTCGTCTGCAGGATGCGCTGCGGATCGGGCACCTCCCCCAGCAGCCAGCCCAGCTGGCGCTCGGAGCTGCCGTAGCCACGGGCGGTTTCGATGTGATGGGCACCGATGGCCACGGCCCGCTCGAGGATGGCGCGCAGGTTGTCCTGGCTGGCGGCGGTGATCTCGGCCGGCGCCAGGTCGCTCCAGCTCTGCTGAAAGCGCATGCCCCCCAGGGAAAGAACCGGCATCGCCAGCTCGGTGCGGCCGAAACGACGGGTCGGGAGCGTCAAGGGCGCGGCCAAGGTCAGGGGAGCTGGATCGCTGCGGCCAACGACGGCGTGGTGGCGCGGGGCAGGGTGCGCTTCGGCCGTGCCGGTGAGGGCACACCCAGGGGCAGGATCTCCTGCTGCTCCAGCTGGGCCTCGAGAGCGGGCAACTGCTCGTACGCCACCCAGTGAATGCAGTCCACCGGACAAGTGTCGATCGCCTCCTGAATGCGATCGGTGCTGTCGCCGTCCTGGCGGATCGCCCGGGAGCGGCCCCAGGTGGACTCCACCAGGAAGGTATTGCAGGCCACATGGGCGCAGTAGCGGCAGCCGATGCAGACCGCTTCATCCACCCAGACAGCCTTCTGCCGCAGAGCCCCACCCAGCACCGGTTCCAGACCGGTGGGCCCTGAGCCCGGCCCTGGACTCAGGACACGAAAGGCCAGGGCTGGATCAACCACGACAGTTCCAGCTGCAGGAGCAGGAGCAGCCTGGGGAGCAGCTGGATCGGGGAGGGAAACCAAGAGGGACAGTGCAGCGGTTCAGCGATCCCAACGGGTGACCACCAGTTCGATGCTGCCATCGAGCTGGTTGGTCTGCTCATTCACCTGGAAGCCCTCCTCGGCGCTGGCGGCCAGAATCGTGCGCAAGGCATAGCGCTGGTGCAACTGGGCCAGAAAGCGCTCGACCGGCACGGGCTGCTTCCACAGATCCAGGTCGGTCACCAGCTCATAGCTGCCGCTATCGGCATTGAGGCGGAAGCCGATGTCGGCGCCACCCTCCTGGGCGATCGCCAGCTCGGCGGTCACGGTCTGGCCGCGATAGCCGCGCACCTGCTGGCTGCCCTCCTGGGGCGGATGGCCCAGATCGGTGAGGGCAGCCACCAGGGTCTGGCGATCGCGCAACTCGGTGGTGACAGTGCTGAAGTGCGACATCGGATCAGAGAAAACAGAAGATCAGAAAGGAGCCTTGATCGTGGGGCCAGGCTGGTGGGCTGAGTTCACGCCGCCGGATTTCAGGACGAGCGCGGTTGGCCCAGGGCCTGATGCTCTTGCGCCGGGAGTTCCTGGCTCTGGAAGGCCTCGGCGGTGCTCCGCCGCTGCTGCACATGGCCAAGGCGGGCCTCGATCCGTTCAGTCAACGGTTCACAGCCCGAGCCCTGCACCCCTTCCACCAACTCCTCCACCAACCCATCGGGCCGAATCCGGAAGCGGATGGTGCGCTGGGCCATAACCGGTACCAACACGGAATGGTCCAACGTTAACGAGGATGCTCCGGCGGTGGAGCCACCCGTCATTGCAGCAGTCCTTCATCCACCAGCGTCTGCAACCGTTCGAGCACCTCGGGCTGCTCCAGCTGCTCGAGGGCCAGGCGGGCCTCGTCGCGCACGCTGGGCTCGGCATCGTGAAGCATGGCGTGCAGCAGCGATTCCACCACCTCCTGCTGACGGGGTTCAACCAGATCGGCATAGAGGCGGCCCAGCCCCCAGGCGCTGTTGCTGCGCACCGCCGGCTCACTGTCGATGCGCAGGCTGAGCAGCAGCTGGGAGGCGGCCGGATCGGCCTTGGCCGGTCCGGTGCCGCCGGCATCCGCCAGGGAGCTGGCCGCCCAGAGGCGCACGGCCGCCACATCCAGCTGCAGGGAGCGGATCAGGGGATTGAGCACCGGCGCATCCGGATAGTTGCCCAGGCTCCAGGCCACGGCCTTGCGCACGTAGCCGTTGTCATCGCTGGCCAACAGGGCCAGCAAGGGCTCAACCCCGAGCGGATGGGGGTTGCGACCGAGGGCATAGACGGCACTCATGCGCAGAATCGGACAGCTGGCCGCCAGCAGGGGCAGCAGCAAGGGCACGGCCCGTGGATCCCGGTGTTCGCAAAAAATGCGCAGACCCTGCAAGCGCTGTTCCTGGGAACCATTCAGCCAGGCGATGCCGGCATCACATTCGGCGGCCACCGCGTGGGCGCTCGGCGCAGCGGCGTCGAGCTCATCAAGCGGGTCGCCCAGCAGCTCCTGCGCCAGCTCCAGGGCGAGCACCTCCGGATCGAGCACCAGATCACCGGAGCTGTCAGGGAAAGGCAACGGATAAGGCTGGGCGTCGTCCGGCATGGGGCGAACCAGGTGAGCTG
>CAMBZX010000074.1 GCA_945872185.1 Synechococcus sp. UW140 | reverse complement strand
AAGATGGCATCTTCGCAATACCTCTCTACCTTAGCCTTTTCGCTCCCCCAGCCAGCCATCATGGCAAATAGGCGAATAAAGAAGTAGTGAGCTCCATAGTCGTTGTGGGCCTCTTCCAGCCAACGCTGCTCGAGCAGAGGCCATAGGCGCTCGCCCGGTTCGCAGGCAAGTGTTTGAAGTGCGAGATAGCAGCGACTAAAATCCGTGCCAAAAAACTCATTAATTAAAAACAAATTCTCTTGCTTTTCTTCATAGCGATGTACAAGCTGAAGGCTCTCAGGTCTATCCAATAGCAGCGTATCAAGTGTAGCCAAGAGCGATAGGCCGTTGCTCAGAGGCTGGGCTTCGGGCCAGAGCAGACGCAACGCCCGCATCCGAAATACCGGCGAAACAGGTGTACACAAAACCTCCTCAAGCAGCTCTTTTGCGCCAGCATCAATCACATCCTGAATAGCCGACTGCCGGTCCATCTGATTCGGCAGAAACAGATGTTCGCCAAGGCTCAGAATCCGATCTCTTGATCCGGCCAGAGTGGCAACAGCGGCGATTGCTGCACCACGGACTCCTGGCTTATCGTCATCCTGGAGAGCTGTGATCTCAGGAAGTGCTTGCACGACCCTTAGACCAGACAAACTCTGAATCAGCACACGACGATTCTGACGATGGTCTGCCAATAAGGCCACCATCTGATTGATGATCCCTTGATCCTGGCAGCCCAACTGCTGCAAAGCCCAAGCTGCATTCTCCACCAAGTAATGATCGACACTGACCAGGCACTTGCCAATGCTCTTAATCGCATCTCTGCAACCAAGCCGTGCCAGCACCTCCACGGCTTTACGTTTGGCGAGTTGGGTTGCTTGCGTTTCGTCTACCTCTGCGAGAAGCCGAAGCAAAGCCTGTTCCGATTGTCTGCCGGGAAAGTTGAGCAATTGGGCCGCTGCCATGTAGCGATCACTGCTTGCCTCCAATTCTGCCACTGGTAAAGACAGGATGCGCAAGGACTCTTCCTGATCAAGGCCAGGATGTATGTTATTGAAGCGGCTTGAACTCACTGGCTCATTCATCCTTGATTACATCGGCTATTATCCCATGCGCTACCCAACACGGCGACGCATGGGAAGTGTCAGAATGTGTAGCGATCAGCGAGCTCAATAGTCTTGAGCAGCAATCCAAGTAAGATTCATGCGTAAACATGGGCATCAAGGTGAATAAGATATTTTACGTGAGCGTGGTCGGATCCTTGAAAGGTGGGCACGTCGCTTGCAGAACCATTCGAGTTCCACTGCAGACCCTGAGTGTCGTGATGCATGGGCTTCATCACCAGGGAATGAGGGTTGCCGATGTGGCTGGCCTGCTTCACGCCCGGGCTGATCTCGGTGCTACCCCCCAGCCAGTTTTAGCTGAGGAGAGTATCGAAGCACTGCCCTCCACAGACGCTGATCGCTCGGAACTTGAGCAGCCCAAAGAGAGTAAGCGCGGCAGCCAGCGCCCGACCAGGTCCACCTCCAGCAGGAGCAAGCGGACCTAAAGCTGATCCACTAAAGCGGTTTGTAAAGCACCTCGAATACGCCATCGGCTGGACGGCCAGCCTTCAACTGCTCCCATTGAATACCCTCCAGAAAAGCATCTGGATCAGGAGTTTCGACGACATCGACCCCCCAGGCACCGAAACCGAGTGGCGAAGAGCTGGCTGCCGGTGTGTCCTTGCGCCCTCCTAGCGCAAGAATCGAATGATTGACCCCATGGCCGCATTCGCTACGCAGTGAGGCCCATCCTGCCACCAGTTCCTCAGCAAAACGTATGGCATCCAGCGGGCTCTCCAGCCGGAGACGCCAGTGCGGGTGGGAGAGAACTTCGGCAGAGGTGACCGTTGGACAGAACCGTTTCAACCCTGCCTCCAAATGCAACCCATCCCAGGGGGGGCAGAATTGACTCGCCACCTGCAGGTTGTGGGAGACCAAGAAGGTGGTCATTGCTTTGCCCCGATGGGGCTTATGTTACAAGCACACACGCTAACCGGGTGCCGGCTTGCTCTGCGTCAAGAATGGGCCTTGGACTGCCACAGCGCCTTGATCCACCAGACTCCGCCACTGTCGCCGGTATCTGCGGCCATCTCCCTCAGTGAAGAGGAAGCTGCCCTTTTGGCTGCGGAGCTGAAGCAGCAGTTGCGCTCCGGAAACCGCCCCCCCGGTGACCAGGAGTTGATCAAGAAGATGGTGGCGGGGCTCGGCGATCCACGCGGCCTGATGCGGCTCACCTTCGCCGAGGGTCTCGGTGCCATTGGTCCCGCAGCCGTACCAGCTCTGTGCCAGGCCCTGCGAACCCACGCCAATGTGACCGTGCGCCGTGCCGCTGCCAAAACCCTCACCCTGATCGCTGACCCCGTTGCTCTCCCCGATCTCCTGGCTGCTCTTCTGAATGATCCGGATCCGGTGGTGCAAGGATCTGCCGTGGGTGCCATGGCCGCCACGGGTGAGTGCGCCGTGGAGGCTCTGATCGCTGTTCTCTCCAATGCCGAAAGCACCACCATGCACCTGGGTCTGGCCAGCTGGGGTCTGGCCTTCGTCGGTGCCAGGGCGCCAGAAGCACTGCGCCGAGCAGCCCGTTCTGCCGACACTGAAGTGCGTACGGCGGCGATTGCGGCTCTTGGTGAGCAGATCCAGAGCCTGGACGACGACCAGGCCAGGGTGCTGGTGATCGAGGCTCTCGACGATCCGGCTGAACAGGTGCGCGCAGAGGCCGCCACTCTTTTGGGGAAGTTACATGATCCGATCTGGGCATCACCGCTCCTACAGCCCTTGCTGCGAGACCGTTCGGATCAGGTGCGCAAGAATGCAGCCCTTTCATTGATGAAGCTACGAGCCATGGATGCCATCACCGAGCTGGAGGTTGCCCTGGCAGCAGAAGCCAGCGACCAAGTCAAGCCTGTGCTGCAGGTCTCACTGCAGCAGCTGCGCAAACATCAACAAGCCGTTGACGACCTCTGACGTCTGCCTGAGCGGCAGACTGATGGATCGCTACTAGACCTACGCCTGCCGCATCCGTAAATCCTCCACCCTGGCCATCGACGAAATCACCGTTTCGAGCACGTAGGGATCGGTATTCTCAGCGGTGGACAACTCGAGAAAGCAAGCGGCCACATCCGGATGATCGATGCCAGCCAAGGCAGACACCGCTGCCACTGCCTGTGCCTCGTTCTTGCCTCGGCACACCTGGAGCAACAGCGGCAGGGCCTGCCTGCCGACCTGGCCGAGGGCCATCACAGCGCTGATCGCCACCACGGGGGAGGCGTCATGCAACGCGGCCTCAAGGGCTGCCATGGCTTCAGGAGGAACGCCGATGCCGGGCCGATTGGAAGCAATCTGGGCATAGGCCTTCACGCAACTGGCGCGAACGGTGGCATCGGAGCTGGCGTGGAACTTAGCGGCAAGGGGCAACATCGCCCGATCGGCGAAAACACCCAGAGCACGCACCGCTGCCCGTCGCCTCACCACATCCTGATGATCGAGCATCAGAAGCAACCGAGGCAATGATGCATCGGCATGGTGCCGAACCATCTCCAGAAACGCCTCGGTCTGCACGTAGGGATTGGGATGCCCAAGATCGTCGAACAGCTGATCAAGGGAGCCAGTGCTGGTAGCAGGAGCCATCGGGAGGTAGTCGCTGCGAGGGGAAGGGGCTCAGAAGGGGCCGTCAACAAAAAAGGGGAGGCCTAAGCCTCCCCTTGCGGAATCAAACGGACCTCAGGAGAGGGAATTGATGGCGTAATCGAGGTAGCTCTTGAGCTCGTTCAGAGCCTGGGGGCTCATGTCGCGAGGGGAGCAGGCGCGGTCACGGGTGTAGGTGAGCGCTTCGACATAGGCGGCGGTGGGGAGATTAAGGGTGCGATAAACCTCGCGGGCGCCGGCAATACCCCACTCGTCGAGGGGGCCGGTTCCGCCCACCACCAGGCAGTAGTTGATCAGGCGCATGTAGTGGCCGAGATCGCGGTAGCACTTGTCAACCTTGATCTGGTTGCTGCCAGCTTCGCCCGCTTGCTTGAGATAGGGGTACTTCTTGAAGCAGGCATCGCCGGCCTCCCGCACAACTTTGTCCATACCAACAGCCAGCTTTTCAGCGGCTTCCAGGCGGGCAGTGGCGCGTTGAATATTTCCCTGAACGGCCTCAAGGTCGTTCTGGCTGGGGAAGCGACCGGCGGCGTCAGCGGCGGTCACGACAGTGGTGACAACAGATTTCATTGAATGGTTCCTGTGATGGAAGTGAAAAGGATGAAAAGGCTATTGCTTGAAGCCGATCAAGCCAGAGCGCTGGCCACGCGGTCGAAGTAGGAGGCAGCTTCGGCAACCAGTGCGGAGCAATCGCCCTGGATGGTTTCCATCTTGCGGAAACGGGTTTCGTCCGGATTGGTGCCGCTGGTGTTTGTCTCGTTGATGTGGGCAGTGGAAGAGGCCTTCATGATCCCCACGGCGCGGGCGGCTGACTGCAGGGGCACACCCAGGGCGATGTAGGTTTCCTTCAGGCCGTTGAGGCAGCGGTCGTCAAGAACGGAGGCATCACCGGCCAGCAGGGCATAGCTGATGTAACGCAGCACGATCTCACCATCGCGCAGGCAGGCGGCCATGCGGCGATTGGGATAGCAGTTGCCACCAGCCTGGATCAGTCCAGTGTTCTCGCAGATCATGCCGGTCACTGCATCAGACACAATGCAGGATGCATTGGAGGAGATGGCATTGACGGCATCGAGGCGCTTGTTGCCCGCAGCAACATAGGCACGAAGACCTGCCAGTTCATTGCCGCCAATAGCAGCATTTTTCGAATCAGCGCTTACAACAGCGCGGGAAAAGGCGTCGAGCATTTGGGAGAACCCTGGCTTAGGGACTTGGGGAGCTTCTTAAAGGCTCTGGCCTTTCTGAAATTGCTGTAAAAGCAATTGAAAAGCAGCTATCGAGCTTGTCCTGAGGACTGAAGCACCATGAAACTACCCCGAGGGTCTGGCCCAGACCCAAAGCGGATGGGTGACGCAAGATTTCGTGATCAAAGCCCGATCGGCCGATTCCCAGACCCTGGCCTGCCGGCCCAGATGGTTTGACGTGCCATCGAACTCGCCTGTTGGCCATGGCCTGCCTACGAGCCCGCGGCCGCGGTTACAGATTCCGGGCTCGACCGACTACCTACCCTGATCGGAGTCGCCTTGTCCGATCCATGACCGATCCCAGCCATCAGGACTGTCTCGAGTCAATCGAAGTGCTGACCACCTACCGCGATCGCCTGGTCACCGATGTGAAGGCCATGGGCCAGCGGCTCAAGCTCCCCCAGAAGCAGGTTGAGGCCACCCTCGCCTCCCACGCCGAACTGCAGCGCATCGAAGCTGTGCTGATCCAGCTGGCCAGCCAGCTGGAGGCCACCGCTCCGTCCTGATCCGCTTCAGGCCTGCCATTTGGCTGGCATGGCCTTTCATTGAGGGCTGCAACCGACGGGCCTGATCCCGGACGATCCTCCCTTAGGTTCGAACCAGAACCATCCCTGCCTTGCTGCCATGGCTGTCAACCTTGCCCTCCAGCTGCGGGAGGGTACGAAGAAGGCCCACACCATGGCTGAGAACACAGGCTTTGTGAGCTGCTTCCTCAAGGGGGTGGTCGACAAGGCCAGCTACCGCACCCTGGTGGGGGATCTCTGGTTTGTGTATAGCGCCATGGAGGAAGAGATCGGCAAGCTCGCCGATCACCCCGTGGTAGGGCCAATCGGTTTCCCCCAGCTCAACCGGCGATCGGCGCTGGAGCAGGATCTGGCCTTTTACTTCGGTACAGACTGGCGCAGCCAGGTCAAAGCCACTCCAGGCGCCCAGGAGTACGTGGCCCGCATTCATCAGGTGGCCCAGACGGCCCCCGAGCTGCTGGTGGGTCACCACTACACTCGCTACATCGGCGACCTTTCCGGCGGCCAGATCCTCAAGAACATCGCCCAGAAAGCCATGAGCCTGGGAGAACATGATGGCTTGCGCTTCTACGAGTTTGATGCCATCGACGACGAAAAGGCCTTCAAGGCCGATTACCGCACCATCCTCGACAGCCTGCCAATTGAGCAGGCCTTGGCAGACCGCATCGTGGCGGAGGCGAACCAGGCCTTCCACTGCAACATGAAGATGTTCCAGGAACTGGAAGGAAATCTGGTCGCCGCCATCGGCAAGGTTCTGTTCGGCTTCCTCACCCGGCGGACCCGGGGCGGCAGCACCGAGGCCGTAGTCGCCTGAACGTGATGGCACAGCTTCCACCGTTGACCATGGCGGATTTCCTGACCGCCAGTGCCGGCACTTGGCTGACGCGCCGCGCCGTGCACCATCTTGATCACCAGGATGACGAAGCTGGCGACTCCAATCTCACCATCGAGCCTTTTGATCGCTCTGATGGGGCCGTGCAGAGTATCTGCGAAAGCCTTGGTGTTGCCTCCGGCCAGGTGAGCGGCGGTGCTCGCTTCTGGTGGGAGAGCAACCTCAAGGAGAACAGCCGCGGTGACGACAATGCCGCCGTTCTGCTCGATGTTGTGGACCTTGCGAACCCACGCCGAGGCTTTCTACTGCGGGACAAGGGCTATATCGAGAAACAACCGGTGATCAGCAACTACTCCTTTGCCGAGGACGGGCTGCTCACCATCACCACTCGCTATGACACCAATGTAGGGGTTGAGCGCTGCTGGTTTGTTAGCGAGGGCGTACGCATCCGGGTCAGCAGTGTGCAATTCCTTGATGGCATCAGCATGACGACCTATTGCACCGAGCTGCGCTGTCCCAATGACGCTCAACTAGAAGCCATCAGCGCAGCGGCTCGACAGCGTTTCCCACTAGCCACGCAACCGCTTGCTGCGGAAAGCTAACAGCACACCATGTTCGAACCCTTCCTCGACGAGCTCCACGCACAGATCCGGGCCAGGGGGGGCGAATCCCTGGAGATTCCCCATGACCTGGCCGAGTGCCACTCTGCCAAGGGCAACAGTGTGATCCGCAGTTGGCTCTGGCAGTTGCCTGGCATCCGCCGCTGGCGGGTGACCCGGCTCGATGCCGGCGAGAGCCTCCAGGTGCTCAATTCCGTGGCCTATCCCGAATACAACCGCGATCAACCACTGCTGGGGATCGACCTGCTGTGGTTCGGTACCCGCCAAAAACTGGTGGCCGTTCTCGATTTCCAACCTCTACTCCAAAAGCCGGAGTATCTGGCCCACCACCTGGAAGATCTTCGGAAGTTGCATGAGCGCTTCCCCGACCTTAACGGCGAGGAAACCATGCGCTCCTTTGACCCGCATCAGTACTTCTCGCCATGGCTGCTGTTCTGCAGGGGCAACGCCGAACAAGCCCAGGGATCATTGCCTGCCGCATTCACGGCGTTCCTCGCCAGTTACTGGGCTCTCCACGATCGTCCCCAAACGTCGGCTTGCCTGCAGCCCGACGAGGTACACCGCCTGCAAGACGCCTACGACGTCTATAGCGCCGAACGGGATCCCGCCCATGGATTGTTCACCAGCCACTTCGGCAAGGCCTGGTCGGATCGGTTCCTGCAGGATTTTCTGTTCCCCGGCAGTGGCCAGATGCCGGTTCCTCCCCCCGAGATTTCCCCATGACGTCTTCTGCGCAGCCCCAGCCCTGCAGCCTCGATCCGGTCAACCTGGCTGGCTGGCGCTGGGCTCCTTTCCTGGAGCATGCGGTGGAGGCCCTGCAGCCTTTTGAGCCGGTTGCCTATCCGATCGAAGCGCAATTTCTGCGTCGTGAAGGCGTCGCCGGGTCCAAGGCCCAGCCCGTTGCCGTCTGCACAGCCACCTGGGGCTGCAGCACGGAGAAACTGCGGCAGGTGCGTGCCGCTTGCGTGCAAGCGGGAAACGCCGCCTCGGTGCTGAATTTTGTGGCCAACCCCTGCAGCGGCTTCGATCTTCCCTTTTTCGGTGCTGATCTGGTCACCTTGCCAGCGGGTCACCTGATCGCCCTTGACCTTCAACCAGCCCTCAAGACCGACCAACCGCACACCGCCCCCGTCTGGGAGCGCCTGCTGCCGATCTGGGAGCAGTGGCAGAAGGTTCTCCCCTCCGGTGGCCCGATTCCGGCCGAGGCCGAGCCGTACTTCTCTCCCGGCTTCCTCTGGACAAGGCTTCCCCTGGGCACCGATGGCGACGCGCTGATCGAGAACGCCGTCTTTCCGGCCTTCGTCGCCTACCTCGACCTTTACCTGCAGCTGGTGGCCGAGGCCCAACCCGTGACTGACGATCGCCGCCAGGAGCTACTGGCCGGGCAGCGCAGCTATGTGGCCTACCGCGCCGAGAAAGATCCGGCCCGGGGCATGCTGGGCCGATTCCATGGCAAGGAGTGGACCGAGGATTATATCCACGGGGTTCTTTTTGACCTCTAAGCGGCGACCCCCCCTCTGCCAGGAAAGATGACGCCTCTCTATTTCGACCATTTCACCCACCAGGGGGCCTGATGGAACCGATCGATGCGTCCTTACAGCGAGGCTGTCAAGGCTGATCTGAGGAGGCGGATGGGGCCTCCCCCGGTTTTGAGGACAGGTCAATAAGGGTCAAGCAATGACCTCCAGAATGTCCATCAATGACCAACCCCACCAAGACCAGACGCCGGTTCACGGAGCAGCAGAAGCTGGAGGCCGCCGTTGCCCTCTGCATGCAGGAGGGGCTCTCCTGCAATGTTGTTGCTCATCGCCTTGGCCTTCCGTCCAGCAGCCTGGACGAGGCGGCATTCCAGGAGCACCGCGGCTGCTACGGCTCCCCACGGATCCATCAGGAGCTGCTCCAGGGCCAGCAGCGGAGCCGCTGGGGTGGCGAGAACTTGGCCCGTGGTGTCAATCGCAACATCAGTCGTCGATTCGACAGACGCTGACCACCCTGATGACGGCACTGTCTTCAGCCCCTCCGAGCTTCAAGGTCACCTGAAACCACCATTGACGTCCGTCATCGCTGCGCCGGAGCGTCTGATAGCTCTGCATTTCCCGGTGCCTCAGGGCCAGTACGAGGGCGTCTCCGCTGCAACCTGGACAGTTCACCTGCAAGTCCGCCAGTCCCTCCGCTGTGATCTGGTAAGTGGGCATTGGGATGGAGCGCCTGAAGCCACCCTCCCACGCGAGGCGGAGCTGGAACATCTCTCAGCGAGGGAGGACAACCCATCCCTTGCCTCACACCCCGCTGACACGTCGGCTAAAGTTTACGAAACGTAATACTCGCATGACGTCTTCACCAGATCTGGCATCTCTGTACCAATTGCTGGCCAAGGAGCAACGCCCGATCCTGCCTTCCGGTGAACAGCGCGCCATTCTTGGCTGTGGCTACGTGGGTGAAGCGGTTGCCAAGGCCTGGAGGCAGGAGGGACATCAACTCTGGGGAACGACAACCCGCCGTGAACGCTTAGCTGAATTGGCTGAGCTTGTTGATACTCCGGTGATTTTTGATTCCACAGATTCCCGCACCAGCCTCTCCTTTACTGAAGGCCTTGATGGCATCTTGGTATCGTTTGCACCGTCAAAGAGTTCTCAGGCAGACGTGAGTCAATACCAGGAAACTTTTCTTGGCGGGATTCAAATGTTACTTGATTCGCTGGAACATCGCTCAAGCAAAACGCCACTTCAATTGGTTCACCTGAGTAGTTGCGGGGTTTATGGCAATCGAGGTGGTGCCTTAACCAACGAGGGTTCCCAGCTAGATATTCTTCACCCCGTCAATGATGTGCTTGCAAGAGCCGAAGAGATGGTTCAATCCGTACGCTCAGACAAAGTCAAAGTCTGCATCCTTCGTCTTGGCGGCATCTACGGACCTGGCCGCGATATTCCTGGCATGCTCCTCTCAGCTGCAGGCAGCCTCGTTCAGCGCAATGGGCAGAATGTGCCTTGCTGGATTCATCTTGATGATATTGTCCGAGGAGTGTCATTCGCTTTCAAACGCAACCTCAATGACACTTACAATCTGGTGAACGACACCCAGGACACCGGCCAAGAGCTCACCGATCGTCTATGTGAGCAAGCTGGCCTGCCACTGGCAAAATGGCTCTCGGTTGACACGACTGACCGTGTACTCAACGCCAGAGTGAGCAATGAAAAACTAAAGCAGATTGGCTTCACTTTTACTTACCCATCCATGATTAGCCAATAGCGACGTTCGACGCAACGAACCAGATGATGATTTTCATTATATTACGTCATAGAATATATAAGATTACCAGGGCCTAGGAGGAGGCCAAAATTAAGACCAGAAAGCCCCTCGAACATTCTATCCAATAAACTACACCTAAGCACTTCGAAAAATCAGCACATGGCATCAAGGCTAATCACGGCATCGCTGGCGACTCCGGCACCATCGCCAACAACTAGATCGACTACGCCATCAACGCTCTCGTCTGAGCCTTGATCGCTTTTTCGATCCACCAACGGCCCCTCTTGAGGGGCCTTTTTTTTGGCTGTGATTCCGTCATCCCTCGCCACAGGCGCACCAAGCCCTGCAGGAGAAACGCCCAGCAGCGATGGTTCAGAGCGAGGACGCAAACTACTGGCCGTGGTGGTCACGGCATCAGCCAGCGCCGCTTTGCGTCCCATTGCAGCGTGCTGCCGTGGCGGCACGACAAGGGCAGGGCAATGGCAGCATCAACTTCCGTTCGTTCGCGGCTCCACCCCATGGCTCCGGCCTCCTCCATCCCTGCGGCCCAGCCCTTGCCCGGGGATGGCGAGGCCGATGGCAACGGCGAACCGATCAGCGAAGGCGAAGCACTGGCGCGTCTGCGCCAGTGCGCAGACCAATCCCATCAGTACTACGCAGCCTGGTGGCTCGGCCGTAACCGCAGCCGCCATCCTGAGGCGGTGCCCCTGTTGATCACCGCCCTGCAACAACGGCGGCCGCGGGATCCACTGGCGGGGGTGGAGGAAAATGCCGTGGCCCGCAATGCCGCCCGCGCCCTGGGAAAACTGGGCGATCCAGCAGCGATCCCCGAGTTGTTAGCAGCCCTCGACGACGAGGATGACGGTCTGCGGGAGGCCGCCGCCCGCTCCCTCGGCGAACTGGCCGCGATCGACGCGGTGGCGGTGCTGCTCCGGCGCCTGGCCAGCGGCCCCGCCGGTGCCGGAGCCACCCGACCGGACAGCCCGCGCCTGCAGGAACCCTGCGAGGCGATGCTCGAAGCCTTGGGGGCGATCGGTATCGCCGAGCCCGGCGTGCTCGCCCTGATCGAACCCTTCACAGCCCATGAGCGTCCGCTGATCCGCAGCGCCGCCTGCCGGGCCTTGCTGCAGCTCAGTGGCGAGGCCCGCTGGGCCGACCCCTTGGTGCAGCTGCTGGACCATCCCCAACTGCAGGTGCGGCGCGCCGCCCTGATGGATCTGGGGGCTGTCGGCTGGCGGCCGGCCCTGGAAGCGATCTGCCGCACCCTGGCCGAGAACAGTCTCAAATTGATCGCCCTGCGGGGCCTGGTGGAGCAGGGGGAGCACCATGACGCCAGCATTCAGGCTGAGGCGGTGTTGAGCGCCATGGACTCCCTGTTGTGAGGAGCATTGAAATGGACCCAATCGGCGAACGCATCCAGGCGGTGCGGCAAGCAGCCAGCGCCCAGACCATGCTGGCCGCCACCTGTGAGCTGGCCGCCAGCGACCACGGGGACAGCGTCAACGGCGAGGCGATCGCCTGCCTGGTGGAAGTGCTGGGCTTCAACAATCCAGGCGCTGCCGTGGCCGCCGTCGATGGCCTGATCCGGCTGGGCCCGATGGCGGTGGAGCCGATCCTGGACAGCCTGGATCCCCGCAATTACGGCGCCCGGGCCTGGGCCGTGCGAGCCCTGGCCGGCATCGGCGATGTGCGAGGCCTGGACCTGCTGGAAGAGGCCCTCGCCAGCGATGTCGGTCCGAGTGTGCGGCGCGCCGCCGCCTGCGGCCTCGGCAGCTTGCAGCTGGCGCCACTGCAGCCGCTGCAGCGCGCCGCAGTGCGGCAGCGGGCTCTGCTGGCGTTGCTGGGGGGCTGCCGGGACGGCGAATGGGTCGTGCGCTACGCCGTGAGCGTGGGACTGGAAAGCCTCGGACTCAGGCTGGAACCCCAGCCCCTCGAACAGCAGCAACTGCTGGCAGCCCTGGCGGCCCTGGGCGATCCGGAGCTGGAGGACACGGTGGTGGTGCGGCTGCGCGCCAGGCTGGCGCACCAGCGGCTGCTGCCGCTGGTGCCGGCCGCAGAGACCGACGCGGCCGCCCGGGGCGAGGTCCAGCCATGAGCGCAGCGCCGACCCGGGTTCTGTTCGTCTGCCTCGGCAACATCTGCCGTTCGCCAGCCGCCGAAGGAGTGTTTCTGCAGCAACTGGCCCTGGCCGGTCTTGAGGAAAGCTTTGTGGTGGATTCGGCCGGCACCGGCAGCTGGCATGTGGGCCAGGCCGCCGACCCGCGCATGCGCGCCGCCGCCGAGCGCCGCGGCGTGTGCCTCCCCAGCCAGGCCCGCCAGCTCTCGGTGGCGGATCTGCAGACGTTCGACCACATCCTGACGATGGATGCGGAGAACCTGGCCGCCGTGCAGGCCCTCAGCCGCCGGAGCCGCCCCCGCGCCACGATCACGCCACTGCTGCAGTTCTGCCGGCGCTTCCCCCACGAGGAGGTGCCAGACCCGTACTACGGCGGAGAGGCGGGCTTCGACCACGTGCTCGACCTGCTGGAGGATGCCTGCGAAGGCCTGCTGGCGGCGCTGCAGGCAGAACGGCACCAGCCCGACGGCGCCGATCCAGGTGCCGCCAGCTGAGGTCGGTCCCAGCTGGGCGCGAGCGTGTGTCCCATCGATGCCCGCACAGAAATCGGGGGCCTTGCCACTGGCGTGGCGATTCCATCAGCACTCAGACCGAGACAGCGGCGAGGCAGTCTCAACTTCCTGGCGCAACCAGCGCTTCAGCGCAGGGATCGATCTCCACCAGGGCCAGAGAAGCCGGAGGTGCGGTCCAGATGAGATCAGCCTGGAACCAGCTTCGGGCACCTCGACAATCTCGGGTTCCAATCGTCGCGCTGCGCCAGATCCATTGCAGCAGCTTGCTTGCCCTCCGCCAGGGTGAGCGATCAGAGAAACCCAGTGCTGGCCATGGTTCTGGCTGATGGGCGGCTCAGTGGGGACCGGGCCAAGCCTCCTCAGGAATCCGCTGCCGGAACAGATCCATCAGCACCTCAATCACCGCCTCGATGCTCATGCCATCGGTGACCAGCTCCACGGCGTCCTCGGCCTGCAGCAGCGGCGCCACCGCCCTGGTGGAATCGAGATGGTCGCGCTCGGCAATGCTGGCTTCGAGCTCCACCAACGGCGGCACCGGGAAGCCCCGCTGACGCAGATCCTCAGCCCGGCGCCGGGCCCGCTCCGCCACGGTGGCGGTGAGGAACACCTTGCAGTCGGCATCGGGAAACACGGCCGTGCCGATATCACGCCCCTCGGCCACCAGGCCACCGCGGGCGCCCATGGCCTGCTGCTGGCGGGTGAGCGCCTCGCGCACACAGCCATGGGCCGCCACCGCACTCACCTGGGCCGTGACCTCGGGACTGCGGATGGCTTCGGTGACGTCATGGCCATTGATCTGCACCCGCTGCTGACCTCCTTCGCCAGTGGAGAGCTGCAGATCGAGCCCCTCCAGCAAC
>CAMBZX010000073.1 GCA_945872185.1 Synechococcus sp. UW140 | reverse complement strand
GCGCACCAGCCTCGGGACCTCGAGGTGGCCGAGAGGCCAGCAGCAAAGCGACAGCACCGTGATCGATGGGTCGGGTACGCAAGCAGGGCGCACCATGCTCAAGCGCCGCGCCCACGGCTGGGGCAACAAACGGTGCGACGGTCCCCGTTGGGGCCGCTGACAGCGGGGCCGGATCCAGCGCGAAGCCCGCCGGGCTGTCTTGTCGGTGTAGGCCGTCTTGCCGGTGAAGCCCCTCTGCGGCCAGTAGCGGCCCTGAAGGGTGCGGAAGCTTCCGCGGGATGATCAGCCCGACCGGATGGATCTTCGATGGGCAATGGCCGCCAGCGGGTCTGGCAACATCGCGATCGTCGCCTGGCCGCAGGCCTGCTGCTGCTCTGGCTCCTGGCATTGAGCCTGGCCCTCGTCGGTCTCGGCGGCGTGCCCCTGGTGGACTGGGACGAGGGCATCGTCGCCCGGGTGGCCCTGGAAACGAGCCAAGCCCCCTGGCCGGACAAGCTCTGGCCCACCTACTGGGGTGAGCCCTATCTCAACAAGCCACCGCTGATCCATTGGCTGATCGCAGCCTGCATCCAGCTCTGGCGCCTGTTCAGCCCGGCAGCCACCTCCCCGCTCAGCAACCCAATCTCCAGCTCCAGCGCGATCGCCGCCACCGTTCTGCCGCCGGAATGGGTGCTGCGCCTCGGCCCGGCGCTGGTGTCGTCGTTGATCGTGCCGCTGCTGGGGCTGATCCAGTGGCGTCTGCGCCCCGGCGAGCGCACGACAGCCCTGGCCACCGCGGCCATCGCCCTCAGCCTGATGCCCCTGGCCCGCCAGGGCCACCGGGTGATGCTCGACGGCAGTCAGCTGGTGGCCATTGCCCTGCTCTGGTGGGCCCTGCTCAGCACCATGGGCTCTTGGCGCCGGGTGCTGCTCTGGGGCACTCTGGCCGGCCTGGCCGGCAGTGCCCTGCTGCTACTCAAGGCCCCCACCGCCCTGCCGGTACTGATCACAGCCCTGGCGCTACGCGCTCTGGAGAGGGATCTGCGGCCCCGTCAGTGGCTGCTGTTGCTCCTGGCGCTGGCGGCCGGCCTGGTGCCCGGCCTCGCCTGGCATCTGGGCCATTGGTTAACGCGCGGCGACGGCGCCCTGCAGATGTGGCTTGGCCAGGGCTATGCCCGCATCGGCACGGCCATCGAGGGCCATCGCGACGGCCCCTGGAACGCGGCCCTGGAGATGCTCGAAGGCGGCTGGCCCTGGCTGCCCTGCTGGCCCTTCGGCCTGGCGCTGGCCTGGCGTGCCCGCCGCCGCCGGGCTGGACTCTGGTGCCTGGGGCTCACCCTGGCCATGAGCCTGATGGTGCTGCCGCTGCGCACCCAGCTGCCCTGGTACAGCCTGTTGCTCTGGCCCCCCTTCGCCCTGGTCTGCGGACCGGTGCTGGCCTGGTTGCTCGATCGCCGCCGCCATCCCCCCGGCGCCGGCTGGCTTGCCCGCCTGCCGGACTTCTGGGGCCTGCTTGGCGGCCTGGTGCTGGCCGCTGCCCTGGCCTCCCTGGTGGGGCTGCTGCCGCCGCTGCGGCCCGTCACGGCGATCGCCCTGGTGTTCGGCGCGGCGCTGGTGGCAGGGCCCTGGTTGTTGGCCCGGCCGGTTCTGGCGCAGCGCCAGCTGGGGGGCCTGGTGCTTGTGCTCGGCACCTGGCTGGCCCTGCTGCTGCTGCTGGCCAGCCCCCTGTGGCTGTGGGAGCTGCAGGAACGCTGGCCCGTGCCGCGGCTGGCCGGACTGCTGGCGGAGCAGGGCTCAGCCGAGGTGCGCCTCTGGCAGGAGGCGGAACGCCCCAGCCTCAATTGGTATGCGGGCCGGCGCCTGCGCAGCGAAGACCATCTCGATCTGGCACCGGGGCAGACGATTCTGCTGCTCAGCCTCAAGCCGCCCCAGGCCGTTGATCTGCGTTGCGCCGTCCTGGCCCAGCCAGCGCCACTCACCCTGTATCGCTGCGGCCTGGACAGGGGCCCGCTCCAGAGCCAGCCCCCCTCAACAGGCTGGTGAGCGTTCAGCCGCTCAGGTCAAAGCCGCTGAACACTGGGTTTCCGGGGTAGAGAACGGGGTGAACCATGGCCGAGACAGGTTTTTTCAGCAATCTCTTGATGCAGCACGGAGCCAATCCCGGAATCGGTACGGCCTGACGGAGCAGGCTATCCATGCCGCTTGGGCCGCACTGAAGCAGGGAGCCTCAGGCCGCACTGATCCGGCCGCGCTCATCCCCCCCCCCCGAAATCATGGGATTAGGCCAGCCGCGCGTCACCGAACCCAGCGATCTACAACGGCGAAACCCCAGCCAATGCCCGATCTATTCCCTTTCCCGCCGCAAATCTGCTGCAGATCGATGACACAGCCCTGGACCGGAATGCTGGGGATTGGAACGCGCTCGCTCTGGGCTTGGACCAAGCTCTTGACGGGGCAATTCAGGTGCCGATCGGGTAGGAAACGGCAAGAAAACCAGGGTGGGTCCACGCCACCAACATCTGCGTGGTGCGCCAAGCCCCGCGAGGCAGGCGAACGGCCTCAGGCCGCGGGCCCCTTGCCATTGATCAGGTTCCCTTTGCTGTCCTTGAGCTCTTTCCAGATCGCCCTGATCTGGTCATAGGCCTGCTCCTGACTGAGCTTGCCGTTGCCTTGCAGGGCCACAATCAACCCCACCCGCTCGGCGAAGGATTCCAGGTTCTGATGGAACAACAGCCGTTGAGGAGACCAGTCGTTGCCGCGGTAACTGGCATGGGCCTCCATCGGAGATCTGACGCCAGGGGAACCCCCGACACTGTCATCACTTGCCACGGCAGTCCTAATAATGTTGGCGCAGGCTAGTTAGCAGTCCCCAGGTTCGGGGTTAAGGGCAGATCAAGCCCGGGTCGAAAGATTGCGGACAACCTTCCCTTAACCCCGGAGTGCTGGGGCGGGCGCAAAGTCAAATCAACAGGGAGATCTTGGCCATGGCCTCTGCGGGGAAGTCCCCCGGCGATCCACGGAACCTCACCAACGGTGCGTTCGCCCTGGGGTTGATTCAACGGTCCAGCCGCCGCCTGGTGGACCTGCAGAACGAGGTTGTCGCCAATCGCGATCCGGAACCCCTGCATCAAATGCGCGTGGCGATGCGCCGCCTGCGCACAGCCCTGCGCCAGTTCGCCCCGGCCCTGGAGCTGCCTGAAGCGGTACGGGATCAACGCATCGCCCGGGTGGCCCGACGGCTTGGGCTGGCCCGGGATCTCGATGTGTTGAGGGCCCACCTGGAGCGCAAAGTGCTGCCACAACTGCCAGCGGGGGAGCGCCAGCAACTGGAGCCCGTGCTGCGCCAGCTGCAGCGGGAACGCCAGCACACCCAGAACCAGGTGGAGAAAACCCTGCGCAGCGGCAGCTACCTGAATCTCCTGGCCCAGCTGCAGCGCTGGCAGAAGGCGCCGCAGTTCACGGCCCTCGGCCAAAGGCCGCTGCGGGAGTGGCTCAGCGAATGGCAGGCGCCCGAGCTGGTGACCATCTTCCAGCATCCCGGCTGGGCGGTGCTGGAGCCCGACGGCGCCGTGGCGGACGTGCACGATCTGCGCAAGCAATGCAAACACGCCCGCTACGCCCTCGAGAATCTCCTCAGCCACACAGGCCCCCGCTGCCGTGCCTGGGCCGGGCGCTTCCGCGGGCTTCAGGATCTGCTCGGTGAACTGCATGACCTGGAGGTGCTCCGGCGAGCCATCGACGACCAGCTCCCGGCCGGCACCCTGGCCGATCTGCCGATGCTGGCCCAGCTGCTGGAGCAGGATGCCCAGCGCTGCTGGCAGCGCTGGGGCCTTGAGTCCGTCGATCTGCAGCGGCCCCAAAGGCGGCGCCAGCTCTGGCGGGATTTGCTGCGGGAGTCCAGTCCTGGCTGGAGACAACCCTGGCGGACCCTGGACTTGCGCAGTCTCGTCCGAGAGCCGGCGCTGACCCCCTGGGGGCGGATCTTGAGCGGCTCTTAAACAGCTCATAACGACCCCGGGGTCGGCTGGCCGCTAATCAGGTAGAGCTCCATCCTTGGCATTGCAATGACCTTCGCGAAGAAGGCCCTGATCCTCGGCACCACCGCCTGCTTCGGCAGCGGTCTGGCCATCACCGCTGCTGCTCTGGCCGCCGCCACCATCAACGGTGCTGGGGCCACCTTCCCCGCCCCCTTCTATCAGGCCTCCTTTATCGGCCTTGCCAAGCAGGGCGTCAAGGTCAACTACCAGTCGGTGGGTTCGGGAGCCGGGGTGCGGCAGTTCATCGCCGGCACCGTCGATTTCGGCGCCACCGATGAGCCGATCAAGGCCTCCGATGCGGCCAAGGTCAAGCGAGGTGTGATCCAGTTTCCCGCCTCCGGCGGCACGATCGCCGTGGCCTATAACAACCCCGGCTGCCCTGCCCTCAAGCTCACCCAGAAGCAGGTGGCCAGTATCTTCCTCGGCCAGATTGACACCTGGGAGGAGCTCAAGTGCGGCAGCGGCCCCATCAAAGTGGTGCACCGTTCGGACGGCTCTGGCACCACTTTCGCCTTCACCAACTCACTCTCGGCCTTCTCGCCGGAGTGGAAGAGCAAGGTGGGCGAAGGCAAGAGCGTCAAGTGGCCCGTGGGTGTCGGTGGTAAGGGCAACGAGGGTGTATCCGGCACGATCAACAACACTCCCGGTTCGATCGGCTACCTCAGCCTTGCCTTCGTGAAGGGCAAAATCAAGGCTGCCTCTGTCCAGAATAAGGCCGGTCGCTTCGTCAAGCCCAACGCTAAGAGCGGTGCCGCCGCCCTGAACAACATCCGTCTCGACGGCATGCTGGCCGGTGAAGACGCCAACCCTGCCGGCGAGGCCAGTTACCCCATCTCCACCCTGACCTGGATCCTGGCTTACAAAACCGGCAACGGTGAAAAAGCCGAGGTGATTCAAAAGGCAATGGAGCATCTGCTCACCAACAGCAACCAGTTCCGCGCCGAAGTGCTCGGTTTCATCCCCCTCAAGGGATCAATCCTCAGCCAGTCCCGCAACGCCGTCAACAGCATCGGCAAGTAGTCGATCGCCCAGTGATCACCCACGAGTGATCACCATGGCTGGCCCCCCTGTCCAGGAGGGGGGCTTTTTTATGGCGCCTGTGGCGCCTCGATCACGGGATCAACAGCTGGCTTCAGGCGTAGCCCGCAACGGCCCGAGGTGCTCTCCAGACCTCCTGCCAATGTTGGACTTAGCAGAGGTTTTTCAGTGATCCACAAGGTCGTCTGGATGACCGCCCGGATACCTCCATAGGGTGCCAATCCCATTCAAGAAGGGCCCGGTCCTCTCTGCATTGAAGCCGCTGCTTGGCCATTGTCTCTGGCTTCACTGGGCTTTCTGAGTCATCAAGAAGAACGATGGATTGGGTGGCGAGGTAAACCCCCGCCGCCACCGCCACCGACGGGAACGGCCACAGCAGGCCGAAGCTGGCCGTCGCGAACCCGCCCGCCCCCAGCGGCCGGAGCCACCCAGATCGCATGGATCTGGCGGATCAGCAACCGGATCGCCCGCCAGCCCTCCAGCAGGGTGACGAGGGCCAGGATCAGCAGCCCGATCAAGGGCGAGTGCTGACTGGGCGGGCTCAATCGGGACGCCCCCGCGGCTACCGGCCAGGGGTGCGTCCGATGGAAGGTCGCTGCTGCTGCGTTCGCCTGCAGCGATGGCGCCGCCACCGGCGCCGCGAGCAGAACGGGCGGGCCAGGATGCTCTACCAGCAGCACGGTTGCCTGGGCCACGGTTGCATGCACCTCGGTTGCCTGCAGCGCAGTTGCCTGCACCGCAGCGGCCTGCGCCCCGGTTTCGTGAGCCCCGGTTTCCTGCGCCCCGGTTGCCAAAACCACGGCAGTCCGCTCAACAGCCGTGGCGCCCACAACAGGCTCCGCAGCACTAGGAGGAGCGCCAAGGGCCGGCAACGCCTCCGCTGCCAGCCCAACAGCAGCCGACGAAACAGCTGCCAGCGCATTCGCCGTCGGCGCACAAGCCGCCAGCGAAACCACTGCTGGGGAATCAGCAGCCTCGCTACCAGCCGGGAGTGAATCCGCTGGCGGCAAACCCGCTGGGGCTGGCGCGGCAGGCAGGTGCAGCAGGGCCGTGGCGGGTTCTAGCGGCACAGCCCACGGAGCCGGAGGATGCACTCTCCAATAGGGAGACTGCTGCCATCGCCTCAATCGCGCGGAAAGGGTGGGATTCATGGCGCCAGGGCCGACAGGGACCGCTCCTCAGCTCACCACGACATCGATCACCCGGCCACCCAGACGACTCACCCGTTGCAGTGCCTCATTCATGCGGCTGAAAGGCACGCGCAACACATAGAAACCGCTGCGAACATAGCCGTTATCAGCGATGCCCGTGGCTTTGATGGTCACCAGCCTGGAACCGCTGGCATTGGTACCGCGCAGCGCTGGCGACACCCTCAGGGCCTCCTGGCGATGCTCCTGGGAGGCACTCCTGGGGGCGGCTCCGGGGGCCTCACCGCCATACAGCCCAGCCTGATCGGAGATTGTGGCCCGGAATGGCCCGTCGGTGCTGATGCCGCTGTAATCGCGGCGCAGCTGCACGTTGCGGATGATCACCGCAGCAGCGGCGCCGCGCACGGCCACCGGTTGGTTCTGATGCAGGGGCCGATTGAGGGCCGCCTGAATGCCGCTGCGATCGCCCTTGACGGAAGCGGCGGCTCCGGAGGCCAGCTGCATCAACCAGGAGAACTGACGGCCCTGATGGCCCTTGGAGTAGTCCCAGCCATGCAGATAAGGCACCACATCCTGGCCGAAGCGCTCCTGATACTCAGCGCTATCGATATAGGAATCAATCTCAGCCTCAACGCCATGGTCCTGCAGGATCGTGAAGTGATGGAGCATCTCGGCCTTGTTCTGAGGGGCCCGGCCGAGCAGATGCTTGAAGTTGAGCTCGATAAAGCGGTAGGCGTTACAATTTTCAAAGAAACGGGAGCGATAGAGACCGCTCTTGGCAACAGTTCGCACGAATTCTCTGACGCTCAGTGCCCCGTCCTTGAACAGAGATTCAGCACCGCTCAGTCGCTCATTATCCATCACATACTGCTGGCCCAGAACCTGCCGGTAAACCGCCCGGATGATCACATTTTTGTCGTTATCCGAGGCGTGTGACCAGCTTTCCTTATTGCGATCGTTGGCATAACGCGCAATGCCCAGAGTGGGCGCCTGCACAAGGGTCATGGTGGGGGTGGCAAGGGGGAAAAAGGGAGTCAGCGGTTCCAATCAAGGGCCAGATCCCACCGATCACCCTTGAACCGTAAGGCGATTTTCCTGACAATCCTGTTGACCTGAAAAAAATCAAGACGCCGCAGACCATGGGCGCTGGCAGCTGGCGAGCGCCGGCATGTGATGAACGCAACCAACGGCCGATGGCCTTCGCTGCTGGGATGGGAGGCCCCAACTGATGTCGGAGTCCGTCGTGCTGAGCAAGGGAGACTCACAGTTGACAGCGATCGCCACCTGCCTGCTGCTTCAGGCTTCCATCCTTGGGGCGGGCTGGCTGCTCCAGGGCTGGTGCTCTCCCGCGGAGCCCCTCCAGGGCCACGACCTGAGCCAGGCGCAGGCAGGACTTGGGAACGGCGCCGGCCAGCCTCGGGGTCGGGAGGCACGGTCTCGGCAGGCATGGTCTCAGGAGGCATGGCCGCCGGGGTCGAACGCTGGTGGTCAGCCGGCTTGACCATCTGCCATTGGACTCTGCAGTTGGCACCTGCAAAGCAGCAGGGCGATGCCGTGCGTTGTCGTGATTCAAAGGGGGACGCTTCAACGGCCAATCTGCGCGTCCCACACGCCCGCTACCTCCAAAGCGGAAGATCACAACTGAGGCTGCCGATCCGAATCAACCCTGGCGTTTGATCTGATGCTGCAGCTGACGACGCTGATATTCCACCGAAAGCGAGGTCAGATGTTGCTTGGCCTGCTCCCGCAGCGCCGGATCCACCTGCTCCAGCACCTGCCCCTGGGGCACCTGCATCCGCATCACCAGGGCCAGAGCATCGAACAGGCGCACTTGATCGTTCTGCCAGCCCTGATAGTCGGCGGCGAGGGCTTTGAGCGCCTCTCCAGGCACTTCCCCTTTCTCCACCAGGGGCCTGAGGACCTGCACCTGGGCCAGACGGGCGGAGGTGACCAGGGCATGGGCGGCCCCGAGAGCGGCCAAGGCGTCAGCGGCCTCGCGCTTCAGCAACGTCAGATCCCTGGCCAGCACAGCCTGCTCCACGCTCAGCGGTTCCCGCAGGCCAGGACAGAGGGCAGCCCGATCAGCGATGAACTCCAGGGTGCCTGCGGTCGGCAGCAGGCTGGGCAACGTCATCGTGATCGTTGGGCCAGCCTCAAAGGACTCGTCGGCTGGCCCTGGTGCGGCAGTGAGCCTTGGCCCGCCAACCGCGGCTGGGGCAGCGGCAGGCTGGAGGGGCGCAGCTGGTTCAACCGGGTCAGGGGCCAGATGCTGAACCCAGGTCGACAGGCGCTGATGGAGCCAGCGGCGCAGCCGCTGCAGGGGTTGCTTCCTCACCACGGTTGAATCGCCTTCCACAAACCGGCCCCCACTCTGGAGCGCCGGGGGTGGGTTCGGCGCAGGCGGATATCCCGCGACCGCCTGGCGGAAATCCGAGGACTGGGAGGAGAAGCTGGAGCACCCAGGGAGGGCCGGCATCGGACCAACCGCAAGCCGTGTCGACCGCAATTCATGGTGACCCAAGCCGTAGTGGCCGCAAGCCGTGTTGACAGCAAGCCGTGTTGACCGCAAGCCGTGTTGACCGCAAGCCGTGCTGGCCGCGCTTACCGATCCGGACCTCCCCGATGAAAACCCACGACCCTGGGCGCGGGCCTTGCGGCGGCCGACCCACGGCAGTCAGGGCGACCACAGCCGCCGGGATCCCAGCCGCGGCTGGATCCTGGCGCCAGGCCCCCAGCCCCGACAAGCCAGCCAGAAGCCCGGCCATCCCTAAAGCCTGGCGCCGAACGCCGACCCTGACTGGATCGCCTTAGCCAGCTCTTAACCGAATGATGATCACCCCTTTGCCCACCTCTCGGTGGCTCTCCATACAGTTTTGCCAACCCGTTTGCACGGCTTTTCATGGTGTTCACGCCGTCCCGTGGCGCTGCCGGCAGCGGAGCTTTCCGCGAATTCCTTGAGGCCAGCTACCGCAAGCGCACCCTTGTGCATCTGGCGGCTGGCAGTCAGGTGCCGATGCTGCGCAACAGCATCTGGCTGGTGGTGCGCGGCATGGTCAAGCTCGGTGCGATCACCATCCACGGCGACGATCTGCTGCTGGGGCTGGCTGGGCCCAGTGAACCCTTCGGTGAACCGCTCACCGATGTGGAGGCCTTCGAGGCCCGCACGCTCTGCGACACCGACCTGCTGTGCCTGAGCCTGGAGGAAATCCGCTCCGATGCCAGCCTTGCGGTGGCAATGCTGCAGGCTGTTACCAAGCGCTACCGCCAGTCCCAGTCGCTGCTGGCGCTGATGGGCCTGCGCCGGGTGGAAGAGCGGGTGCGGGGCTTTCTGGAGCTGCTGGCCACCGAATACGGCCAGGCCTGTGACCAGGGGCTGCGGCTGGATCTACGGCTCACCCACCAGGAGGTGGCCAGCGCCCTTGGCACCACCCGCGTCACCGTCACCCGGGTGATCGGCGTGCTGCGCCAGGAAGGCTGGCTGAGTCTCGATGGGCAACGCCGCCTGGTGATCAGCCATCTGCCCCCCCGGTGATCACCCTCTTCTGGACCGACCACCTGCCGACCGACAATGGCGGGATGCAACCTTCCCTGCTGGTCGTTGAAGACGATGAAACGATCCGCGAAACCATCCGTGATGCCCTGGCCCTGGAAGGCTTTGCGGTGACCGCCTGCGGCAATGGCCGCGATGCCCTCGACACCCTCACACGGGCCAACACCGAGGGCGGTTTCGCCTTGGTGGTGCTGGACCTGATGCTGCCGGGACTCGGCGGGCTGGATCTCTGCCGCCAGTTGCGTAGTGCCGGCAATCGCACGCCCATCCTGATGGTGAGTGCCCGCGACAGCGAGACCGATCGGGTGGTGGGCCTGGAGGTGGGTGCGGATGACTACTTGATCAAGCCCTTCGGTATGCGCGAACTGGTGGCTCGCTGCCGGGCCCTGCTGCGCCGCAGCCAACCGGCAACCGAGGCGGCTCCCGTGCTGCTGGAACATGCCAACCTGCGGCTCTACCCGGATGAATGTCGCGTCACCCGCGATGGACTGGAGGTGAATCTTTCCCCCAAGGAGTACAGGCTGCTGGAACTGTTCATGCAGCATCCTCGTCGGGTCTGGAGCCGCGACAAATTGCTGGAGCAGGTTTGGGGCATGGACTATTTCGGCGACAGCAAAACCGTCGATGTCCACATCCGCTGGCTGCGCGAAAAACTCGAAGCCAGTCCCTCAGCCCCGGTCCATCTGATCACCGTGCGGGGCTTCGGCTACCGGTTTGGCTGAGTGGGTTTCCTTCTGGCGGCGCTGCTGGGACTTGGCATCGGGCTGCTGTTGCCGCGGCCACGGAGTCCGGGCCGTCGGCCCTTCAACCGGCTGGAGCGCACCCAGCTGATCCGCTGGCTCAACTCCAGTCCCAGCGGCTGGCTGATCGTTGATCCGGCCGACCAGGTGATTCTGATCAATCACCGGGCTGAACGACTGCTGGATGTGCTGGGGGCGGCGTTGATGCACACGCCGCCGTTGACGCGGGTGTGCCCGGCACCGGAACTGACTGAATTGATTCGTGATGCTCGCCTGCGCCAGCGCACCCAGCGCCTGGAATGGCAGCGCTCAGGCCAGGAGCTGGTGCTCTTCGCCCTGCCCGGCGAAGGCGGCTGGGTAGCCCTGGTACTACAGAGCCGCCGCTCACTGGAAGCCCAGCTCGAACAGCAGGAGCGCTGGGTGAGCGATGTGGCCCACGAACTCAAGACCCCCCTGACAGCCCTGCTGCTGGTGGGTGACAGCCTGGCCGCCCAGGTGAACAGCGGCAATGCGGTGCTGGTGGAGCGATTGCAGCGAGAACTGCTGCGGCTGCAGGAGCTGGTGGGCGACCTGCTGCAACTGTCGCGCCTGGAAAACACGCTGCCCCGTGATGGCCTGAGGCGCTCCGAGGTCGACCTGCCACGACTGGTGCAGCAGGTGTGGGTTGGGCTGCGGCCCCTGGCGGAGGAACGCCACATCCGGCTCGAGCTGAAGGTGGTCGGCCGGAGCCAGGGCTTGAGCCAGAGCAGCGGCGATAGCGAGGCCCCCACGGCAACCAACACCGGCGACCAGACCCTCGACCAGGCCCATGACAACGCCAACCCCGGCGCCACCGGCACGGAACCGCTGAATCGCGCACACGACAGCCACCCAGACTCCGGCGGCGACGGTGACGGTGACGATGAGATTCGGATTCAGGGGGATCGGTCGCTGCTGCATCGGGCCTTGCTCAACCTGATCGACAACGCCCTGCGCTACAGCCCGGACGGGGGCTGCGTGTGGGTGCGGCTGCAGTCCACGGACCAGTGGTGTCTGCTGACGGTGCGGGATGAGGGGCCCGGACTCAGCGAGGAAGACCAGGAACGCCTGTTCGAGCGCTTCTACCGCGGCGACCCCTCCCGGGTGCGCAGTCGCCGGGGCGGCAGTGGTCTGGGCCTGGCGATCGTCCAGCAGATCGCCCTCACCCACGGCGGTCGCGTCCAGGCCGGCAACCATCCAGACGGGGGGGCTCGGCTGGAACTGCTGCTACCGGTGGGAAGCTGAGGGGAGCGATCCGCCCGTTTGCTGGAGAGCCCCATGGCCCCAACCCCCCAGCCACCAATCGGCGATCTCCAGCCCGGTTCCCCAGCGTCAACGCAGAAGCAGCCCATGCAGCCCCAGCCCGTCGCGGCTCAGAGCCGCCAACCGCAGGCCGCCGCCCGGCTCGGCGCCGTGCTCAGCCCTGTGATCCCTCAGGTGGGCCGCCTGATGGTGCGCCGGCCAGGTTGCCTGTCCCTGGCTCAGGGCATGGTCGGCTGGGGACCACCACCGGAGGTGCGGCAGGCGCTCCTGCGGGCGCTGGACTCGGCGGCGGTCCAGCCGCAGCGGGCCGCCGACCTTGATCGTTATGGCCCCATGGCGGGGGATCCAGCCCTGATCGCCGCGATCGCGACCGAGCTGGGGGGGCGCTGGGGCCTGGATCTTCAAGACAGTTCCCTGCTGGTGACAGCCGGCAGCAACATGGCCTTCAACGCCCTGGCCCAGGTGATCTGTGATCCGGGCGATGAGGTGATCCTGCCGGTTCCCTATTACTTCAACCATGTGATGGCGGTTCAGCTGGCCGGGGGCAGACCCGTCACCCCCAGCGCCGGGCTGATCCCCGATCCGGCTCTGTTGGCCGCCGCCATCACCCCCCGCACCCGGGCGATCGTGACGATCTCGCCCAACAATCCCAGTGGCGTGGTGATTCCAGCCGCCGTGCTGGCCGAAATCAATGCCCTCTGCGCCCGGCACGGCCTCTTTCATATCAGCGATGAGGCCTATGCCGTGTTCGTGCATGGCGATGTGCCGCACTGGAGCCCAGGAGCCGCTGCCGGAGCCGGGGCCCACACGATCACCCTGCACTCCCTCTCCAAGTCCCATGGCATGGCCGGCTGGCGCCTCGGCTATGCCGCCGTGCCCAGCGCCTTGATGGCCGCCCTGGCCAAGGTGCAGGACACGATTCTGATCTGTCCCCCCAGGCTGGTGCAGCAGGCCGCGATCGCCGCCCTCGCCTCTGAAGCGCCCTGGTTGGCGGACCAGCTCACGGCCCTGCGCCAACGGCGACGCCAACTGCTGGCAGCCCTCCAGGCCGCCCAGGCCCAGGGTCTGGCCGCCTCCCTGCTGGCGCCTCCGGACGGGGCCTTCTATGGACTCCTGGCGGTGAAGTCGTCGGGTTCTGGTGAAGCCCTGATGGAGCGCCTGGTGCTCGACCATGGCGTGGCGACCCTGCCCGGCGAAAGTTTCGGGCTGGCGGCGCAGGCAGGTCAGGCAACCCTGCGGCTGAGTTACGGCCTGCTGGATCAGCCCACGCTGGCGCAGGCCCTGGAGCGGCTGTTCCAAGGGCTACAGATGAACGGCCAGAGCTGAGATCCAGCACCCGGCTCGGAGGTCCATCGATGGGCGCTGAGCACGGTCTTGATCAGGGCAGCCCATCCGCCCGCCCCAGCCACGACTTGGGTCACGGCCATCGCCACAACGCCTACAACAGGGCCAGCTACAGCTTCGTACGGTCTGGCTCCGGATTGCCGCGCAGGCGAGCCTGCCAGATCCAGAGGGTCTGGCCATCGGGCCAGAGCAACAGCAGCCGATCATCGAAGGCCACCGCCATCCTCTCGCCAGGGTTGAAACCCTCCTCATTGACATCAGCCAGGGGCAAATGCCTGAGTTCGATGCTTTCGGTCACCGGAATCTGGCCGGCAACCGATGGGGCGACCACCATGGCGCGCTGCCAGAGCCGGCGCCAGGCAGCGGCCGCGGCCGCCTGCGGGCGCTGCAGCTCTGGGTCAGGCGGCAGCAGCGCGGTCGCGGAACTCCCTCTGGAGTCGAGGGCTTCGCCGCGGCCCTGCAGGCGGCGGATCAGCGCCAGGGCAGTGCCGGCAAAAGCCGGGGTGGAGCTGGGGCTGTGGACACGACTGCTGCTGCCGGAACGGGGCGAGCGTTGACGACTGGCTTGGATCGAACCGTCCTGGCCCCGGAGGAGGGGCCGGGGGCGGGTGGCAGACCCGGCCCTGCGGAGGTTGAACGTTGCCGGGGGCGCCAGGATGGCGGGCGGCAGGCTGCTCAGCGGTGGCATCGGCACGCTCAGCAGCGACTCCTGCAGCGATTGGCGGCGACTGAACCGCAGCAGTTCGGGGCTGTCATCAGCCAGCTGCGGCGGACGGGGTTGGAGCGTCCGCTCGGCGCGCAGCTGGCGGTAGGAGAGCGCCAGCAGATGCAGCAGCA
>CAMBZX010000072.1 GCA_945872185.1 Synechococcus sp. UW140 | reverse complement strand
AACACCTGGGCCGATGTGCTGAACCGCGCTGGTCTGGGCATGGAAGTGATGCACGAGCGCAATGCTCACAACTTCCCCCTCGATCTGGCTGCCGCCACCGCCACCCCCGTGGCGCTGACCGCTCCCGCAATCGGCTGACCAGCTGCGCTGGTCTCACACTCTGGAATCCCCCACCAGCTCCGGCTGGAAAAGCCCCCTCTCACGAGGGGGTTTTTTGTTGGCGACTGATCGCCAGTGTTCGAAACTGAGCCAGCATCCCGCCCCTGCCTCACTGGGGAGCGGGGGAGATCTGGGAGCAACGGCTGCGGTGTCGGAGTTCGCCGTACTTGGTGCACCGACCCTCCTGCCAAGACTCAGGGGGCGCAGTTGAGCGGGGTACCCAGAGCCCGGCGCAGGGGTCAGGCCTTGCACCAGACCACCGGGCTGCGCCGCCTGGGGTAGAGCTCCCGGCACAGGGGACACCCGGTGCCGTCGCAGCCGCGGGCGGTGCAGTACTCGCGGCCGTAAAAGATGATCTGCAGATGCAGCTTGTTCCAAGCCTGCCGCGGGAACAGGCGCTTCAGATCGGTTTCGGTGCGCGTCACGCTCACCCCGCTGCTCAGCCCCCAACGCTGGGCCAGGCGATGAATGTGGGTATCCACTGGAAAGGCGGGCACAGCGAAGGCCTGGGCCATCACCACCGACGCCGTTTTGTGCCCGACACCCGGCAGGGCCTCCAGTGCGGCGAAGCTGCGGGGCACCTCACCGCCGTGGCGCTCCAGCAGCAGTTCGGCCAGACGCTTCACATGGCGGGCCTTGGTGCGGGCCAGGCCCAGCTGACGGATGTGGGCCAGGATCGTGCCCTCCGGCAGGGCGGCCATCGCCACCGGGTCGGGTCCGGCCGCGAACAGCGCCGGTGTGACCTCGTTGACCTTCCGGTCGGTGCACTGGGCACTGAGCAGAACCGCCACCAGCAGCGTGAATGGGTTGCTGTTGTCCAGAGGTACCGGCGTCTCGGGATAGAGCTCCTCGAGGCGCCGCAGAATCAGGGCCGCCCGCTCCTTTTGTCGCAAGGCCCGTTGCTGGCATCAAGCTTCTGAAGCTAGACAGCCGGCAGCCCCGTCGCCGAAGGCCTGGGCTGCAGCATCAGCTTTGTAGGCTCTTTCCAGCAGCGACGGCCCATGGGCAGCAGCTTCGGCGAACTCTTCCGCATCAGCACCTTCGGCGAGTCCCATGGCGGTGGCGTCGGCGTGATCGTCGATGGCTGTCCGCCGCGGCTAGCGCTTGACCTGGAGGCCATCCAGGCCGAACTGGACCGGCGCAAACCCGGCCAGAGCAAGATCACCACCCCCCGCAAGGAGGACGATCGGGTCGAGATTCTCAGCGGCCTGCTCGATGGCGTCACCCTGGGCACACCGATCGCCATGGTGGTGCGCAACAAAGACCAACGCCCCCAGGACTACCAGGAGCTGGCGGTCGCCTTTCGCCCCTCCCACGCCGATGCCACCTATCAGGCCAAGTACGGCATCCAGGCCCGCAGCGGCGGCGGCAGGGCCTCAGCCCGCGAAACGATCGGCCGGGTGGCCGCCGGTGCAATCGCCAAGCAATTGCTGGCCAAGGCCCACGGCACCGAAGTGATCGCCTGGGTGCGGCGCATCCACACGATCGAAGCTGCCATCGATCCGGCCACGGTGAATCTGGAAGCCGTGGAAGCCAACATCGTGCGCTGCCCCGATGCCGAGGCCGCCGAACGGATGATCGAGCGGATCGAGGCGATCGGCCGCGACGGCGACTCCTGCGGTGGCGTGATCGAGTGCGTGGTGCGCAACCCGCCGGTAGGCCTGGGCATGCCGGTGTTCGACAAGCTGGAGGCGGACCTGGCCAAAGCGCTGATGTCGCTGCCGGCCACCAAGGGCTTCGAGATCGGCTCCGGCTTCGCCGGCACCCTGCTCAAGGGCAGCGAGCACAACGATCCCTTCCTGCCCACCGACGACGGCAGCCTGCACACCGCCACCAACAACTCCGGCGGCATCCAGGGCGGCATCAGCAACGGCGAGGAGATCGTGATCCGGGTGGCCTTCAAGCCCACCGCCACGATCCGCAAGGAGCAGCAGACGATCGATTCCGAGGGCAACGCCACCACCCTGGCGGCCAAGGGCCGCCACGATCCCTGCGTACTGCCGCGGGCCGTACCGATGGTGGAGGCGATGGTGGCCCTGGTGCTCGCCGACCACCTGCTGCGCCAGCAGGGGCAGTGCAGCCTCTGGTGAAATCGCCCACGCGAGCGGGCTTCCGCCGGATGCAAGGGCCCTGCTCCAAGGAAGTAAGCCTGCTCACCAGAGGCTGCGCACATGGTCATAGGAGCGGATCTTGCTGTCGGCACTGAGCAGCGGAATCCCCAGCGCTCGGGCCTGGGCCACAAGGAAGCGATCGGCAGGATCGGCATGGAACGGCTCCGGCAGGCGCGTGGCCGCCACGGCGACGGCGGGATCCAGAGGAAGCAGGCGCACGGCCGGATGGGAGGCCAGCAACGTCAACCACCGCTCCACGTCGAGGCTGAGGGCAAGACGTCCTCGGCTCACCAGCATCGCCACCTCCCAGCAGCTGATCGCGGAAACCAGCAGCCCTGGCGAACCGGCCGGCCGGTCGGCGCTCTCGATTTCGGCCTCGATGGCCGCGAGGGCCTTCTGGGAGAGCCGTTGCTGATCCGCATCGGCCCACCAGATCAGCGCATGGGTGTCGAGCAGGATCACGCCAGGGCGTCCCAGTCGTTCTCACCGACCGGCGCGAACGGGTCGTCGAAGCGGAGCACCGAGCCGCGCAGCTCCTCCAGCGGATCAGCTGTGGTGGGCGCAGCCGCCCGATAGGGGCGCACCTCCACGGAGGGTCGGCCGTGATCGGTCACCACGAGCGGGTCGCCGCTCGCCTCCACCTGGCGGAACAGCTCCAGAGCATGGGCCTTGAAGTGGGATTTCGAGACCTGTTTCGGCGCACCAGGCGTTGCGGAAGGAGGGTATTCCATGCCACCCAAAATGACCATAGTAATGAGACTATGTCATCCGCAGCCTTCCAGGGGTGACGGTCGGCTCCGGCTTCGCCGGCACCCTGCTGCGGGGCAGCCTGCACAACGCCACCAACAACTCCGGTGGCATCCAGGGGGGCATCAGCAACGGCGAGGAGATCGTGCTGCGGGTGGCCTTCAAGCCCACCGCCACGATCCGCAAGGAGCAGCAGACGATCGATTCCGAGGGCAACGCCACCACCCTGGCGGCCAAGGGCCGCCACGATCCCTGTGTGTTGCCGCGGGCCGTGCCGATGGTGGAGGCGATGGTGGCCCTGGTGCTCGCCGACCATCTGCTGCGCCAGCAGGGTCAGTGCAGCCTCTGATGAAGGGGCTGGGCAGGACCCAGAAGCGGTCGCGCCCGGAGTGCCTGGAGGTCTTCGGCGGGCAGCTGCTGCGACAGCCTGTGGGCGATGGACTTCGGGCCGAGTGCTGCAAGCGGGCCGAGGCGGGGTGGTTCTCGCCGCGTTCCTGGACCATCTGACACCACAAACTCGCGCTCACGCCTTCGGGACTAAATCCTGCCAGCACCAAAACCTGGCTGGCGCCGATCATGTTTCACATCAAGAATGCGAATCTCAGCGTTGTCTTGCCTGCAAACAACGGTATAAGGGAAAATCGCCATTGTCCTTCCACGCAGGCCTCGAGCTCGCGGCATTCCGAGCCCTGGATAAGCGGTGATGAGCCCTACGATGCGTCGAAACTCATTGACAAATCGAGAGGCGATGAGCGGTGATCCCTACTGCCGATAGAAGGATGCCGCTTCGCTGACATCATTCTCGGCGCTTGGATGAATCGTGACCCACATCAGGGGAAAAGGCTCTCAAGACGGCTGATCACCAGTTCGGCAGGCTCACACTCGAGCCGCCCTGATTGCACGTCATCCAAGCGCCGTACTGCCTGATCATCCCAGTCACGTTCGAGGGCCTCATCCTGATCCAAGCCAGCGATCAGTTGTTCGAGCAGGTGCAGCCGCTCTGCCGATGACAGGCCCATGATCTTGACCTGCAACGAATCCAGTGTACCGCTCATGTTGGCTACTCGTCCGCCGAATTCCATTCTGGCGAGGATGGCCAGAAAGCCACGACGTCTGCTCCTGGATCACGGATCCACGGTGCAGCCACCATGGCTCGGCCAAGGTGGCACCTTCTCATCAAACCGGTGGTTTTCGCCGAAGGTGGCCCAGCCCAGTTGAATCCGGCCGTGCGTTCAGCGCCTGGAGCAGGCGGTGCTCGCTGGGACTGACGGCGACAATCCGCAAGGCCCAGCAGACGATTGATTCCAGCGGCGCCGCCACGATCCTCGAAGCCAAAGGCCGCCACGATCCCTGCGTGCTGCCGCGGGCCGTACCGATGGTGGCCCTGGTGCTCGCCGACCACCTGCTGCGCCAGCAGGGTCAGTGCAGCCTCTGGTCGGTAGGCAACTCACCCGCAGACCTGCTCGTTGCCCCAGCCGGCGGCTGGAGCCGCTGCAGGGGTCAGCTGGAGGGCGACTCCGTTGTTGTCGGCGGCGTCACGGCGGCAGGGGCGCTGACCGCGGCGATGGTGGCGGCGGCGGTGGCAGCACCCAACCGACTCACGGCCTTCGCCATGCGCTTGGCCACCGAGCTCCCTGACTTCGCCGTGCGAGCCCGTCGGGCCGGCCGCGGAGCGGCCTGGGCGGCAGGTGCTGCGCTTAGCTCGGCAACAGCCTCGCTGAGCACAGGGGCCTCGGCGGCCGCCGTTGGCCCGCTGGCCGCCCTGGCAGTGCTCACCTTGCTGGCAGCAGCCTTGGAAGCTCTGGCCTTAGGTGCCGATGCCCTGGTTGCCGAAGCCTTGGCTCCCGATGCCTTGGCTGGAGTGGTTTCGAATGCGGTGCTCTTGGCAGCTACCGACTTGCCCCGGACCGATCGGACTTTGCCTGCCGGGCTCTCCACGGCGGCCGCTGGGCTGGATTTCGCGGCCGATCGGGCCTTGGCCGTGGACTTAACGGTGGACTTCGCGGTGGTTGCCGATGAGGTGGTTGCCGATGAAGTGGTTGCCGATGAGGTGGCCGCGGCGCGGCGGGAGCTGCCTGGCGAGGCGGGGCTCGCGGTTGGCTGGCGACGGCTACTGGACTTGGCAGCAGTCGCTGGTTTGGCTGCAGCCGTTGATTTGGCAGCAGGTGTAGCAGTTGGCTTGGCAGCAGCCTTCAGCTTGGCCGCCGCTGCCGGCTTGACGGCAGCGGCGGCCGTGCCCCGGGCGGCCGCTTTCGCGCGGCTGCTGCGACCCGTGGGCGCCGCGGCGGCCGCCGAACGACTGCGGTGGGAAAGCACGATCGCCCACTCGGCATCGCTGAGATTGGCGGGCTTGGCGCCATGGGCATCGGCCACCTTGGCGGCCTTCTCGATGTCCGCGATCAGGTTCTTCCAGGAGGTGGCGAAGCGCTTGTCGGAATGCGACTTGGCGCCGCTTTCCATCAGGGTTTCGATCACGCCGGCAGCGGAAACCTTCTTGCGACGGCGATTGAAGATCTCCTTCTGAAGCTGGGCGATGAGAGCATCAGCCTTATCGCTGAGCTTGATCGTGAGCTGAGACATGGGAAAGTGAATCTCTAGCCAATGAGTAGCACTCCGACCTGCCATCGGCAACCTCAGGCCCGCGGATCGGGGCCGCCATCAAACCCTCAACCCCGCCAACAGCGCCTGCAACGGCGACAGATCGAAGCCATCCGCCAGCTGATCAGCTCCGCTTTCCAGCGACGACGACGACGGCGGCGGCGGCGGCGTCACGCCGGTCAGCAGAGCCGATCCGAGCGCCACCGCATCGACACCGGCCGCCAGCCAGGGGTTCACATCCGCTGGCTTGAGTCCACCGGCCGCGACGCAGAACGGCAGGGGAGGGCCAAGCGGATCGAGCAGCCGGCGCCAGTAGCTGGGCCCCAGGGACGCCGCCGGAAACAGCTTGACCAGGGCCGAGCCCCATTGCCGGGCGCGATGCACCTCGGTGGGAGACATCACCCCCGGCACCAAGGTGAATCCTGCAGCCGCAGCCGCAGCCAGAAGCTCTGGATCGAGAATCGGCGAGAAGCCATAGCGACAACCAGCAGCCAGGGCGGCCTTCAGAGCGCCCTGGTGGCTGATGGAGGCGGCACCGAGGGCCAGCCGGGGGAACAGGGCGATCAGCTCGCGCAGCTGTTCAGACCAGGCAGGTCCGGACTGGAAGGCCAGCTCGACATGGCGCAGATCAAGGGCTTGGAGCCGCTCCAGCAGGGGGACTGCATCCAGCGGCTGGCAAGGCCTGAGCACCACCAGCAGCGGCTGAAGGCGCAGGGAGGCCAGCAAGGCCGCCGTCGAGTCGAGGACGGCGGCTTCAATCGGCTCAGACGTAGCTGGCCACCGTGACGTCACGGCTGATGAGCAGCTCCTGCAGCTCCTCGGCATCGACGGTCTCCTTTTCGACCAGGATCTCGGCCAACTCGTTGAGCACGGGCCGATTGGCGGTGAGCACCTCGGTGGCGCGGCGGTAGGCCTCGGCCACCAACAGCGACACCTCCTCATCGATCGCCGCAGCGGTGTCTTCGGAGAAGTCCCGTTCGGCGGCGATATCCCGCCCCAGGAACATGCCCCCCTGGGCACGGCCGAGGGCGACAGGGCCGAGACGATCACTCATGCCGAATCGGGTGACCATCTGGCGGGCCACGCGGGCCACTTGCTGCAGGTCGTTCGAAGCGCCGGTTGTCACCTCGTCTTCGCCGTAGACGATCTCTTCAGCGACCCGGCCGCCCAGGGCGACAGCCATCTGATTCTGCAGGTAAGCACGGGAGTAAAGACCTGATTCCATCCGCTCCTCACTGGGGGTGAAGAAAGTGAGACCACCGGCATTGCCGCGGGGAATGATCGAGATTTTCTGCACCGGGTCGTAGTCGGGCATCAGGGCGCCGACCAGGGCATGGCCAGCTTCGTGGTACGCCACGAGACGCTTGCGGCGCTCGCTCATCACCCGATCCTTCTTCTCCGGGCCGGCCATGACCCGTTCGATGGCGTCGTTGACCTCATCCATCGACACCTCGGTGAGCTGACGACGGGCCGCCAGGATCGCCGCTTCATTGAGCAGGTTCGCCAGATCGGCACCGGTATAGCCGGGGGTGCGGCGGGCCACCCTGTCGAGGTCGACATCCTTGGCCAGGGTCTTGCCACGGGCGTGAACGCCGAGGATCTGGAGACGACCGGCGTAATCGGGACGATCGACAACCACCTGGCGATCAAAACGACCGGGACGCATCAGCGCCTGATCGAGCACGTCGGGACGGTTGGTGGCCGCGACGATGATGATGCCGGTGTTGCCCTCAAAGCCATCCATCTCGGTGAGCAGCTGGTTGAGAGTCTGCTCACGCTCATCGTTGCCACCGCCAAGGCCGGCACCGCGCTGACGGCCCACCGCGTCGATCTCGTCGATGAAGACGATGCAGGGGGCGTTCTTCTTGGCCTGCTCGAACAGATCGCGCACGCGGCTGGCGCCGACGCCCACGAACATCTCCACGAACTCGGAACCGGAGATCGAGAAGAAGGGCACACCGGCCTCGCCGGCGACCGCTTTGGCCAGCAGGGTTTTGCCGGTGCCAGGAGGACCGACCAGCAGCACCCCTTTGGGAATCTTGGCGCCGACGGCCGTGAAGCGATCGGGGTTCTTGAGGAAGTCGACGACTTCGCTGAGCTCAAGCTTGGCCCCCTCGATGCCGGCCACATCACCGAAGGTGACCTGGGTCTGGGGCTCCATCTGCACGCGGGCCTTGCTCTTGCCGAAGTTCATGGCGGGATTACCACCACCACCCTGGGCGCGCCGCAACAGGAAGAACAAGCCCCCCAGCAGCAGCAACGGGAAGATCAGGCTGCCGATGGCCTGCTGCCAGGCCGCCGGCTCGCGGCTGGGCTGAACGGCGATGTCGACGTTGTGTTCGGTGAGCAGCTTGAGCAGATCCTTGTCGGGGGCGAGGTTGACGACCGCACGCTGGCCGTCGTTCTCCACCACTTGGGCCGTGCCGCGATCCGGCGAGATCAGCACCCGCGACACCTCGTTGCCCTGGACAGCCTCGATGAAGTCGCTGTAGCGGAGCGTGCGAGGCGCACTGCCCTGGTCGGGGCGATCGAGGAACGCCGTGCCGACGGCGATGAACACGATCACCAGCAGCACGTAGAGCCCAGCGTTGCGCCAGCGTTTCTTCACGGCCCAGTCTCCTGTGTGTGGATCAAGTTAAAGAATGTTAACCGGCGCTGGGGCGTGACCCGTTGCCGTGCGGGGCAGCCTCAGGCCACTGCCCGAAGCACCTCCACCACACTACGGAAGGCGAACCACTCGGGGATCTCCTCGCCGCCGCGCAGCATCTGGCGGAACTGGGTGCCGCTGAGCTTGCGCACGTGCAGCCCGCGGGCCTCGGCGTGCTCGGCGGTGACGTAGCCCTCCTCCTCGGTGTAGACGAGATTGAGCGAGGGCACCGTTTCCATCCCCAGCTCGCTGGCATTGTCGCGAGCGAAATCCTGGGCCTCGTAAGGCCCGTAGAAGTCGTCGCCGCTCAGCGACGACTTACAGCCAGCCATGTCGCGGCCAATGATGAAGTGGGTGCAGCCGTAGTTCTTGCGGATGATCATGTGCTGCAGCGCTTCGCGCGGCCCGGCCATATGCATCGAATAGGGCAGGTAGGCCCAGCGGATGCGGGGATTGTTCACCTCGGCGGCCAGGCGCTCGTAGGTCTGGAACCGCACCTCGCCGGCAATGTCGTCGTCCTGGGTGGGGCCGCAGGTGGGGTGCACCAGCACCACGCCGCCCTGGCTGACATTGGGGGCCTGCAGCGCCCGGGTGAACAGTTCGTAGTGGGCGCGGTGGATGGGGTTGCGGCACTGGAAAGCCACCACGTCCTCCCCCAGGGGCAGGGTGGCGCGCACCTCGGCGGGCGTGCGGCAGGGGAAGACCCGTTCGGGCAGCTCCAGGCCCTGAAGGCGACCGCCGAAGTAATAGCGGCCCCGTTCGGTGGCAATCATGCGCACCGCCGGATGCTCGAGGGAGGTGGTGCCGTAACAGCCCTTGGCCTCCTTCACCTTGTCGGGCTCCCAGCGGCTCTCCACCGTGAACAGCGCCAGATCCTGGCCGCGGTAGGTGAGCAGCAGCCGATCGCCGATGGCGATGCTGGCGTCGTCGCTGTCGAAGACGATCGGCAGGCCGAACAGCAGGCCGCTGCTGGTGCGGTGCGTGGCCACCACGGACTCGTAGTCCTCCTGGTGCATAAAGCCGCGCAGGGGCGAGAAGCCCCCCACCACCAGCAGCTCGACATCACAGGCGTTGCGATCGCTGCAGGCGATGCGGCGATGGCTGCCAGCCACGGCAACCTGCCGCTGCTCGTCGGTCAACAGCAGATCCACCAGGGCGCCGCCATGGGGTGGGATCAGACCGCTGCTCCTGGAGATCAAAGCGGGATCGGCGATCGTCATGGCCCCAGAACGGCGAACAGCGTTACGGCGATTCTCCCAGACCAGCTGCAGCCGGCCCTGATCACTGATCACTGAGCCCTGAGCCCTGAGCCGCGACCGGTGGCAACGGGTGCCGTTCAGGACGGGTCGCCAACAAAAAAGGGGGCCTTTGCCCCCCTTGCCTGATGGGGCCGAAGGCCCGGTGAAGCGGTGGACCCAGGGGCCCGCTGGCGGCGGGCCTGGAGCTCAGGCCTTTTCGAGGCGGCCATAGATCTCGCCGACGATCTTGACGTCGACGACGGCCTTGGTGCCCATGTCGCTGTCGGAGGGCTGGATGGCGGTGAAGACGCCAGCGAACTCACCGGTCTCGGAATCAACCTTGGTGATCGAGAGATTCATCGAACCGGTGCCATCGACGTAGCGCTTGACCGTTTCACCGCTGAAGTCATCGCCGGCTGGCACCAGACCCATGGCGCTGCTGTAGCCGGTGGTGAGACCGCGACCCTTGGGATCGAGGAAGTTACTGGTGCGGTAGCTGGGGGCGCGATAGCTGCCGCTGAAGTCGGTGCTGGTGGTGAGGGCCGTGCCGGTGGCATCAGCCAGCAGCTCCTTGCTGGAGAAGGTGAAGGGCACTTCCTCGCCGCCGGGCATCAGCACGGTGATCGGCTGGAAATCAATGCCACCAAGCTCCGTGAAGGTGAGCTTGTTGTCCACCAGCTTCAGATCCCCATAAACCTGATCCAGGCTGGAGGTGAAGCGGGTGAGGATCTTGCCGGCCACAAACTGCGCCTCCTGGCGCTTGTTGGCGGGCTCACCCTTCACGAAGACTTCGGAGGGGTGCATGCAGATCTCACGCAGCTGGTAGCGAGCCGCGGGATCAAGGGCGATGGAGCCGCGGGCGGAGTCCGAGAGGCTGGGGCAATCGTTGGCGAGGCCGGTGTTGTGGATGTCCGCGTAGGTGAGACTGGACCGATCAACGGCCTTGGCCCCGCCGCTGCATGCGGTCACCAGGGTGAGACACAGCGCCAGCATCAATGCCAGCAAGGGACGAAAACGCATGGGGAGACGCCGCAGAGACGGAACAAGAACTGGGCTGGCCGGGATCCTACCGGTGCAAAACGCCCAGTCCTGATAGCTTGCCCGGGCTCTCAACAACCTGTATGAGAGACCCCCATGAGCCAGACCAGCGATCCCAGCCCAGAAAGCAGCGGCCAAGCCCGATCCGGCACGTTGCGGGCCGCCGATGCCCCGCTCCAGGCCCTCCAGACTCTGGCCAACGAGCTGGAAGGGCAACCGGAGCTGCTGCTGGAGTTGCTGCGGCGGATTGAACAGCTGCACCGCTCCATTCAGGACGGCCCCTTCCGCAGCAGCTTGCCGTCCGATCGCAACGCCCTCTTCCGCCTGCTCTCGGAAATGGAACTCAGCGGCGGCTGGCCCTACATCCCGCGCCTGCAGCTGCGCACCTTCATCGATCTGCTCAGCAACGAACGACTCAGCCACGACGCCGCCACCCAGACCGCACCCGAAACCGTCACGGCTCCATAGGAGACGGCTGAAACCCGATCCAGGTGGCCCCTTGCCAGCAGAGAATTCCCTCGGCGCCGGCTCACTCCTCGTCGAAGGGTTCCTGATCCACCAAGTGGACATAGGGTCCGCAGAGATCGGGCCGATGGATCGCCAGAGCCCGCAGCAGATGCCAGTCGTCGAGGCCGGCGAAGGCCGAGGGGTAGTCGTCCTCCTCCAGCCGCCGGGCCAGTTCGGCGATGGCGTCGTCATCGAAGGCCGCGAGCCGCTCCGGCGTGATCGCCGAGCCGGAACGGGTGCCCGGAGCGTTGCCGGCAGCAGCCAAGGAATCAGGAGTCATGGCGTTGAGGGGAATCGGAGCGGTGGTGAAGCTGGGTGATCCGGCGTCAGAAAGAGGCTGGTTCGCAGAGACGGGTTTGCAGAGAGAAAGGGTCGCAGGCAGAACAGGTTCGGGGCAAGACTGCGTCAGGACAAGGCCATGGAGGCAGTGCACCCGCCCGTAGCGGCTGGCCTGCTGTGGCTTCAGCCGATGGACGGTGGGTGATCCAAGCCGCCGCTCCAGGGGCGGACGAAGGCGATGGATGCCGGTCATAATGGCGCGGTCGGGGAATTAGCTCAGCTGGTAGAGCGCTGCAATCGCACTGCAGAGGTCAGGGGTTCGAGTCCCCTATTCTCCATCCGCCGATCTGGACCTCTGGCTTGCCTGGCGCCACGAGCGGCCTGGTTCGGCCCCGTTCGGCTCGCGCCTGGAAATCGGGGTCGGTGGCTTGGCGGCTCCTGCTCCCCCGGCCCCAGCCCTCCCTACCCCCTGGACTCGTGAACTGGACGACAGAAGCCGAACAGCGCCTGAAGGAAGTGCCCTTCTTTGTACGGCCGGCGGTGCGGCGCAAGATTGAGAAACTGGCCAACGAGGCCAGCCTTGAGCAGGTGGATGGCGCCTTCTACGACCAGGCCAAGGCCAGCTTCGGCCAGAGCTGAGCCGGCGATGGTGTAAAAGAGTGACTGGGACCCTTTGACAACAAGCCTGATCGATGTCGCAATCCAAGCGTGAGCAGGTCGTCAGTCACCTTCGCTATATCCGTCAGGAGCTCCGCGAGATGCACCAGGGCGTCATGGACGATGGCTTGCTGCCAGAAGCGGGGGAAGTGCGGGGTGTGATGGCCCAGATGGAAGCCCTGCTGGAGCTCCTCGAAGGCAAGGGATCACGCAAGAAAGACAACGACGGCTGAGCAGCGCCGATGTCGTAGAGCTGACAGAACGCGTCAAGCCCCCCGGATGACGCTCCAACCAGCGTCTCCCTCCCCTGGCCCAGCCGCGAGCAGACTGAATTATCTGAGCCTGTTCCCATCACCCTGCCCGGGCCTTGAGCCAGGGCTTTTTTATTGCTATCCCCTATCGGTGGGGGCAAAAGGCTGCCAAGACGCCAGAGATGGTGTAGACATGGCGGCGCAGGGCCTCGGGTCGGGTGATGGGGATCACCGCCGGAGTCAACCCGGCAACGGCCGTGGCTCCAAGCCCGTGCTGTTGTTGAGATTCTGGCAGCTGACCGCCCTGCACCCCCTTCGGCGCCGGATGGGCCCAGGCTGAACCGTCCCGACTGGTTCCAATCTGGGCAGCAGCAGCCCCATGTTCGGCTCGATCGTGCTGTCTCCAGCCACTCCTGCCGAGCCACTCCTCTCGAGCCATGGCCCCCTCGCCGCCGCGCTACCAGCAGACCCGCTTTCAGCACCGGGTGGCCCAAGCCGGCAGCCTGCTGGAGGGCTGGGCCAGCAATCCCTGGCGCCGCCTTTCACTGCTCACCATCGTGCTGCTGTCGGCCTTCGCCGTTGGTGGTGGACTGGCGGCGATCACGGGCGCCCTGAGCTACATCGACCAGCTCTCGGCGCTGCTCTGTGTGGGAGCGATCGAGTTGGCCGTACGGGTACGGCGCCGTCTGCTGCTGCGACCCGGCGACCAGTTGGGCTTGCAATTGCTGGACATGGCCCGCATCGGCCTGCTCTATGGGCTGGTGCTGGACGGTTTCAAACTGCTCTGAATCAAACCCCTCTGAATCAAACCCCTGGGATCGTGCCTCCCGAACCGCTGGCCGCCAGCAGATAAAGCAGGGCCATCCGCACCGGGATGCCATTGCGCACCTGTTCCTCCACCAGGCAGCGGCTGGGATCATCGAGCAGGGCCCCGGCCAGTTCCACACCGCGGTTCACCGGGCCGGGGTGCAGCACCGGCACTCCGGGCCCGCAGAGCTCGAGCCGTTGATGGCTGAGCCCGAACTGGCGGTGGTAGGTGTCGAGGCTGGTGAGCAGGTGCTGGTGCATGCGCTCCTGCTGCAGGCGCAGGGTCATCACCGCATCGGCGCCGGGCAGGGCCCGATCCAGGCTGCGGCAGATCCGAATCCGGCCACGCTCCGGCACTGGATCCACGGCCTGACCCGGCGGTGGCGCCGCCACGAAGTCGGCGAAGGCGTCGGGCAGCAGGGTGGGCGGACCGCAGAGGACCACCTCGGCGCCGCAGGCACTGAGGGCCCAGAGATTGGAGCGGGCCACCCGCGAATGCAACACATCCCCCACGATCACGATGCGCCGCCCCCGCAGGCTTGCGGGGCTGGGATCCTCCGGGCTGAAGTGGCGAGCCAGGGTGAACAGATCCAGCAGGCCCTGGCTCGGATGGCTGTGCAGACCATCGCCGGCGTTGAGCACCGCCACCCGTTCTCCGCTGCGCTCAAGATCGCGGGCCAGGCTGCGGGGCACGCCGGCGCAGCGATGGCGCACCACCAACACGTCGGCCCCCATGGCCACGTAGGTGCGGGCCGTATCGAGCAGGCTCTCGCCCTTGCTCAACGAGCTGGTGGCAGGCGAGAAGCTCTGCACATCAGCTGAAAGGCGCCGAGCGGCCAGCTCGAAGCTGCTGCGGGTGCGGGTGCTGGGCTCGAAGAACAGGCTGGTCATCAGCTTGCCCTGCAACGCCGGCAGCTTGCGCGCACCGGCCACGGGCATGGCCCGAAAACGCTGGGCCAACTGCAGAACAATGGCGAAGTCTGCAACCGAGAAGGACGCCAGATCAAGCACGTGGCGGTGGGTCCAGCCGCTCAACGCTCGCCGCTCACAAACGAATCCCAACCGTAAAGGCTGGCAGGCC
>CAMBZX010000071.1 GCA_945872185.1 Synechococcus sp. UW140 | reverse complement strand
TGCATACGATCGGAGCCTCGCCCTGCCGCGGTCCCCGTGCTGCTTGCGCCCATCCAGTCCCGCGAGCCCATCGACTTCAACGCCCTGATCGGCGCCGACATCCTCAAGCCGGCCCGCTACCTGGGCAACGAGCGGGGGGTGGAGCCGCGGGACTGGGGCCGCGCCTGGCCGCAGGCCACCGTGCGCTGGGCCCTCACCTATCCCGAGGTCTACGAGGTTGGCTCCAGCAATCTCGGCCACATCATTCTCTATTCGATCCTCAACGCCGTTCCCGGCCAGATCTGCGATCGCTCCTATCTGCCGGCGGCAGATCTCTCGGCCCGATTGCGCCAGCGGGGTGTGCCCCTGTTCGCCGTTGAGAGCCGTCGGCCCCTGGCCGCCTTCGACATCCTCGGCTTCAGCCTCAGCTACGAGCTGGGGGCCAGCAACATCCTCGAGATGCTCGATCTGGCCGGCATCCCCATCCGCGCCGCCGATCGTGGCGACCGGCCCCTGGCCGATCCCTTGTCCCCGCCGCTGATCTTCGCCGGCGGGCCCACCGCCACCAGCAACCCGGAACCCTTCGCCGCCTTCTTCGATTTCGTCGCCCTCGGCGATGGCGAGGAGCTGCTGCCCGAGATCGGCCTGGTGGTGGCCGAGGCCCGCGCCGCCGGCCTGAGCCGCACCGACACCCTGCGCGATCTGGCCCTGGTGCCGGGCGTCTATGTGCCTTCGCTCTATGGCGCCGGCGCTGATGGGGTGACGGTGGAGCCCCTGGAACCCGGCCTGCCGCGGCGCATCCAGCGACGCACCGCCACGCCGATGCCCCACTACGCCATGGGGCTGGTGCCCCACATCGAAACGGTCCACGACCGCCTCACGGTGGAGATCCGCCGCGGCTGCACCCGTGGTTGCCGCTTCTGCCAGCCCGGCATGCTCACCCGCCCCGCCCGCGATGTGGAGCCCGAGGCGGTGATCGAGGCGGTGGAAGAGGGCATGCGCCGCACCGGCTACTCGGATTTCTCGCTGCTGTCGCTGAGCTGCAGCGACTACCTGTCGCTGCCTGCGGTGGGGGTGGAGCTGCGCAACCGGCTCGCCGATCAGAACGTCTCCCTCACCCTGCCCAGCCAGCGGGTCGATCGCTTCGACGCCAACATCGCCCACATCCTTGGCGGCACCCGCAAGGCGGGGCTCACCTTCGCCCCCGAAGCCGGCACCCAGCGGCTGCGGGACATCGTCAACAAGGGGCTCAGCGACGAGGAGTTGCTGCGCGGCATCCGCACGGCGATGGAAACCGGCTACCGCAAGATCAAGCTCTATTTCATGATCGGCCTGCCCGGCGAGGGCGATGCCGACGTGCTGGGCATCGCCGACACCTGCCGTTCGTTGCAGGAGCGCTGCCGTGACCTGGGCCGGTTGGAGCTGAATCTCACGATCAGCAACTTCACGCCCAAGCCCCACACTCCGTTCCAGTGGCACAGCGTCAGCACGGCCGAGTTCCAGCGGCGCCAGGAGCTGCTGCGCCGGGCCCTGCGCCAGTTGCGGGGCCTCAAGGTGAACTTCACCGATGTGCGCCTGTCGGCGGTGGAGGACTTCGTCGGTCGCAGCGATCGGCGCCTGGCGCCGGTGCTGGAGGCGGCCTGGCGGGCTGGAGCCGGGCTCGATGCCTGGTTCGAGTCCGCGGAGCGCACCCATGCCGCCTGGACCGGCGCCATTGAAGGGGCGGGGCTGGGCGGCAGTTATCGCGAGCTGGAGATGGGGGGCTGGGGCAAGGCTGAGGCCCTCAGCGGCGATGATCTGGCCGCCTTCTGCCGCCAGCCCCTGCCCTGGGATCACATCGATTCCGGTGTCGACAAGGTCTGGCTGGCGGAGGATCTGCAGCGGGCCCTGGCGGCGATCGTGGTGGCGGACTGCTCCTTTGCCGGCTGCAGCAGCTGCGGCGTCTGCGGCCCCGAGCTGGGCCACAACGTGGTGATTCCAGCGCCGCCGCCGCCACCGCCGATTCCGCCGCGCTCTCCCGCTAGTGAGCGGGTGAGCCGGCTGCGCTTCGGCTTCGCCAAAACCGGCTCCCTCGCCCTGATCAGCCATCTCGATACGGTGCGCCTGCTGGAGCGGGCGTTGCGTCGCAGCGGCCTGCCGGTGAGCTTCACCGGCGGCTTCCATCCGCTGCCGCGGCTGCAGCTGGCCCTGTCGTTGCCCCTGGGGGTGGAGGGACTGGGCGAATGGTTCGATCTGGAGTTCACCGTCCCGCTGGAGCGACTGGATCTGGAGGTGGTGCGCCGCCAGCTGCAGGCCCAGTTGCCGGCGGAGTTCCCCCTGCTGTCGGTGGTGGCGGTGCCGGTGTTCGGTCCCAGCCTGTCCCAGGAGTTGCTGAAGGCCCACTGGCGCTTCGATCTCTGGCCCCAGAAGGCTGGTGCGCCGGAAGCCGGGGTTGTCCCCACGCCGCCAGCGCTGGCCTGGGACTCGGCCCTGGCCGATCTGCTGGCCGCCGAGACCCTGATCTGGAGCGACACCGACAAGAAGGGGCGGCCGCGTCAGCGCGACTGTCGTCCCTATCTGCTGGGACTGGTGTCAGCGGCCGGAGATGATGGGCTGGCGGCGGCTCCAGGGGAACAGTGCATCCGCCTCGATCTCGAGGCCGCCATTGATCTGCAGGGCCGCAGCCTCAGGCCCGAGCAGCTGCAGCATTGGCTGGCCGAGCGCCTGGCCAGCCCCCTGCAGCTGGGGCGCGTTGAGCGGCGATCCCTGGTGCTGCGCCCGTGCTAATTTCCATTCAAGACGGCCGATTTGAACGAGGGGCTCTCCCCTGATCAGTCGCCGGCCAGACGCTTTCCCCAAAAGGTTGCTTTTTAAGAGCTCCTCGCCGGAAGCGCTTTTCTTCCCACCGACTATCCGTTCGGTCCCCCCTGCATTGACCCGGGTCCGGGTGATTCCCGCTCCGCCCAATCGCTGACCGCACGCGTCGGATTTTGATGGCCCCGATCCCCCGAGGGGATCGATGGTCGGCCGGTCTCCGCATCCGTCTTCCCCTGTCCGAGCAGGGTGTGCAGCTGCTGTCTTCCCCGTCCATCGGGCGCCCCATTCATCGGTTTTCCCGTCCATCGGGCTTCCCACGAAGCGGGCTACCCCGCCAATCGGGCCGGTTGCAGCGACGCTGCCCGCGGCCATCCCTCCTGCCTCCCAGGCAGGGCTCACCGAGCCGAACAAGCTTTCTCCATGCCCCAGCAGATCGTCATCGCCGAGCAGTTGCGCATTGCCGCAGTGCTCACCGACGAGCGTGTCGATGAGCTGGTGGTGGCCCAGGGCCGCTACCAGATCGGCGACGTATACCTCGGCACCGTCGAAAATGTGCTCCCCGGCATCGACGCCGCCTTCGTCAACATTGGCGAAAGTGAGAAGAATGGTTTTATTCACATCACCGACCTCGGTCCCCTGCGCCTGAAAAAAGGTGGCGCTGGTATCACCGAGTTGCTCGAGCCTCGTCAGAAGGTGCTCGTCCAGGTGATGAAGGAGCCCACCGGCTCCAAGGGGCCGCGGCTCACCGGCAACCTGGCCCTGCCCGGTCGCTTCCTGGTGCTCCAGCCCCATGGCCAGGGGGTCAACATCTCACGCCGCATCAACGGCGAAAACGAACGCAACCGGCTGCGGGCCCTGGGCGTGCTGATCAAGCCTCCCGGTGCCGGGCTGCTGATCCGCACCGAGGCGGAGGGTGTGAGTGAAGACCTGCTGATCGATGATCTCGAGTCGTTGCTGCGCCAGTGGGAGGCCATCCAGCAGGCGGCCGAAACCGCCAGCCCGCCGGTGCTGCTCAACCGCGACGAGGACTTCATTCATCGCGTTCTGCGCGATTTCTATGGCCCCGAGCTGGTGCGGGTGGTGGTCGATGCCCCTGATGCGGTCGCCCGGGTCAAGGCCTATCTGGCGGCCGATCAGGTCAACGTGCAGGTGGAGGCCCACAACGAGCCCACCGAGATCCTTGAGCACTACAAAGTCAACGCCGCCATCCGCGACGCTCTCAAGCCGCGGGTGGAGCTGCCGTCCGGTGGTTACGTGATCATCGAGCCCACCGAGGCTCTCACCGTCATCGATGTCAACTCGGGCTCCTTTACCCGCTCCGCCAACGCCCGGGAAACCGTGCTCTGGACCAATTGTGAGGCGGCGGTCGAGATTGCCCGTCAGCTGAAGCTGCGCAACATCGGCGGCGTCGTGGTGATCGATTTCATCGACATGGAGGCGCGCCGGGATCAATTGCAGCTGCTGGAGCATTTCACCCAGGCCGTGCGCCACGATTCAGCGCGGCCGCAGATTGCCCAGCTCACCGAATTGGGCTTGGTTGAACTCACCCGCAAGCGCCAGGGACAGAACATCTACGAACTGTTCGGCCGGGCCTGCCCCAGCTGCGGTGGCCTCGGTCATGTAGCGGTGCTGCCGGGCCGGGACACGCTCCAGCCCCTGGCCACGGTTTCGGGCCTTGTGCGCTCGACCACTTCGACCCGGCCCGACGTCTTTGCGCCGGCCACGGCGACCCCCACGGCGGCTGCCACCGCCACCGCCGCTGCCGAGGGCTCTGGCCGTCGCCGTCGCGGTGGCCGCGGCGGTCGGGGCGCCGACGGTTCCGAGGTCGCTGGCTATGGCGAGGCCATCGCGGCCCCAGGCCTCGAAACTGCCGCCGCGGAGCGTGGCGAGCGGCTGGAGCGGGGCGAGCGCGGAGCCGACAGCTCCCTGCGGCGCACCGATCATGAACTGGTGGCTGTGCCGATGGACCCCCAGCAGGAGCTGGTCTACGGCTGGCTCGGCCTCAATCCGGCCCTGCTGCTCGATCCGGTGCCCAGTGGCGACAACCTGCTGGTGCGGGTGGTTCGGCCTGGTACCGATGCGGAGACGGTGCTGGAGGAGGCCCGCCAGCAGCTGGCCGCCGCTGGCTCCCGCCGCCGCCGTCGCGGTCGCGGTGGCAGCGAAGGGCGTGGCGATACCGGTGGGGACAGAATCGGAGACAGCAGCAGCAGCAGCTTTTGTAGTAGCAGTGCTGCCCCCGTCGCCAATGGTTGGGGCGAGAGCGGTTTGGCCGATGGCCGCGACAGCCTGCCGGTGGTCGAGATCACGCCATTGCCGATCGAGATTCCCAACAGCGTGATGGCGCAGGAGCTGGTCACAGTCGAGGTGCCGGCACGCCGACGCCGCGGTTCCAGTCGCCCGGTGGCAGCATCCACGGCCGTCGCCGAGGCGCCGCCGCTGGCAGCTGAGGATGGGCCCCCGGCGGCCGTCGCCCAGGAGCTGGATGATGCCGGCGAGCCTCGCCGTCGTCGCCGCCGTTCCTCCGCCAGCGACTGAAGACCGTGGTGCGCAAGTTGGCGCTGCTGCCGGCAGCGGCCGCCTTGGATCCCTGGGCTGGTCGGCCTCCGCACCACTGTGCCGGTGTGGATGAGGTGGGGCGGGGTTGCCTGTTCGGCCCCGTCTTTGCGGCGGCGGTGGTGCTCACGGCAGAGGCCGCCGCTTGCCTGGCCGCCGCCGGTCTCACCGACAGCAAGAAGCTCTCCGCCAAGCGCCGTGGGGCCCTGGTGCCCCTGATCCGCCAGCAGGCGACGGCCTGGGGCCTCGGCCAGGCCAGTGCGGCCGAGATTGATCGCCGGGGCATCCGCCATGCCACCGAGTCGGCGATGCTGCGGGCGCTGCAGCGGCTCCCGGCCCCGCCGGCGCTGTTGATCGTCGATGGCGTGCTGCCGCTGCGCGGCTGGTCCGGTGAGCAGCTCACCCTGATCGGCGGCGACAGTCTCTGCGGCGCCATTGCCGCCGCCAGCGTGCTGGCCAAGGAGGAGCGTGACGCCCTGATGCGGCGGCTGGCCTTGCGTGTTCCCGGCTATGGGCTGGAACGCCACGCCGGCTATGGCACGGCCCTGCATCGCCAGGCGCTGCTGCAGCTCGGCCCCTCTCCCCTGCATCGCCGCAGCTTCCTGGGCGCGATCCTGCCTGTGGCTGGGCGCTGAGGCACAGCAGTCAACGCCTGCAGAAGCCCTGTCTGGCCTGCTGCTGGCGTGTCCACAGCCGCTGAACTCCGGGATGGCGGCTGGCGAACCGCGATCACCGATGGTCGAGACAGTTTTTGGGCAGTGGCTTAGGAATCGCTGCTCCAGCTCTCAAAGTCGGCCAGCAGTTGTTGGCCCACCCGGTTGCGAATGCCGAGCAGGATGCCCGCCAGCACGGAGCGGCCCGTGGCTTCGAGCACCTTGGCGGGAATCAGCTTCAGCAGGGAGGGCTGGCTGACGCTCACCGACAGGCTGGCTTCCCCTTCCAATCCGATCGAGCAGGGCTGCAACCAGGAATGGAGGCGCAGCTGGAAGTCGTCCACCAGGCCCAGTCCCTCCAGTTGGCAGTCGAGGGCTTCCAGTTCCAGGCGATCGTCCTGATGGCAGGCCCGCAGTTCCACGATCGGCTGGATCTGCAGTTGAAACACCTGCACCCGGGTGACGCTGTAGCGGTAGTGGCCCGGGCCCAGGGTCACCAGTTGCTGCGGATCCAGCAGGGCGGTCACCACCCGGTCTTCCTGGCTGAGGTAGGTGGCCAGCCGATCGTCCGAATCGACGATCGGCAGGGTCAGCTGCTGACTTGCGCTGAACGCCAGGGGCATGGCCAGCTGGCCGGCAAGGCATGATCCTATCGGCCCACTTTCCCTTCGCCCTCGCCATGCGTCTTGCCTTCCTCGGTCCTGTCGGCACCTATGGCGAGCAGGCGGCCCGGAAGCTGGCGGAGTTGGAGCACTTCACCGACGTGCTCTACGTGCCACAACAGGGCATCCGCGCCGTGATTCAGGCCCTGGCCTCCGGTCAGTGCGAGGCGGCCGTGGTGCCGGTGGAGAACTCGGTGGAGGGGGGCGTCACCGCCTGCCTCGATGCCCTCTGGGAACATGGCGATCTGGCCGTGGTCCATGCCCTGGTGCTGCCGATCCGCCATGCCCTGGTGGGTAGCGGTCCGCTGGAAGGGGTCAGCGAGGTGCTCTCCCATCCCCAGGCCCTGGCCCAGTGCAGTCAGTGGTTGGCGGAGCACCTGCCCAGTGCCCTGCAACTGCCCACCAGTTCCACCGCCGAGGCCGCCAGGATGGTGCGTGGCAGCCGCTTCCGTGCCGCCATCGCCTCGCGGGAGGCGGCAGCGGAACATGGATTGAAGGTGCTCGATTATCCGATCAACGATGCGGCAGGCAACTGCACCCGGTTTCTGTTGCTGCGCCGCGGGCCCCGCTCCCAGGCGGGACCGTTGGCGAGCCTGGCCTTCTCGCTGCATTCGAACCAGCCCGGCGCCCTGTTGCAGGCACTGGGCTGCTTTGCCCGGGAGGGGCTGAACATGAGCCGCATCGAATCGCGGCCGTCGAAGCGCGAGATGGGGGAATACCTCTTTTTCGTGGATCTTGAGCTTCCCCAGGGCCCCGAGCCGCTGGACAAGGCGCTCGCTGAGCTCAGGCCCCACTGCGAGCATCTGGCCCTGTTCGGGGCTTATCCGCTCACCAACCTGGCGCTTGAAGCGCCAGCGGCCTGAGTCGCGCGGCTTCCAGGGGATTCAAGGCCCTGGTTTGCGACCGCGGAACACTCCGAATTGCATCAGGCCGCGGCGAAAGGCCCAGTCCATCAGCAGCAGGGTGGGCGTTTCCCTCAGGCCCTGCAGCACTGCAGACGGGCCCAGACCCAGCACGGCGGCAGGACGGCGCATGCCTTCGAGAATCGAGTCAATCCAGGAGGGCAGGGTGGCGCGGGTCCAGTCGCCGGTTTCCACCCGCATGCCGCCGCTCCAGGGGCTCTGCTCCAGGTTCTGCTTCAGGGAGCGGATGCTGGCGAACTCGGGGTGGGCCCATTGATCGAGGAGCTGGCGCATCACCCAGCGCTCCTGGCGGTTCATGGCACCATCGGCCGGATCGCGGCGGTTCCAGTCGGCCAGCGCCAGCAGGCCGCCGGGCCTGAGCACCCGCAGCAGTTCATCGGCGTAGCGCTGTTTGTCCGGCATGTGGGGGCCGGCTTCCACACTCCAGACGCCATCAAAGCCGTCGCTGTCGCTCCCATCTGGCAGAGCCAGGGCTAGGGCATCCATCACAGCGAAGCGGCAATGGTCCAGGTCGGCCGGGGTGAGGTCCTGGGCCCGCTGGATCTGGCCAGGGCTGATGCTGATGGCCAGCACCTCAAAGCCATAGTCGCGGGCGAGGATGCGGGCGCTGCCACCGATGCCGCAGCCCACATCCAGCACCCTGGAGCCCGGCGGCAACTGATCGAGCCCACTCCAGCGGATCAGTTCATGGACGAAGGCCACCTTGGCGGCGCGAAAGTCGCGGCGGCCGGGTGGATCGCCGTAGTGGCCCAGGTGCACATGGTCACCCCAGAGACGCTCCAGCAGCTGGTCTTCAGTCCAGCGGTCATAGGCCTCCGCCACGGTGCTGGTGCCGACGAATCGGCGGTTGCGGCGCAGCCAGAGGCTCAACACCACCAGGGCCAGCCCGAACAGCAGCAGGGCCAGCAGCAGCCAGCCCAGGGGATGGGCACTGAGGCTCACTCCCTCCCCCCCAGGTTGTCTTCATTCAGGCTGGGAAAGGTGTCTTTGAGCACGGTGCGGGCCGCCAATTGGCGCCGGGTCTGGTCGAGCAGCTCGTACTCCTGACGCAGCCGCTCGCCCGTGTCGGTGATCTCAAGCAGGGCCTGTTGATGGTCGGCCACCGGTCCACCCAGATGGGCGCCGATCCAGAAAGACAGCTCCCGGGGGAGGTCGGGCAGATCGGACGGCAGGGAGGCGGGTTTGCCAATCAACTTGCCGGTCAGTTCCACCACATCCCGCAGCGCCCGGGAAACGTCGGAGGTGAGCGTTTCCAGCTCGTCATGGCTGTCGCTCACTGCGTCTTCAATCCAGCTGACCAAGCCGACCCGGAACGGGGCGTCGCGCACGATGTCGAGCACCCGGAAGCGCTGCTGGCCCATCGTCACGATGTTGCTGCGATCGTCCTCCTGGTTCTGGCAGTGCAGGATTTCGGCGCAGCAGCCCACATCGGCCATTTGCTGGTCCTGGGGATCCCAGCGCACCACACCGAAACGCCGATCTTCAGCCATCACGGTGCGCAACATCATGCGATACCGGGGCTCAAAGATGTGCAGGGGCAGCACCTCCTGGGGGAAAAGCACCACATCGGGCAGGGGGAACAGGGGCAGTTCCCGCACAGCAAGGTCGCTCACGCCAGCAGGGTGCCGCCGGCGGCACGGGTGTACAGACCTGGAGGGCCGAAGGGATGGGGAGAGCGGATCAGGGAACGCAACGCGTCGGCGTCATGGTTGGGGCGAATCCTAGAAAGAACACCCCTGCTCCGGCAGGTGCGGAACAGGGGTGGAAGGGATAGGGAGAATGTCAGCGGCAGCCATGCTGCAGGAGGCCGCTGAAATCAGGACCAGCGGAGTGGTGATGGCCCGGTGTCAGAGCTTGACTTCGATATCAACGCCACTGGGCAGGTCCAGCTTCATCAGGGCGTCGATGGTTTTGGCACTGGGGCTGTAGATGTCGATGATCCGCCGATGGGTGCGGGTTTCGAAGTGTTCGCGGGAATCCTTGTCCACGTGGGGCGAACGCAGAACGCAGTAGATCTTGCGCTTGGTGGGCAGGGGAATCGGGCCGATCGCCGTGGCGGCCGTGTGATCGGCGGTTTCGATGATCTTGTCGCAGGAGAGATCCAGCATGCGGCGATCAAACGCCTTCAGGCGGATGCGGATCTTCTGCTGAGCAATGGCAGTGGACATGGCGAAATGTGAAAGGGGCGCAGGGGTCACCGCGCAGGGTGAGGAAGCCGGAAGCACGCGACCGGGCTTCTCAAAGTTGGAGGTCGAGCCGGGATACCCGGTTGTCGAGGTGCTCAAGGCCTGCTGAGGCCCTGGGAAACGGGGTGGGAATCCGAACGGCTCCCACCCCGTGAACTTAGGTCAGCGAGTCGAGCGGAACCGGATCACTGGAGGATCTTGGAGACCACGCCGGCACCGATGGTGCGGCCGCCTTCGCGGATGGCGAAGCGCATGCCCTGTTCGATGGCCACTGGGCAGATCAGCTCACCGGTCATCTTGATGTTGTCACCGGGCATCACCATTTCCACGTCCGCGCCGTCGGAGGAGGTGAAGGCCGTGATCTGGCCGGTCACATCCGTGGTGCGAATGTAAAACTGCGGGCGATAACCAGCAAAGAAGGGAGTGTGGCGGCCGCCTTCTTCCTTCTTCAGCACATAGATCTCACCTTCGAACTTGGTGTGGGGCTTGATGGAGTTGGGCTTCACCAACACCATGCCGCGCTCGATGTCCTCTTTTTGGATGCCGCGCAGCAGCAGACCTGCGTTATCGCCGGCCATGCCCTCTTCCAACTGCTTGCGGAACATTTCCACACCGGTCACCGTGGTTTCGCGGGTGTCTTTGATGCCCACGATCTGCACGGTCTCACCCACTTTCACCTTGCCGCGCTCGATCCGGCCGGTGGCCACGGTGCCACGACCGGTGATCGAGAACACGTCTTCGACAGCCATCAGGAAGGGCTTGTCGATTTCACGCTCAGGCTCAGGAATCGACTCATCCACGGCGTCCATCAGGTCGAGGATCTTGTCGACCCACTCGTTTTCGCCACGGACAGCTTTGTTGCCACCCTGGATGTACTCCAGAGCCTTGAGGGCAGAGCCGGCCACCACAGGGATGTCATCGCCGGGGAACTCGTATTTGTCGAGCAGCTCGCGCATCTCCAGTTCGACCAGCTCGAGGATTTCCTCGTCGTCCACCATGTCCTTCTTGTTGAGGAACACCACCAGGGCGGGCACGCCCACCTGCTTGGCCAGCAGGATGTGCTCCTTGGTCTGGGCCATCGGGCCGTCGGTGGCGGCCACCACGAGGATGGCGCCGTCCATCTGGGCGGCCCCGGTGATCATGTTCTTGACGTAGTCGGCGTGGCCGGGGCAGTCAACGTGGGCGTAATGGCGCTTGGTGGTTTCGTACTCCACGTGGGCGGTGTTGATCGTGATGCCCCGTTCCTTTTCCTCAGGAGCGCCGTCGATTTCGTCGTAGGCCTGGGCCTTGGCCATGCCCTGGGACGCCAACACGTTGGTGATGGCGGCAGTGAGGGTGGTTTTGCCATGGTCAACGTGGCCGATGGTGCCGATGTTGACGTGGGGCTTGTTCCTCTCGAACTTCTCGCGTGCCATGGAAGGAAAGAATCGGGGTTGTGGGTTGGGTGGTTGGGAAGATCAGGAATTGCCCTGATTCTTGGAGATGATGGCTTCAGCGACGTTGCGAGGAACTTCCTCGTAGTGGCTGAACTCCATTGAGAAAATACCCCGACCCTGGGTCATGGATCGGAGCTGGGTGGCGTAGCCGAACATCTCGGCCAGAGGCACCTTGGACTGGACCTTGGACTGTCCGTTGTCGACGGACTGGCCTTCAACCTGGCCGCGGCGGGAGGAGAGATCTCCGATAACGGAGCCGAGGTAATCCTCAGGCACCTCCACCTCCACTTTCATCATCGGCTCAAGCAGTACAGGATTGCACTTTTTGACGCCGTCCTTGAAAGCCAGGGACCCGGCAATCTTGAAGGCCATTTCCGAGGAGTCGACGTCGTGGTACGAACCGTCGACCATCGTGACTCGGATATCGATCATCGGAAAACCTGCAATCACGCCGGACTGGCAGGTTTCCTTCATGCCAGCTTCCGCCGGTCCGATGTATTCCTTGGGAACAATGCCGCCAACAATCTTGTTCACGAATTCGAACCCGGTACCAGGCTCGCCGGGTTGCATTTCGATCACCACGTGGCCGTACTGGCCCTTGCCACCGGTCTGGCGAGCGAACTTGCCTTCGCCCTTGGCGCTGCCCCGGATGGTTTCCCGGTAGGACACCTGCGGAGCACCGATGTTCGCCTCCACCTTGAACTCCCGCAACATGCGATCAACCAAGATTTCCAGGTGGAGTTCGCCCATGCCGGCGATCACGGTCTGGCTGGTTTCGGGATCAGTGGAAACCCGGAAGGTGGGATCCTCTTCCGACAGGGATTGCAGCGCTTTGGAGAGTTTCTCCATGTCGCCCTTGGTCTTCGGTTCCACCGCCACCGAAATCACCGGTTCGGGGATGAACAGCGATTCGAGGATGATCGGATCGCTGTCAACACAGAGAGTGTCGCCGGTGGTGGTGTCTTTCAAACCCAGCACGGCGCCGAGATCACCGGCCCGCAGCTCGTCCACTTCTTCCCGGTCGTCGGCCTTGAGCAGAATCAGGCGGGAGATGCGCTCTTTTTTGTCCTTGGTGGAGTTCATCACGTAGCTGCCCTTCTGCAGCACGCCGCTATACATGCGAATGAAGGTGAGTTTGCCGTAGGGATCGGCCATCACTTTGAACGCCAGGGCGCTGAAGGGGGCGCTGTCGTCGCAGGCACGGGTGGCTTCGGTGCCGTCGGGCAACAGACCGGTGATCGGCGGTACGTCAACCGGCGCGGGAAGATAATCAACCACCGCGTCCAATACCAACTGAACCCCTTTATTTTTAAAGGCAGAACCGCACAGGATCGGCACCAGTCGGTGCTTGACGACGCCTTCACGGATGCCCCTGATCAGTTGGGCTTCGGTGAGTTCGCCGTTCTCAAGGTAGGCATCCAGCAGCTCTTCGTCGTTTTCGGCGACGGTTTCCATGAGCTTGTCGCGCCAGAGGTCAACCTCATCCCTCATCGCATCAGGCACCTCCTCCTCAATGATGTCGGTGCCGAGATCATTGGTGTAGACGATCGCCTTGTTGCGAACCAGGTCGATGATTCCCTTGAGATCGCCCTCCGCGCCGATCGGCAGCTGAATCGGTGCGGCGTTGGCCTTGAGGCGATCCTTGATCTGGTCGTAGACCTTCAGGAAGTTGGCGCCCGTGCGGTCCATCTTGTTGACGAACACGATGCGGGGCACGTTATAGCGGTCAGCCTGACGCCAGACCGTTTCCGACTGGGGCTGGACTCCGCCCACGGCGCAGAACACCGCCACCACGCCATCGAGAACCCGCATCGAACGCTCCACCTCGATGGTGAAGTCCACGTGGCCAGGGGTGTCAATGATGTTGATGCGGTTGTCTTTCCAGCTGGTGGAAATGGCAGCCGCCGTGATCGTGATACCCCGTTCTCGTTCCTGCTCCATCCAATCGGTGACGGCGGCGCCGTCGTGCACCTCACCCATCTTGTGAACCACGCCCGAATAAAAAAGAATCCGTTCGGTGGTGGTGGTTTTGCCCGCGTCAATATGGGCGGCGATCCCGATGTTTCTGACGCGGTCGAGGGGGTAGGCGCGGGCCACTGACGAGTTCTCCGGGTGGGGGCAAAAAAACGAGTATTACTTTACAGACCAGGCTGGCCTGCGGCCTGAGGTGGGAATCGGCCCCGCTCGTGCGGCCGGTTCCCGCCTGGCTCAATAGCGGTAGTGGGCGAAGGCCTTGTTCGCCTCGGCCATCTTGTGGGTTTCTTCCCGCTTGCGAACGGCGCTGCCGGCCTCGTTGGCCGCATCCATCAGTTCCCCGGCCAGTTTCTGGGCCATGGAGCGACCGTTGCGGGCGCGTGAGAAGTTGACCAGCCAGCGCAGGGCCATGGCGGTGCCACGATCCTGACGGACTTCCATCGGCACCTGATAGGTGGCGCCGCCAACGCGGCGGGCGCGCACTTCCACCAGGGGGGTGGCGTTGCGGACGGCGGTTTCGAACAGCTCGAGGGGATCGCCGCCGGTGCGGTCGTTGATCAGGCTGAAGGCGTCCGAAAGGATCCGCTGGGCCGTGGACTTTTTGCCATGCTTCATCAGCCGGGCCACGATCATCGAGGCCAGACGACTGTTGAACTGGGGATCCGGCAGGACCGGGCGCTTCTCGGCGGCGTTGCGGCGGGACATGGAACGGGAAGGGAAAAGGCGGGGGAGTCTGGACTAAACAGCGGCGGATCCCGGGTCCGGGATCCAACCCATCAGGCCTTGGGTGTCTTGGCGCCGTACTTGGAACGGGACTGGCGCCGATCCTTGACACCGGCGGTGTCGAGGGTGCCGCGGATGATGTGGTATCGCACGCCGGGAAGGTCCTTGACGCGGCCGCCGCGGATCAGAACCACGGAGTGTTCCTGGAGGTTGTGGCCAATGCCTGGGATGTAGGCGGTGACCTCAAAGCCAGAGGTCAGCCTGACCCGGGCAACCTTGCGCAGGGCCGA